>NZ_JBBBNV010000020.1:0-90500 GCF_037137075.1 Paenibacillus sp. y28
TTCATGATGCCGCTGAGTAACGGCAGATAACCGACTTCATAGAAATTTTCCATTTGCATCGTTGTATCCACTCCTGACCCGACTCTCGATTCTATAACTCTAGCATACACCAAAATTGGCCATTTTCAGAGTCGTAGGGGTGCGGAATGTGAGTTATGCGCAGGCATATCCCGCAGTAACCGAGGGGCTGTTCTCTGTCGGGCTATCCACAAGGGGCAACGACTGAGCTGGGAAAAAATAGAGCGTCTCGCGCCGCTATCGCCAGCCGATCCAGCACGCCGGTTTCGCTGTATGGTAGGCGGTTGGCTGCGCCATGGAGCAACAGCCCGGAGCCAGGGACAATGTACAAGGGACAATGTACAAATGGTCCCGGCTCTGCCATTCCGGGGCTTGAATGCTGATAGAGCACAAAGAATCGAAATGAAAAAAAAGCACTATCCCGGAGGATAGTGCTCTGTTGACTACAATTAACGGCTGTAGAACTCGACGATGACAAAAAGCCTTGATATATAAGGGCTTGCGGGCGTTGTCCGTTCAAGTAGCCCCACTTTTAGCCCCACTCGCCCCAAAAGTCAGACTGCCGCTGAAAGCAGATACCGCCTTCAGTTCATATTCCTTGAACGAGTGGGCGTACACATTGTGGATCATGTCCGGCGTATTGCCTAACCGATCAGCGATTGTTTTGACCGGTATCCCCTGATTGATCAGAATGGTTGCGTGCGTATGGCGGAGGCCATGCGGGCTGATTTCTCTAATCGGTGTTTTTTCTTTTTGAAGTTTCTTAATTATACGCTTGAACGAGTAGAAGGCCATGTTCTCCGCGATCGGCATTCCGTCCTGGAATGAGATGAAGATGAAGTCGTCCTCCTTATCCAGCTTCATGCCGTATGAGAACTTTGTCTCTACACACCACCGTTGATAAGTAAGAAGTTGATTAACCAGCACCTGATCAATTGGGATCGTGCGATAGCTGTTTTTCGTTTTAGGCGTTCTACATCCATATCGGTCGCGGGTACATTCAACCGTCAGTGTATTCTCGTTAAAGTCGATATGCTTCCATCGCAAACCAAGCGCTTCGCCTTTGCGGAGTCCAGTAAAGGCGAGTAATAGAATGAGTGTGTAGTTCGTGATGTTCTCGTATTGCTTGGCTGTTTGCAGAAATAAATCCAGTTCCGCCGCCGTTAGGACGTTCTCCAGCCCGTCGTTGACCTCGACGGTTACTTTTTGGAATCGATTCCGTGGGATGATCTCATCCTCTACGGCTGCGTTAATGGCGATTTTAAACAAGCGATGGAATAGCGCCACCGTCCGGTCGCTATATTTCTGTTTAAGGACATTGATGTACGCCCGGACATACGTTGTCTTGTCCAGAGAGTTGAGCTTGTACTTGCCGAGAAGCGGCTTCATTTGGTACTTGATCGCGTTTTCCCGCTGTTTTCTCGACGTGACTTCCCAGCTGCTGTTGTACGTCTCATACCAGATGTCCAGCCATTGGGCTACGGTCATCTGATTGTGCTCGACTTGCTTTACTTGCCCGTTCAGCAGCGCGGCCTTTACTTCAATCAGCGCCTGCAACGCTTCCTTCTCCGTTACAAGCCCGCTCTCCTTCTTCTCTTTCCGCTTCCCAAGATTATCGTAATACTTGTGTCGGTACAAATAACGCTTATCGCCATTTTTCAGAAAATAATAGTACACTTCATCATGTTTCGTTTTGTGGAGTTCCATACGTATCCATCCTTTTGCGTGGGTAGACGCTCTTGGGGACGGAATAGTTAGGGCATCACCTCCTTTCAGATTCTCTGAAATCGGAACATATGTTTGGTTTTGAGTGTGTAGGAAACCGCCTTACGGCGGGAGACCCCAAGGTATAGGACCCTTAAATTGTTTATATGGCTTAGGTATTATCTGACTGCTTTTTGCTGCGAGCTTTTTTATTCAATTCTTTAGCTTCCCAGAATAGACCTTCAACATAACCCAGGATACGCTGTCTGGACTCTTCGCTCATAGGTTTTCCATCGAACATAAGCTCGGCATCCTGTTCAAGGAATTTTTTGAAATCTAGTTTGTCTTTAGATGTTGCCCAATCAGGGATTGTATTTATCTGAATTTCACCGTCATGGTGTGCCGCTATAGTGTCAGGTTCATTCATGACATCTTGAAGTTCGGCTTCCCTAAATTTTGCATAAGCTACGGCCATTTCAGATTCACTCATCCCTTGTTCTTGGTAGTGGTGTAGCAGTTCCAGGGGGATGTCATCTAGCGGATTGCTGCCGATTTCCTCCAATTTGTATCCAGCTGCTGCAAATAGACTCTCGTCATCAACAATTAACTTATATGGATTGCTACTTGCTAGTTTCTTAACTAAATCTAAAGGCGGCTTTTCAGTAGTAATGCCAAAAGCGTAATTTTCTACTATATCTAAATCTATGCTTGAATCATTGGCGAATTGTTCGCAGGTTCTTTTATTCATGATGATCCTAAATAGCTCCTCAAATCTAGTGAGCTCAAAACCATATAATACTACGTCTACGGATTCTTTGAAGTACTCAGCTACTTTTTGTATTTTATCTATCGATGGTGAACTTTTATCCCAGTTATAGATTGCCCCATTCCCAAAACCAAGCTCCATCCCTAATTTAGGGATAGTTGTGCCTTTCTCTTTGGACAAGCGCTTTATATTTTCTACTATACTCATAATCAACACGCATCCTTCCAAAAGAAAAAAATCTAAATTTTCGATTATAGGTGTTGACCGAATCTATATTTTCGGTTATTATGAGGTCAACAGCTTAATTGGCAGCAAAAAAGGCAATAAAAAACCAGAGGTCAAATGACCCACGTTTAAAAATCGTTCCCCAACGAATTTTATTTGGTTATGCCTTCTTTCCGATAATAGAATATTTTCGGTCGAATGTCAACAATTAAGCTGTGTTTTTACAAAGATTGGGAGGAAGGAGGGGGATGTAAGTGACTCACTACACTGAATTTGGATTGAAAGCAAGGACGATCATGCTTCAAAAGAACATTAAGATGAAGGAATTGGCTGCTGAGCTTGGCGTGTCAGTAACTTATGTATCTGAGATTTTTAAAGGCACACGTGAAGGAGTAAAGCAAAAGCCGGTCATTGCTCAAATACTCGAAATGGAAGCGAGGTAAGCGGAATGGCTGCTCCATTAATTATTCAAGGCGTTCGCGGATACGTGGACGTTGTCGGAACTGCACAGTTGAATCTTGAAGATGTCGCACGAGGACTTGGTTTTATTCAGTCCAAAAACGGCAATGAGTATGTTCGTTGGGAAACAGTGTATGGCTACTTGTCAGAAATCGGATTTTCCCAACAAGTTGGGAAAGACGGATTCATCCCAGAAAATATCTTTTACCGCCTTGCCATGAAAGCCAAAAACGAAGTGGCTGAAGTATTTCAGGCTAAGGTGGCTGACGAAATCCTTCCAGCTATCCGTCAACACGGCGGATACCTTACTCCGGCCAAAATCGAGGAGGTGCTGCTCAACCCCGATACGATCATAGATTTGGCGAAACGTCTGAAGCAGGCGAACGAGGAGAAGGCGAAATTAGCTGCAAAGGTTGAAACGGACAAGCCGAAGGTGATATTTGCTGATTCTGTCGCGGTGAGTAAGACAAGCATACTTGTTAGGGATTTGGCGAAAATCCTAAAGCAAAACGGAGTGGATACCGGCGAGAAGCGTTTGTTTGAAAAACTTAGGGAGGAAGGGTATCTGATTCGCCGGAAAGGCTCTGATTACAATATGCCCACACAGCGCTCAATGGAGATGGGATTGTTCGAAATAAAAGCAACCAGTATTACGCATTCTGATGGTCACGTCACCATCAGCAAAACACCGAAAGTCACTGGTAAAGGGCAAATATACTTCATTAATAGATACAAGTCGTGTGTTAAAGAGATAGCAGCCTTGTGAGCAAAACTTAACAGTACAATGTGCTTCGTGATATTGAAGGATTAGATAGTAGTTCCGATTTTAACGCCCTCAATTTTGAAGTTGTTACTTATATGGATGCTGAAAACGAGGACAAATTGGCAACGCAATTTTGCACAGAATTGAAATAAAGGATGAAGCTTAAACCGGTAGCCTGATTATCGGGCGGAAGGCGGTGAAGAAGATTGCTACAAACAGCAAAAATCAACATTGAAATCGATGAAAAGGCAGTAGCAAGTTTCATTGAGCGTGAATTGCAGAGACAAATCAACCAGCAGTTACTGCTGGTCGACATCAACAAACTCAGCGAGCTGACGTCGATGTCAGTGAGGTATTTGGAAGACGATATTTTGCCTGACCCAAGAGTCAGGATGCATGAGCGCAAGAAGAATCGCAAGCGTTGGTGGTTGGCTCAGCCCACTTTGAAGGCAATCGAAGAAATCGTGAATAGCTGGTAATAAAAAAATCAACGCGTGGGTAGACGCTTTGACAGGAACACGGCTAATTCATTGGCGTAGCAACGCGGTTCTTACGGGAGAACGACTCTCCGCCTTCAAGGAGGAGAGTGGGATTAAGCAGCATGAAAGGAAGTGAACACCCAAATGAAATGGCAGCAAATTATCGTATACGCAAAAATTAACGCCCACGGTGTCCTGGTTGAAGTCAGAGAGAACCTGCCGGAAGGCGTGGATTTCATTCCTTACGTGCCAAAGAAAGGAGAGAAGAAGTGCGATGTCGGACGAGAGGCTGGACAAGCTCGGTGATTATTTTGTCTATCACAGTGTAAATGCACGGTATGGCCTGACATTTGAAGAGTTCGTTGCCCGGGTGCAGCTCGGTACATGGGAGGCTTATCTGGCGGCATGAGAGGAGGGGCTACAAGGTTGGACGGTACATTTTTTTGGATTCAGCAAGTGTGTGACGCTGACGCCTGCAGCACAGGCGGGATGCACAGCTATGCCCGCAAGCTATTTACCATCGAAGATGCTCTGTATGGCTATGAAATGCGAAAAGCTGCCGACCAGGGCAGCTAATCAGAAAAAACAAATCAATTAAGGCCAGTATATCATATTTTTCAATTCATTCAATATAGGAGGACTCATATGTCAATCGAAATTATCATCAAAGGCGATAATGCCGCTCAAGCTCATCAGGAATTTGTTGGTCTGCATGCACTGTTTACTGGCTCAGCCAACGTAGCAGCTCCAGCCGCACAAGAAGTATCCAAGGCAAGCAAACCCCGTCAGGAGCGTTCCAAGTCGGAAACGGTAAAAGAAGAGCCGACTGTCAAGCAGGCGGTGCAGGAGGAGTCCCAAGATGAAAACGCCGCTGGCGGTCCTGTGCCGACTGTTGTGGATCTCCGGGCAAAAGCGCAGGAGGTAGGTGCGAAAGATGGCGGCCGCGCAGCGGTTAAAGCGCTACTTGAGCAATTTAGCAGCAAGTCCATTTCGGATATTCCCGATGGGCAGCGGGTCGCATTTATGGAGGAGTTGGAGGCGTTGCTGTAATGGTGGCGCATGCCCAACGAACACATGCTTTACTCGGCGCATCCAAGGCGGCGCAGTGGATTAACTGCCCGCCCAGTGCCCGGATGCAGGAATCCATTCCAGATACGAGGAGCGAGTACGCCAATGAAGGAGAAGCTGCGCACGAACTGGCCGAGCTCCGGCTGCGTCGGCGCCTGACCATCTGCAATTCAAGTCAGCGTAAAGAATTGGATGACAAGATGGCTCACTTCAAAGAGGTCAGTCCGTACTATGGACCCGAAATGGAGAACGCTGTACAGGATTACGTAGAGCTGGTAGAGGAACGTTTCATGGCAGCGAAAGCTCGGAGTTCTGATGCCGTGCTGCTACTGGAGGAGCGTCTGGATTATTCGGAATGGGTGCCGGATGGGAAAGGGACCGGGGATGTTGTCCTGATTGCTGATGGGGTTCTTGAAGTGATTGACCTGAAATACGGGAAGGGTGTCCCAGTCAGCGCGACAGGTAACCCACAGATGCGGCTTTATGCTCTCGGCGCGTGGTCGGCCTACAGCTACCTTTACGACATTCGTGAGGTTGCCATGACCATCGTACAGCCCCGATTGGACAGTGTCAGCACGGACACCATGCAAATTGATGAGCTACTGGAATGGGCGGAGACAGTGGTCAGGCCTGCTGCAGCTTTGGCTGACGCAGGTGAAGGAGAACACAAAGCCGGAGAGCATTGTCGCTGGTGCAAGGTCAAGGCAACCTGCAGGACCCGCGCTGATGAAAACTTGAAGGCCCTTGCTTATGAGTTTCAGGATCCTGCATTGCTGAGCCTTGATGAGATTGGCTCCATTTTGCACATAGCGCAGCAGCTCAAAGCTTGGGCAGCTGATGTCGAAGATTACGCCTTTGAACAGGCCAAAGCCGGACAACGTATCCCGTCCTGGAAGCTGGTCGAAGGCCGGAGCAACCGGGCCATTACGGACAAGGATACTGCTTGGAAAGTGTTGGAAGAGGCCAAGCTGGAAGCAAATAAATATCTGAAGCCCCGTGAGTTGCTCGGCATTGGTGAGCTGGAGAAGCGGATAGGCAAGAAGGAGCTTGCTGCACTGCTGGATGGTCTGATTGTGAAACCGCTAGGGAAACCGGTGCTTGTGCCGGAGACGGACAGGCGGCCGGAGCTGAACAGCGTGAGTGCTGATTTCGCGGGAGAGGATTTCGGATGACCGAGCAATGGGGCGTCTGGAGTAACTGGTCAAAGAAATGGTGTTTCGGAATCGTTGCCCCAAGTAAAAGCGTTGCTCGCAAGCAGCTTTTCGAGAAAATCGGCAATGATGCTCGTAAATGGCGTTTTGAATACAAGAAGATACCGAATAAACCAACCAAAAGGAGACATGTTCAAATGGCAATCGACAACCAAACAACTAAGGTAATCACAGGAAAGGTACGTCTCTCTTATACTCACGTTTTCGAACCTCAGTCAATCGACGGGGGCGATGCAAAATACAGTACTGCGATTCTCATTCCGAAATCGGACAAGGAAACACTGCGCAAAATCAAAGCTGCTGTTGATGCGGCGAAGGAGCTCGGCAAGAGCAAGTGGGGCGGGAAAATTCCAGCAAACTGCAAAACGCCGCTGCGGGACGGCGACGAAGAGCGTCCGGACGACGAAGCATATGCCGGCCACTACTTCCTGAATGCTTCCAGCAAAAACAAGCCTGGTATTGCAAAGCCCATTGGCAAAGATGCTAACGGTAAGACTAAATTTCAGGAAATCACCGACACCACTGAGGTCTATTCTGGATGTTATGCCAAGGTAAGCCTGAACTTCTTCCCGTTCGATGCGAAAGGGAACCGTGGCATTGCAGCCGGCTTGAATAACATCGTTAAAATACAGGATGGAGACTTCTTGGGCGGCCGAAGCAGCGTAAGCGATGAATTTGCCGACGAAGAGTTTGACAATGACGGCGACGACGAAGATTTTCTGAACTAATACCTTCATAGGGGATTCGGCAACGGGTCCCCTTTCCTATCCAATTTCAGGAGGTTGGCAGTATGAAAAAAGATTTGTTGAACTGGCTCGACACTCAAATTCTCAGCTCGCAGCATGGCAAAGAGATCCAAGCATATTCCACAACAAAAAAATATGTCCGCGGCTTGGATGAGGTAAGCAGCATTAACAGCCTTGCCCATGAAGCACATCAAAACGCTATTGATAAGGGATGGTACGAGGAGCCGCGTACATTTGGTGAGATGATTGCCCTTATGCACTCGGAGCTGTCTGAGGCATTGGAAGACTACCGAAACGGTAGGGGCTTCACGGAGGTTTATTACGAGGGAGACAAGCCTTGCGGCATCCCAACAGAGTTGGCCGACGTTGTTATCCGCATCTTCGACATGTGCGGTTACCTTGGAATCGATTTGGAACAAGCTATTCGCCAGAAGATGGTATTCAACGCGACGCGGCCTGTTCGCCATGGTGGGAAAGTATTATGACCGTCTTGCAAATTGACCTTGAAACCTACTCATCTGTTGACCTGACGAAGTGCGGTGTGTATCGCTACGTCGAATCCCCAGACTTTGAAATCCTTCTATTCGCATACGCATACGGGGATGAACCAGTTCAGGTTGTCGATTTGACCGCTTTTGAAGATTTGCCGGAGAGAGTACGGAATGACCTGACGGATCCGCACGTTCTTAAGACAGCTTTCAACGCAAATTTTGAGAGGACGGCTATTGCCAAGCATTTCGGCATCTATTGTAACCCTTTGGAGTGGTGTTGTACTGCTGTGCATGCTTTGGCACTCGGTTTGCCTGGTTACTTGGAGGGTGTTGCGGAAGTGCTGAAGCTGGACGCCCAGAAGGATAACAAAGGTAAGGCTCTTATCAAATATTTCAGCGTGCCATGCAAGCCGACGAAGGTCAACGGCGGCCGGACACGAAATTATCCGCACCATGACCCCGAGAAGTGGCAGCAGTATATCGAATACAACCGGCAGGATGTTGTCGTGGAGCGCGAGGTGCGGCGTCATCTGGAACGCTTCCCGCTACCGGCACACGAATGGCGTTTGTGGGCGCTTGACCAGACCATTAACGACCGCGGCGTTCGTCTGGATCCGGCATTATACAATGCTGCAATCGCATGCGACGAGCAGTATGAGGTCCGGCTTCTGCAGGAGGCTAAAGAGATAACAGGGCTTGATAACCCAAATAGCCTGCAGCAACTCAAAGCTTGGCTTGCTGAACGCGGGCTGGAGACACCGGACGGCCTTAGCAAGGAGTTTATGTCAGCTCTGCTTGAGGCGGCGCCGGATGAGGAAACACGACGGGTACTGGAAATCCGTCAGGAGATGGGCAAGACCAGTGTGGACAAATTCAATGCCATGCAACGGTCCAGTTGTGCAGATGACCGGGCCCGGGGCTTGCTACAGTTTTGCGGCGCAGGCCGAACGTGGCGGTGGGCAGGTCGGCTGATTCAAGTGCAGAATCTGCCGCAGAACAAAATTGAGGATTTGGCACTGGCGAGGGAAATTCTGCGCAGCGGAGACTTCGAGCTGCTGGAAATGTTATTCGGCGCGCCGCCGTTTGTTCTCAGCCAATTAATCCGGACAGCGTTCATTCCTTCAGATAATAGCCGGTTTATCGTTTCCGACTTCTCCGCCATCGAAGCGCGCGTTATTGCGTGGCTGGCGGACGAGCATTGGGTGCTTGACGTATTTCGCGGACACGGCAAGATTTATGAAGCCACAGCTGCCAACATGTTTAAAGTGCCTTTTGAGACGATTGTGAAAGGTAATGCCAATTACGAGCTGCGGGCAAAGGGGAAGGTAGCAACTTTAGCGTGTGGTTATCAAGGTGGGCCGAATGCGCTGATTGCTATGGGGGCGCTTAAGGGCGGTATAGCTGAGGACGAGCTGCCGGCGCTAGTTAAACAGTGGCGTGCAGCCAACCCGAACATCGTCAAGCTGTGGTATGCCGCTGAGGATGCTGCTGTTACAGCTGTGCGGGAAAGAACGACTGTCAAGCTGGCACATGGTGTCCGTTATCGGTATGAAGCGGGGATGTTATTCGCCGATTTGCCGAGTGGACGGAGTCTTGCATACGTCAATCCGCGGATTAAGCCGGACCCGAATTTCGATAAAGAGGGCCTTGTCTTTGATGGAATGGATCAGGTGAAAAAGAAATGGATGTCGCACCGGACGTACGGCGGCCGGTTGGTGGAGAATTTGGTGCAGGCCATTGCCCGGGATTGTCTGGCCGAGAGCTTGATGCGCCTGGATGCTGAAGGATATGCGACTGCGATGCATGTACATGACGAGGTAGTGCTGGAGGTGCCGTTGGGGACCGGTTCTGTAGAGCATGTAGTTGCCGTGATGAGTAAGCCGATTGATTGGGCACCCGGGCTGCCGCTGGCAGCAGCCGGGTTCGAATGTGATTTTTATATGAAGGATTAAATAGCTAATATCCAATTTCATCAAGATAATCTCTTATATAACCTTTAAGTAAGGCACCTGGAATTTCTGGTATTATTCCACTATTCGTAACGTGTCTTATAGCATCTAGCTCATTTACAGTTGCAGAATCCGAATTATTTATATACTGATTTACGGAATCTTTAATGGCAAGTTCAATCGCGGGCTTTAGTCGATATCTTGAACTGTCGGATACCTTGCCACCATAAGATTTTGGTTCAATTTGCCGCTTTAAAGTTGCAATATCAGTTTGAATTTCCGTAAGTCTTTCAAAAATAAGGTCGGTAGGAGTAACTTCTGTTTCTTCCAGCTTTGCCACTTTGAACTGACCAAAATTTTTAAGAAACGGGGAATGTGTCGTATCCGTTATTGAGTCTTCATATGTTGCTACTACTTTCTTAAGAAGAGTGATCTTAAAATCTTTAATTTTTGCAAATCTTAAATCCCTTGGATATTCAATGTGCTCAATACCGCCTGTATCAAATGAGTAATTGGTCTTGTCATCCTTAATTATGATAGTGGGTTTATCGAACGCCAGTCGCATACCTAATTCAAACATCACATTTGGGTTCTTGCAGCTTACATCACATATCACAATATCAGAAGTGTAGAGCCCCTGAACTATTCTTTTGTGAATAAGTCCGCTACTATCAGATTCGCTAACGATGCGAGTTTCAAAATGGTATTTTTCGTGGTTTGTAAGAGCCTCGATAATAATGGATTTTACTTCAATCCAATGATCGGGCCCGCAATTATCAATCAGTGCAATAGGCATTACCAAACCAACCTGTATCGTCTGTTTCTCAGATGATCCATTCATGGAGACTTCTCCCTTTTCTTAGAATAGATCAATTTTAAAGGACAAGAAGTCCATTGTAAATACTTTACAGAAGGGAGACGTTCTAATTGAACTCGTGTTTTTCAGAAATTTTCATAGATAACTTCGCCGGTGGGGGCGGGGCATCAACCGGGATTGAACTGGCGATTGGCCGTAGCGTGGATGCTGCGATAAATCATGACCCAGCGGCAATCGCTATGCACGAAGCGAATCACCCTGACACAAAGCATTATTGCGAGTCGGTCTGGGACGTCCATCCCTTGGAGGTCACCAGAGGACGGCCGGTGGCGCTTTGCTGGCTCTCACCGGATTGCACCCATCACAGTAAAGCCCGAGGTGGAAAGCCGCGAAAGAAAGGCATCAGGGGGCTTGCCTGGGTAGCGGTTCGCTGGGCAGCAACAGCACGTCCTCGGGTGATTATGCTCGAAAATGTTGAAGAATTTCAGGATTGGGGGCCTCTAGATGAATACGGTAAGCCGATCAAGTCGCAGAAAGGTCGGACATTCCGCTCATTCGTTAACGCTCTGAAGCGGCAAGGCTATGAAGTAGAATGGCGCATCTTGAAAGCTTGCGATTATGGTGCGCCGACGATTCGCAAACGATTGTTCATGATAGCTCGGAGAGACGGGCGCCCGATTGTCTGGCCGGAGCCTACACATGTGCCTGTCACGAAGCCCTTCAAAATCACGACCGGTGGCCTGCTACCGTACAGACGAGCAGCTGATATCATCGATTGGTCGATTCCGGTTCCCTCCATATTCGGGCGGAAGCGTGAACTGGCTGATAACACAAAGCGCCGGATTGCCCGCGGAATCGACAAGTTCATCTTGCAGGTGGCTGCAGCTGGTGGGGCGCCTTTCATGGCCCCGTACCTGGTTAACGTGAATCATGGTGGAGAGGACTTTCGCGGGCAAGGACTCGACAAGCCACTTCAAACAATTACCGGGAAGAATGGGATAGGGCTGGCTACTCCATATATTGTTCGAATCGGACAGACCAACTACGGAAGTGACCGGCTTCAGTATGGGCTTAACCAGCCCCTTACAACTATCACGACAAAGGGGGAGCATATGCTCGCATGTGCAAACCTGATCCAATACCATAGCGAGACGCAGCGACATGAGGTTCGAGGCCAGACACTTGACCAGCCAATTATGACACTAGATACATCAAACCGTTATGGTCTTGTGTTGAGTCATCTAATCAAATTCCGTGGTGAAAATATCGGTAGCGCCATGACTGACCCAGTCCCAACTATCACGGCCGGAGGTATGCACATCGGTGCTGTCTACGCCTTCATGGTCGCTTACTATGGCAGCAGTATCGGGCAGGAGTTGCAAGAACCACTCGGCACAGTAACGACTCATGACCGGTTCGGTTTGGTGCTCGTCCGTATCCGGGGCGTAGATTACGTAATAGTCGATATTGGTATGCGTATGTTGACGCCGAGGGAGCTTTACAGAGCGCAGGGATTTCCAGAATCGTACATTATTAATCTCGTATTTAACGGAAAGCCTTTTACGCAGGCTGAGCAAGTCGCAAAATGCGGTAATTCAGTAGCTCCGGTCATTCCGGCAGCCCTTGTCAGAGCGAATCTCCCAGAACACTGCATCCCTAAATATACCGATCGATTCTCTTGGGAGGAGATGCTCGCATGAACGAAGCTGAGATGATTGCCAGTCATCTTGAAAACGGGAGCCTTTCCGCGAATCAGGCGAAACTGCTAACCGCCTATTTCAACTGCGATAGAAGCTCGGTCAAGACGGCGGAAGTATTGGGGGTACCGCCCCGGTCGGTACGGCAGTCTTTGACAGCCATGGTACGGCGGAGAGTGGTCCGGCAGGTAGCAAAGCAAAGAGTGTATGAAATGATGGCGCCGGAGTGTAAGCCAAAAGAACCGGAATTTATCATATCCGACTTCCAGCGAGATTGGATGCTGGACAATTACAAGCGCTATCGCCGCAATCGGTCAGAGGCCGCCCGGATACTTGGCTGCAGCCGGACGGACATTTGTCAGATGGCGATTATGTTAAAAATCGACTCGTAACAAAATGAATATCTAGCGTACTAGGAGGAATTGAGCATGAACGATGAAGTGAACTGGAAGGCTTACGAAATGTACTGCATTGCTTGCTGTCAGAACAGAATGAGTCCGTTAAGTTTTGAAAAATGGTTGTTCCTTGTTTCGGATGACGATGCAACATCATGAATACGGAAGGACATGGGACAATGGAAGAGCAACAGCGCAAAACGGATAGGGAGATTCTAAGGGAAAACGGATGCCCGTCGTTCATTCTTAACATGATGGACGATGAAGAATGTACGGCCATGAGAGTAGTCAAACATCCAGAATACGACGAACAAGTTGAATATTAAGTAACCCCGTAAGAGATTTACTTAAGGAAGTGACGAGCATGGAACTGGATATTAGTTTCGGAAAGCACCACGCCGACACAAATTGGAAGCCGGAGTATCTGACATGGGAAGAGTTTGTCGATCGTCTCCGGAAGGTGCGGCGGACAGCAGAGACGATGGCGCAGTATGACACGATGAACGTCGCAGACAAAGGCAAAGTGAAGGACGGGTCCGCTTTCGTTGGCGGGCTTGTCCGAGGCGGTCGGCGCAAAAAAGAGAATGTAGATACCCGCAGCCTGATTACACTCGACGCGGATTTTGCTGACGACAGTTTCCTGTTCACCTGCGAGCTCGTTCTGGGTGGTACAGCTTATGTTATCTATTCCACACATAGCCACCGTCCAGCGAAACCGAAGTACCGGCTCATCATTCCGGTTGACCGCGCCATGACGCCGGACGAATACACGGCCGTCAGCCGGAAGCTGGCCGAGCAAATCGGCATGCGGTATTTTGACAAGACGACGTTCCACATTCACCGGCTGATGTACCTTCCGAGCTGCAGCAAGGACGCGGAGCCGGTGCTGGAGGTCTATGAAGGAGATCCGGTCAGCGTTGACAGCGTGCTAGCAGAGTACGATGACTGGTCAGACGTAGCGGCGTGGCCGCGTCATCCGGATGAGGTCAAGGCGCTTCGGGTATCAGCTACCCGTGCACAGGATCCACGTGAGAAATTTGGCACGATAGGGTTATTCTGCCGAGCGTTCACCATTGAGGAGGGCATTGACACTTTCCTCTCCGATGTATACCACACGGGGACGATGCCAAACCGTTACACCTACGCTCACGGCACATCCGCCAACGGGCTGGAGATATATCCGGAACAGGACTTGGCCTATTCGCATCAGGACAGCGATCCGGTTGCTGACGGCCGGACCTATAACCTATTCGACCTTGTTCGGGTGCATAAGTTTGGGCATCTGGACGAACGGGTCAAGGAGCATACGCCAGATGCTAAAAAGCCGAGTCACATGGCTATGGAGCATTGGATAATCAAGCTGCCAGAAGTGAAAAAGCTTGCTCTTGCTGAACGACAGGCGGATTTCGCGGACTTTGGAGATATGGTAGAGGCTGATGCTATGGCAGGCAGCTTAGAAGACGATGACCTAGAGGACGACGACTGGGAGACAGAGCTGGAGATCCACAACAAGACCAGTCTGCCTTTGCCGACGGCCGGCAATGTGGAACTGTTGCTGGAACATGGGCCTTGGCGTGGTGTCCTGGCCTATGACGCTTTCGGCAATACGGAGGTTGTTCGGCGCCCGCTACCGTGGCGTGATCTGGAACGCGTTGGTCGTTCTTATGAACCTTGGCTGGGGGCCGATGATAAGCGTCTACAGCACTGGTTTTCCAAAATACACGGAATCAACAGCGGGAAGACCATCCAGAACGCCTTTACGGAGATTGTCCACCGGAACACGTTTCATCCAATTAAAGCGTATATCGAGAGTGCAGAATGGGACGGTGTGGAACGGGCAGAGCGGCTATTCACTGTCTACCTGGGTGCGGCTGACACGCATTATGTCCGGCAAATAACGCGGAAAATGCTGCTTGCGGCTGTGTCACGGCTCTATCGTCCTGGATGTAAGTTTGATCAGATGCTTGTCCTTGTGGGTCCACAGGGGGCCGGGAAAAGCTCATTGCTGGCAAAGCTGGGCAGGGAATGGTTCTCGGATAGCCTGCGGACGTTCGAGAACAAAGAGGCGGGGGAGCATCTGCAGAGCGGTTGGATATTTGAAATAGGCGAGTTATCGGCCATGAAGAGGACAGAAGTCGAAGAGGTGAAGGCATTCTTGTCCAAGACCGAGGACCGTTATCGGGTGGCCTATGACCGTCAGGTGAGTGAGTTTCCGCGGAAGTGCGTCTTCTTCGGGACCACGAACACACGGGAGTTTCTAAGAGATGCAACCGGAAACCGCCGTTTTTGGCCGGTTGAGGTTCTGCCGGAGCGCGCGGAGCTCAGTCATTGGGACCATTTAAGCGACGATGAGGTCTGCCAAATCTGGGCGGAGGTATTGAGCTGGTTCAAGGCGGGGGAATCCTTGGAGCTTGACAGCGAGGCCCGTATGGAGGCGGAGCGGCAGCAGGCAGCACATATGGAGAGTGACCCGCGGGAGGGGCTTATTCAGGAATGGCTGGAGTCCGAGGAGCTGGATGAGCTGGACCGCCCGACAGGCCAGACACGTCGGCGCGTGTGTGCAGCCCAAATATGGGCCGAATGTCTTGGGAAAAAGCGTGGGGACATGAAGCCTTGGGATGGAAAAGATATCATGGATATTTTACGCCGCATACCAGGTTGGGCGGAGCGGACCGGGAAAGCAAAAGTATCTGGATATGGCGTTCAAAGAGTTTTTGAGCGGTTGCCGTAAATGGTTGCCGAGAGGTTGCCAAGGTTGCCGTAAGTAGGGTTAAGCGGTTGCCATAGTTGCCGTAAGGTTGCCCGAAAAATGATTTTACGGCAATCGCGAAACCCCATACGCACCAAGGATTGGCGGTTACGGTTGCCGAAGTTGCCGTAAATTTAATAGTAATAGTAGATGTAGTAATTAACTATATAGCGACTATGGTTAAATAGGGATTCTAACAGTACGTGTGTGTAGAAGGCAAAACGGCAAACGATAGGAGGGTTAATAGATGCCTAGAAATGACATAGATTCTGTTGCAGATATCGTGGCCTTATTTTTGGCCGATGGTCCGAAACCATACGATGTGGTCAAGGCCCATTGTTCAAAATTAGGCATTACTCGAACAGAGCTTAAGGCAGCACGGAAGGTCTTGAACGTGAAGACAATCAATACTGGGAGCACATGGCTTTGGGAGGTACCAGATCCGGAGGATGATATCGGTGCGTGAATCAATCTTGGAACGAAGACTGGTCCGAGAAGTGAAACGAGTGGGAGGGTTGGCGCCTAAGTGGGTGTCGCCAGGAAACCGAGGAGTACCGGACCGTTTGGTCATTTTGCCAAATGGCCGGACTGTATATGTCGAGATGAAGGCACCAGGAAAGCAACTTGACCCGCTGCAGGTACGGTGGGCAAAAAAGTTATTGGGGCTTGGACATCAACACTACAAAATCGATTCGAACGAAGATATTGACCGGTTCATAGCGGAGGTGATGCCAAAATGAAGTTCATCCCACATGAGTATCAGGAATACGCAACACAGCGTATTTTGGACACGCGATTTATTGCATTGTTGCTGGAGATGGGCTTGGGTTAGCAAGACTGTATCTACGCTGACCGCCATAGACATGTTGTTGAATGACTACTATGATGCCGGCCGCGTGCTTGTCATCGCCCCGTTGCGGGTTGCTGATGATACCTGGGCCCGCGAGGTTGAGAAGTGGGACCATCTGAAGCACTTGAAAATCAGCAAAGTACTGGGCAGCGCAGAGCAGCGCCGCCGGGCACTGAAAGCTGATGCAGACATTTGGGTGATTAACCGGGAGAATGTTGAATGGCTGGTAGGTGAGTACGGTAGCAAATGGCCGTTTGACACTGTCGTTATCGATGAGTTGAGCAGCTTTAAGAATCAGCAATCCAAGCGCTTCAAAGCGTTGCGCCGGGTCCGGCCGATGATGAAACGAGTTATCGGATTAACCGGTACACCGGCACCCAATAGCTTGATGGACCTATGGCCGCAAATTTACTTGCTGGACCAAGGGGAGCGGCTGGGCAAGACGATAACAGGCTTCCGCGATCGATATTTCACTCCCGGTGCCCGCAGCGGACATGTCGTGTATGACTGGAAACAGAAAAAAGAGTCCGAAGAGCGGATTTACGAGGCGATAGGTGATATCGCAGTCAGCATGAAGGCTGAGGATTGGCTGGATTTGCCTGAACGGATTGACCGCATCGTCCCGGTCAGAATGACAGGGAAAGCCCGGGACCTGTACGAAAAACTGGAAGAGGATTTGCTTCTGCCGTTTGCAGATGCAGATGTCGTAGCAAACACGGCAGCTGTCTTGAGCAATAAACTGCTGCAAATGGCCTCTGGCGCCGTCTATGACGAAGAACGCGGCGTTAAACTGATACACGAGGCCAAACTGGATGCGCTGGAGGACATCGTTGAGGCAGCACAGGGTAAGCCGGTCATGGTGTTTTACAATTTCCAGCACAGCTTGAGCCGGATCCAACAACGATTCCCGCAAGCCCGCATCTTGCGGAAAGGTAAGGACGGGAACGAGGATATAAGAGCTTGGAACAATGACGAGATCCCGCTTCTGTTGCTTCATCCGAAGTCGGCCGGCCACGGACTTAATCTGCAGGAATCAAGCTGCCAGACGGTTGTATGGTTCGACCAGATTTGGAGTCTGGAGGAGGACCAGCAGGCGAATGCCCGGGTACATCGGCAGGGCCAGACCAGAAGCATCGTTATCATGCGATTAGTTGCTGAGGGCACCATGGACGAGGAGGCGGTAGCTGCATTGGAGCAAAAAGCTGCGGGACAGGAAGAACTGATGCAGGCCGTGAAGGCCCGAATTGATAAAATCAAAGGACGGTGAGCCGAATGGGAGCACAAAAGTCACAAGAGCACAGCGTGATTGAACACCTGAAAGAGTACAAACGCATCCTTGGCCGGATCCGGATATTGGAGCGGCAGCCAATCGGCAACGGCATGTACCTGTCCGCGGTATACGGGGATGATAAGCTGCAGGCGCTGCATCGCCAACTGCGCGATATGCCGTCATACATGTACTTGTCTAAGCGTGAGCAGCAGCTTGAGACCACGGCGCATGCTTACCTGGAGCGGTATCCATTGGGTACGAGGAGTCAGCTGCACGAGGTTACCGGGCTGAAAGGGCTTGATGATGAGGACGAGAAGACGCTGAGGGAGCTGCAGCAGAAAATCCAGCGAGTGCTGGAAGCCCGCACCGGGACAGCTGAGGGATTCGAAGCTGTGATTGAACGGATGTCCGAGCTGCAGGACCTGAAGGTGCAGGCAGCATACTACGAGCAAGTCTTCGAGGTGCTGGGCGAGTACAATCAGCAGTACGCCCAGGCGCTTCGGCTACAGTATGTGGACGGCCTGTCCTCTCAAGAGATTATCCGAACGATGGGCTTATCACAGACAGTTTATTATTCACTTCGCAAGAGAGCGCTACAGGAATTCGCGGAGCTGACGCAAAATCAGAAATAATTCAGTAAAAATCCAGTAAAAAATCAGTAAAAATTCAGGAACATTTGTTCGAAATTCCGTGCTATAATGCTAGTATGGAATAATTGTAAAGTAGGCAAAACGACATGAGGGTGCCCATTTTAAGGCGTCCTTTGTCATTCTCGGAGGAGGAGGGAGACCATGTTTTATAAATCGACCAAATGGCTTCGCAAGCGTGAAACGGTGCTTCGGCGTGACGAATATTTGTGTCAGGAGTGCAAGCGATATGGACGCAGCACATCGGCGACGACTGTACACCACGCGCACCCGCTGGAGCAGTATCCGGAGTTTAAGCTGGTCAGTGAAAATCTGGTCAGCTTTTGTGGCGCGTGTCACGATACGATGCATAACCGAACAACGGACGAATTGACGGAAGCAGGGGAGCGATGGAAGGCAAGGGTATCCCCCCTCCTCCAAGCTAAGGGATACAACGTTTAAGGGACCGGGCTGGGGAGCCTTTTCCAATAGTGCGGCCACAGGAAATTTTTTTTGGGAGGTGAGAGGCATGGCAAGCGTACCGACAAAGGAAACAATTAAACGCCGGACAATCGAGGATATGAAAAAGCTAGGAGTCCATAAAACCCAGTACAATCGCATAATCGACATGTATTCTGAGCTGGTGTATCAGTATTTAGTGCTCAACAAAAAGTTCGAGGACGAGGGCTACGAGTACGAAACCTATACCGCCGCTGGCGGTGCAAAAAAAGCGCCGATTGTTGCAACTCTGGAGTCGTTGCGCAAGGATATATTGGCATACTCCGATCGGCTGTGCCTCAACCCCAAGGCGCTTGAAACCGTGACTGTGGAAAAGCAGCAACAATCCACATTGGCTGCGGCGCTGAGTGCGATGGATGGCGACTAAGCCAAAACACTATGACACCGTAATGGAGTATGCCAACAGCGTCGTGGAGGGTAGAAAAGTCGCCAACCGTGAGACGATCCAGATGTGTCGCAGATTTTTGCGGGACATAGAGAACGAAAAGTGGGACTTCAATCCGAAAGACGCTGAATTTGTCATAGGAATCATTGAGAAGACATTCGTCCACCAAAAGGGCGAGGACATGGAGGGCCATCCGTTACGAGGACGGCCTTTTTTGTTGCAGCCGTGGCAAAAATTTGTGGTTTACAATCTGCTCGGCTTTTTCCAGAAAGGCACCAAGCTGCGCCGCTTCAAGGAAGCGTTTATTATGCTGCCACGAAAGCAAGGCAAGACGCCGTTTATGTCTGCCTTGTCATGGGGGCTTGGTTTACTGGAGCGACGCTCAGGCGCGGAAATTGTCATTGTTGGTGCGCAGCTCAAACAAGCGCTACAAAGCTTTAACTTTTTGCTTTACAACATCCGTAACATGGGTGAGGAAAAAAGCTTTCGCATCTTGGATAACAATCAGGAGCACAGCATCAGCGGGGAGCTGCCAGGTGGGTATATGCGCATCGAGACGATTGCTGGCAACAGCGACAGGATGGACTCGCTAAATACGCTCATTCAGATACTGGACGAGCTACACCTTTATCGGAGTGCAAGCCAATACAATACGATCAAAGAATCCGGCAAAGCATACCGCAACAGCCTTTGCATAGGCATCACAACCGCTGGCGATAACATGGCGAGCTTTTGCTATAACCGCAAGGTCTACGCTCGCAAAGTACTGGATGGTACTGTCACGGATGATCAACTGTTCGTGTTTATCGCTAAAGCCGATGTTAACCCGGAAACGGGGGACGTGGATTACACGAACCCGATTGAACATGAAAAGGCCAACCCGAATTATAACGTATCAGTGTCCGGCCAAGAACTGCTCAACGATGCAATGCAGGCGCAAAATGACCCCCAGCAACGCAAATCGTTCCTTGCCAAGTCGCTGAATATCTACACGTCAGCGATGAAAGCATATTTCAGCATCGACGAGTTCCGGACAAGTGACAGTAAGTATACATGGACGCTCAAGGATCTGCTCAAGCTGCCCATCGATTGGTTTGGTGGGGCCGACCTATCCCGCATGCACGACTTAACGGCTGCGGCGCTGTATGGTCACTACAACGGTGTGGACATCATCATATCTCACGCATGGTTCCCAATTGTGGCGGCTGCTCAAAAAGCGGACGAAGATAACATACCGCTGTTTGGCTGGCGAGATGATGGGCTGCTGTCTATGTGTAACACACCTACGGTCAACTATGACGATGTAATCAAATGGTTTGTGGAACTCAAAACGATGGGATTTAAAATCAAACAGATTGGTTTCGACCGTAAATTCGGACGAGAGTTTTATTTAGGCATGAAGCGCAAAGGATTCAGTGTTGTGGATCAGCCACAGTATTTTTATAAAAAGTCAGAAGGCTTTCGGCGTATTGAGAAATCTGCGAAGGATGGTAATTTGTACTACATGCATTCACAGGCGTTTGAATATTGCCTGCAAAATGTGCATGCAATTGAAAAAACGGACGACATGGTGCAGTTCGAAAAAATCATGCCTGAGATGCGGATTGATATTTTCGATGCTTCCGTTTTCGCAGCAGTGCAAATGCTGGAAAACATGACGAAGGCATCGGAGGCGAACAGTTGGCTTAACAACTAAGGGAGGAGGTGCAAAATGCCGTTTTGGAGACGCAAACCAAAAACGAGATCTGCCACGTCAATACAAATTGCCTTAGGGGATGCAGGTACTCCGGGGTATACGAGGCTATCTGATCACCCGGACGTGCATATTGCGGTGGACAAAATTGCCGACTTAGTATCGAGCATGACAATTCACTTGGTCGAGAACAGTGATACGGGCGACAGGAGAATTCGCAACGAATTATCTCGAAAGATCGATATCGAGCCCTGCAAGTTCATGACCCGTAAGACATGGCTCTATAAGATCGTTAGAGACCTGCTGCTTGATGGAGATGGCAATTCACTGCTGCACATTGAAGTCAACCGCGAGACGGGGCTTATTGACAGTCTGACACCGTTCCAGATGCCTTCTGTTATTTATAATGATGGCGATAAAGGCATGGATTATACGATCAGCTACAACGGAGTGACTTACCATCCGGACGAGGTTGTACATTTCGTGTTGAATCCGCATCCGTATTATCCCTATCGCGGGACCGGTTATAGAGTGGCGCTTCGGGATATTGTCAAAGGGCTGTCGCAGGCGCAGAAGACCAAACAGAATTTTATGTCAGGCAAATATATGCCGACATTGATTCTGGCTGTTGATGCCATAACGGAAGAAATGGGGACGAAGGAAGGCCGGGACAAGATACTGCAGAAGTATGTTGATGAGACGGAGGGAGGGAAACCTTGGGTCATCCCTGCTGATTTGCTGAACGTCCATCAGGTAAAGCCGCTATCGTTGAAGGATATAGCAATCATTGAGGGCATGGAAATCGATAAGAAAACAATCGCTGGGCTCATTGGAGTACCGGCTTTTTTCTTGGGTGTTGGAGAGTTCAAAAAAGAGGAATACAACAACTTCGTTAACTCTCGCATCATGTCCATCGGGCAGCGCATAGCGCAGCCACTCACCCGGGACCTTCTGATTAATCCTGAATGGTATTTCCGACTCAATCCTCGCAGCTTATATGCTTATGACCTAAGCGAGATGGTCATGGCTGGCACGGCGATGGTGGACCGGAACGCCATGCGGCGTAATGAGTTGCGCGACTGGATCGGCATGGACCCTGATCAGGAGATGGTGGAATTGATCATCCTGGAAAACTATATCCCGTCCAGCATGCTCGGACAGCAGTCGAAGCTGAAAGGTGGTGAGACAAATGAATAAACGGTACATGCCTGTAATTTCTGACCTACAGCTTCGGGCGTCGGAAAACGAAAACGAAGCGATCCTCGAAGGATACTTTGTTGTCTACAACTCTGAGACGGAACTATGGCCAGGCTGGTTTGAAGAAATTGCGCCGGGGGCTTTTGCGGAGAGTCTGAGAAATAAGGACATCGTTGCATTGGACAATCACGATACTCGCATCGTGCTTGGATCTACAGGTAGCAATACGCTAGAACTGCGTTCCGACGACAAAGGCCTTTGGGGGAAGGTAACCATTGATCTCGAAGACCCTAACGCCAAGTCAGCCTACCGCAAGGTACAGACAGGCAAGGTCAGAGGCTGCTCATTTGGTTTTTACCCAACACACGAGGAACGCATTGACCGGGGTGACGGGGCTGTGAAATGGAGAGTCCTTGAAGCTGAATTACTTGAGGTGTCTACCACCGCCTTTCCAGCGTATATGCAAACGGATATTTCTGCCCGACAGCGAGATGCGGAGTCGATTAAGAGCGAGAAGGTCGCTAAAACCAAACAGAGATTGAAGGAGATGTTGAAGAATGGGTAACCCGATTTTGATTGGCGCAAAACTGAACCTCAAGCGGTCGGCGCTGAAACCGATAACCGACAAGCTTCATGAACTGCTCAACAAGCGCAGCGACTTGGAAAAGACCGTCGACGAGGCCAAGACCGAGGAAGAACTTGCTGCGTTGGAGCAAAACATCCAAGAGAACCAAACGGCCATCACAGATGCTGAGCAAGAAAAGGCGACGCTGGAGCAGGAAATCAAGGATCTGGAAACGGAGCTTGAGCGCTCCAACAACAAAAAGCCGTTGAATCGCGGAAAAACGGGAGATGAGAAGAAGATGGATAAAGAACAAATCAAGGAACTACGCTCGGCGGTAAATGCATACATCCGTTCGAAGGGCGCAGAGGTTCGCGCGGTTGACGGTTTCAAACTCGTCGATGGCGGTGCACTTGTGCCGGAAGAACTGCTTACGCCGGAAAAGGCTGTGGAAGATAGTGTCGATCTGCGGCAATATGTGAAAAACGTTCCAGCTCGCCGGTCTTCCGGCAAATACCCGGTAATCAAAAAGTCTGGTACTAAAATGAACACCGTTGCTGAATTGGAGGCAAACCCGGAACTGGCGAAACCGACAATCACCGAGGTAATCTACAGCATCGAAACGTACCGTGGCTACATCCCGATCTCCCAAGAGGTGATCGATGATGCGGACTATGACATTGTTGGTCTTATCGACGAGGAGATCCAAGACCAGGAGTTGAACACGTGCAACTATGCGATTGCTACTGTGCTCAAAACGGCACCAGCAAAAGCGGCAACCAAACTGGACGATATCATCACATTGCTCAACACCGGCTTCAAAACTGCTTATCAAGTCAAACTGTACGTCTCCCAATCGCTGTTCAACGAGTTGGACTTGCTCAAGGATGAGAACGGTCGCTATCTGCTGCAGGATGACGTCACGGTCGCGTCTGGCAAGCGGTTGAAGGGGAAGGAAATTGTTGTGTTGGACGATGATATGATCGGCACGGCGGCAGGTAATCTCGTCGGCTTCATTGGTGATGCCAAGGCATTCTGCAAATTCTTCAACCGCAAGCAAGTGTCTGTCAAGTGGGTCGATAACAACGTTTATGGTCAATTGCTTGCGGCGTTTGTCCGTTTCGACGTAAAGGCTGGGGACACCAACGCCGGTTACTACCTGACCTATACCCCGGCAGCGGGGGAATAACAGCTTTCAGCAGCCCCGAGGTGCCTGACCCCGACGCCATGACCAAGGCTGAGCTTCTGCAATATGCTGCGGATCATGGGGTCAACGGGCTGATGTCTACCATGCTGAAAGCTGATATTATTGCGGCCATCAAGGGGGCGATGGGATGGACGTAGATTTGATTTTGTCGCTGACCAAGGACCGGCTCGGTATCCGCACGGCCATCAGGGATACATACCTGGCGGCCATCGTCGCGGGTGTGGTACAGGAGCTGACGGTCGAGAAAGGCATCAAGCTTGACCCCGACGACGCAAGCCATCTGATATTTTGCGTAGACTTGGCGACGTGGCGTTACCAGTCCCGAGACAGCATCGGAGCCATGCCGAGACATCTGCAGTACCGGCTACACAACCTCATCATATCGGCGGGCGGTGCTGCAACATGACCTATGACCATGAGCTGACGTTAATCGGCCAGGGCGCCTACGAGGAGGATGAGATTGGAAATCAGATTCCGACCGAAACCCAAACGGCACTCCTCTGTAGCTTGCGCTCCATCGGCCGCAATGAGTTTTACAATGCAGCCGTTGCGGGCCTACGTCCGGAGCTAACATTCATCATCCACAGCTATGAGTACAGCGGGGAGCAGGTACTGCTCTTTGAGGGCCAGCGCTATCGGGTAATCCGGACCTATGCCACAGGCATTGAGGAGCTGGAGCTGGTCTGTGAAAGGGTGGCTGCCGATGGCTGACATACGGATTGACCAGTTGGCCGCAGCGATTGCTGGCGCGGTCCGGGATTACACCGAGGACGTATCCGAAGCGATTGAGCGAAAAGTTGATGCTACAGCTAAGGAAATCCAAGACGAAGCAAACCGTTTGGCTCCGAAGCACACAGGCAAATACGCCAAAGGCTTTAAGGTGACGAAGAACGGCACACGCCGGGTCATCTGGAACAAGAAGGACTCTCGTCGTGTGCATCTGCTTGAGTACGGCCACGCCAAACGAGGCGGCGGCCGTGTCCGGGCTTATCCCCATTTGCGGCCAGCCTACGACAAATTTGGGGCCAAGCTGCCGGCTGACCTTAAGAGGATCATCCAGAATGGGGGCGGCACATGACTCAGGTAGATCTGTACGCCGCTCTCAAAACAATTGGGCTGCCGGTCGCATATGGGGAGTTTAATTCCCCAGCTCCGGCACCGCCGTTCATTACGTACCAGTTTGCTTATTCGGGCGATTTGATGGCGGATAACCACAATTACCTGGACATTAGTAACTACCAGGTCGAACTCTACACGACAAAGAAGGACCCGGCGGCCGAGAAGCTGCTGCAGGACAAGCTGAAAGAGCTGCGGCTGCCATATAGCAAAACAGGGACATATCTGGAGAGCGAAAAGCTCTGGCAGATTATTTTTGAAATCCAATTAATAGGAGGGTAATCATGGCTGACAACAAAGTGACATTTGGCCTTGAGAAGGTCCATATTGCGTTTGTGGATACAGATGCTACAACACAGCCTGCCTGGGAAACGCCGATCCCTATTCCCGGTGCGGTGAGGTGGACACCTACTACAGTGGGAGACACTACAACTTTTTACGCTGACAATTCGGCCTATTTCGTGGTGACCGCAAATAACGGTTACACTGGAGAGCTGGAAATGGCGCTGCTGCCGGATGCCATCCAGGCCCGCATGCTGGGCTGGGAAATTGACAATAACGGCATGCTTGTCGAGGTGTCGGATGGCATCCCGGCCAAATTTGCCCTGCTTGGGCAAGTCCAAGGCGATCAAAAGAATCGCCGCTTTGTCTATTACGACAGTCAAGCCAGCCGCCCGGCGAAGGAACGTAAGACAAAAACGGAATCCATTGAAGTTGCTACCGATGTATTCAGCCTGACCGTTAGCCCAATCGAGATTGGCGGCAAAACGGTCGTTAAGGGTGACCTTGAGCTGGGCGCCACAAACGCTACGGCGTATAACGGCTTCTTTGCGGCCGTATACACTCCCGTGTTTGCAGGAGGTGGCGCATAATGCGAGAGCTAAAACTTGGTGAACAAACGGTACGAGTCAGGGCCACGCCCCTGGCTCTTTTATTTTACAAGCAGGAGTTTAAAAGCGATCTGCTTGGGGACCTGATGAAAATGGAGCATATCCAAAATGACCCGAGTAAATTCGATGCGTTGTCAATACTCCAAATCATTTGGGCAATGGCGAAAGCCGACGCGTACGGCGGTAACCCGTTCCCGTCGTTTGTGAGTTGGCTGGGAACGATTGAGGGCCTTGATCTATCCGACCCGGGTTTTATGGCCGCCGCCATGGAGGAGGCCGTGAACGGATTTTTTCGTTCCCGAGGAGCGGAAAAACGGTAAGAAAACTGATACCAAAACCAGTACAAAAATTGAAATTGACCTACTCGCTATAGGTAAGCGGGTAGGTCTTAGTTTTATGGAAATGAACGAGCTCCGGGTCATTGACTTGTTGGATTTAGTCAGGAGGAGCTATACGGGCGCAGAAGATGAGGGTCCACGTGAAGCCACGCAGGCCGATATTGACGCCTTTTATGGCAGATAGGGAGGTGGGATAGGTAAATGGCAGAGACAATCAAAGGGATTAACGTCGTCATCGGGGCGGAGACAACGGGCCTGTCCGCCGCCCTATCTGACGTAAATAAAAAGAGCCGGGATATTCAAAGCGAGCTCAAACAAGTTGAACAACTGCTGAAGCTTGACCCGACCAATACTGAATTAATCGCGCAGAAGCAGAAACTGTTGAGCGATGCTGTCGCCAATACGACTGAGAAGCTTGACCGGCTCAAAACGGCGCAGCAACAGGTGGCGGACCAGTTTGCCCGCGGGGAGATATCCGAGGGACAATACCGGGCCTTTCAAAGGGAGCTTGCTAAGACTGAGCAGGAGCTGAACAAGCTTGAACAGGGCCTGCGGGATATCGGCCCGGCGGCGGATTCGGCACAGGAAAATTTGGACCGAATGGGCAAAGGCCTTAAGGAAACCGGCGATAAGATGAAGGGCATCGGCACGAGTCTCACTGTAGGCCTGACAGCACCTATTGTGGGGATTGGTGTTGTGGCTGGCAAGGCGGCTTTAGATGTTGATAAAGCCGCAGGCAAGATGGAAGCCGCGCTTGGTGTCACGGCAGAACAAGCCGAGGAGTTGGCAGCTGCTTCCCGTGCGATTTGGGAAAAGGGCTTCGGGGAGAGCCTGGACGAGGTAAACCGTGCACTCATCACGACCCGATCCAACATCCAAGATTTAGATGACGAATCCCTGTCCCAAATCACACAGAGCGCCCTTATCCTGCAGGAGACATTCGACGCTGATGTCAATGAGACAACCCGCACTGCATCTGTTCTTATGAAGAACTTCGGTCTTGATGGGCAAGAGGCAATGGATTTGATGGTTGCCGGATTTCAAAAAGGCGGAAACTTTTCGGACGAGCTGCTCGACACCTTGCGGGAGTATGCGCCGCAGTTTAAGGCCATGGGTATATCTGCTGAGGATGCGCTTGGCATCCTGATCAAAGGGGCCGAGAACGGGGCCTTTAATCTGGACAAGGTCGGCGACGCCATCAAAGAATTTAACATCCGCGTTAAGGACGGTAGCGACTCGACATATGAAGCGATGGCGCAGCTATTTGCGCCGGACAACATTGAGGAGTTTGCCCAGGCCCTGATGACTGGCTCGAAACAGTCGGCGGAATACCTGGAGCTGCTGAAACACGTCTCCAAGGACACAGCCGACACACTCGTAGGCTACTTGCAAAAAGGCGGTAAAGACGCTGCTGATGCGATGACGGCGCTTAGTTCCATTCTGGGCGGTAGCAATGAGATATTTCAGGGCTTATCGTCGGGGGCGCTATCCGGTAAGGACGCCCTTGTTTCTGTTATCCAAAAACTGCGTGAGTTGGAGGATCCGCTTTTACAAAATACTCTAGGTGTAGCCTTGTTCGGCACACAGTGGGAGGACCTTGAAAAAGATGTCGTGCTGGCGCTGGATGCCGGCATAGGGTCGCTCAATGATTTTTCTGGGGCGACTGACAGAGCAGGCGCGGCCCTGAAGGACAATCTAGGGGACAGGCTATCCAGCCTTTGGCGGACGATGCAATCCAGCCTTATCCCGCTTGGGGAGGCTCTGGTCGGATTGGCTGAGACTATTTTGCCTCCAATCATGTCCGTTGTGGGGCAAATGTCAGCGATTTTTGCATCGATGGGCCCCGAAATACAGACGGTTATCGTTGCATTTGCTGGCATTGTGGCGGCCCTTGGTCCGGTACTCGTGATTGTCGGACAGGTGATTTCTGCGGTGAGTACCATAATTCCACTATTTACATCAGTTTCGGGCGCATTAACTGCAGCTGGCGGCGCCTCAGCGGCGGCTGGCACCGCATTGGCCGCGCTAACGGGCCCTATCGGTTTAATCATTGCTGCTATTGCGGCTTTGGGCACAGCAGCATATCTTACCATCAAATATTGGGACGAGATCAAAACATTTTTCACCGACCTGTGGGGCTGGATCGATGACTTTTTCAACGGATGGGGCGCAGAAGTCACAGCAGCTCTGTTCCCTTTTTTGGGCATACCGCTCGTCATCGTGAAGCATTGGGATGAAATAAAGGTAGGTCTATCAGCCCTCTGGGACTGGGTCAAAGATTTCTTTGCCAAATGGGGCGCGGTGTTGATTCCGCTGCTCGGCCCATTCTTAGCGATCCCACTTTTGATAGTCAAGCATTGGGAGGACATTAAGACCGGGCTGACGGTGCTCTGGACGTGGATTAAGAATACGGCGATTGAGTTGTTCAACAGCACTAAAGACGGCTTTGTTCAAATTTGGGATGGTATTAAGACATATTTCAGCGGCGTGTGGGAGCTGATAAAAAACATATTCGGCGGCTCGATACTGCTGATTGTGGACCTCGTTACCGGTGATTTCGAAAAGCTGAAGTCTGACTCCGAAGCGATTTGGAACAACTTGAAGGATGCATTCGGGCAAATATGGGATGGCATCAAAAAGGTGTTCGCGGGCGCACTCAGCGTAATCGAAGGGCAGGTATCAACAACATGGAACGCCATCAAGACAGTATCGACCACGATCTGGGACGCTATTGTATCTAGTATCGAGAAATCCATTGATTGGTTGAAGAACTTGCCGGCGTCCATGTTGGAAATCGGTAAAGACATCATGCGAGGGCTAATAGACGGGATTAAAAGTATGATTGGTGCCGTAGGCAGCACGGCGAGTAGTGTTGCAGATGCGATCACCGGAGGTATTCGCAAAGCGCTGGATATCCATTCCCCATCCCGGGTTATGCGTGGACTGGGGGAGTATACCGGCGAGGGCTTTGCACTTGGGTTGAGTGACAGTATCAGTAATGTGCAGCAGCGGGCCTCAGACATGGCCGCAGCTACCACTAGTGCGCTGTCAGGTGTTACAGCTTCAGCAGCTTCAGCAGCATCAAGCACTGGCAACACAGCCCTAGCCGGAAACACCATCAATATGGCGGGGCTATTTGACGGCGCCTCCATTAACGTCCGCAGTGACGAGGACTTATATAAGATAACGCAGCTCATCTTTGACCAGGCGCAGGGATTACAGCGCGGCATAGGAGGTTCAGCATGACGGCTTTTGTGTGGCTTAATGACAAGTCAAATGTCGATTTGGGGTTTATTGTGCAAGGAGCCTCCAAGCGGCCGGCACTGCCTGGCACTGTGGATCGGACGCTGTCCATCCCGGGGCGTAACGGTTTGTGGGATAACGGTGCCGATATGGGTGCAAGGCAGTTTGTGCTACATTGCGCCTTTATCACCCGCGATGCCTTCGAGCTGCAGCAAAAGGCGATGGGGCTGGCCGCATACCTGGTGGACAGCTACGGCAAGCCGCGTGACTTGGTCCTGCGTTTTAGAGAGCGACAGGGGCAGCATTTCAACGTCCGGCTGTCTGGCTCATTTGACCTTGAACGTATCATCGGCCTGGGCGTGTTTACGCTGCCTTTCACGGCATTCGACCCTTTTGCCAGCGCTGACGCAGAAAGCCTGCTGGAGGAGACGATAAACACGTCCCCGCATGTTCGGCAAATATTTACGACAGGAAATATCCGGACGTCGCCGGTGGTTGTGCTCGTTAATCAGGGCACAACTACCATCCAGCATTTTCGCATCGAGAACGAATACCAAATTGAATAGGAGGAGGGAAGAGGATGGCAGAGGTCCTGCTTTCAAAATCGAATTATTTTAAGACGGCCACGCTCAATGCCGCCTTGCGCGGGCAGAGCTTTACGGCACCATCGACCGTCTATATCGCCCTGTATACATCCAATCCGACGGCAGCGGATACGGGCCAAGAGGTAAGCGGCGGGGCATACGCCAGGCAGCCGGTCACATTCTCGGCGCCGACTGCGGCTAATGACTTGGCCTCGACAAGCAATACGGCAGACGTCAATTTTGCCGTAGCTACAGCCGATTGGGGCACCATTACCCATATCGGGCTGCGGAGTGCGGCGACAGGCGGAAATCTGTTGTATCATGGCGCTGTCACATCCCCGAGAACCATTCTTGCCAATGACCGGGCGCGTTTTTTAGCTGGCAGCATTAAGGTAGATGAAGGCTAATGTTCAACCGCAGCGGCTTTAACTGGACACCCTTCAACCGCCCGGGGGTTGCAACAATCCTGTTATTTGCAGCCAACATGTCAGGCGCCGGCTCCATGACAGCCCAGGCCAGCGCGGATATGACCATGAGCTCGTCCATGTCCGGTGCCAGCTCGATGTCGGCCGTATACACACGGGAGATATCTTTCGACTCCGGCATGTCTGGTGCTGGCTCTGTGGCGGCCGTTTATGTGCGGGAGCGCGGTTTTGACGTTAAGATGTCAGCAGCCGGATCCATAGCGGCCAACCTGTCCCGGTTTCACATCGATTACATTGAGTTCACCGGGGAGTTTAGGCCGGGCGACCGTATCGTGATTGACTCGGCCAATCTAGCTGTGACCATCAACGGCGTCAACGCGCTGCAGAGCACGGCCGGTGACTTCTTTGATTTGGCGCTAGGCACGAACACTCTCACGTACACAGACACAGCGAGCAGCCGTACTGTACTGATGCGGGTTACATACCGAGACAAATTTGTTTAAGGGGGATTTTATCCATGCCAGCAGCACCAATAACGGTTTACAATTCCGAGATGCGTCGTGTGGCTTTACTTCAAAATGCTTTTTCTATCAGTTACGAGACGCCGATGAACGGGCTTTGGTCAGCACAGTTTTCACTGCCGGCTGACGACCCAAAGAATGCCGAATGTCAGCCACTTCGGGTTGTTGAGATTTATGACGGCCGAGAGCGGGTAGAGTTATTCCGCATCTTGCCGACTACAGCAAGACGCAGCGTAGACGGCCAGACGGTCACATATAAATGCGAGCATGTGCTGGCGACGCTGATTGACGATGTGATGTTTCAATATCATACCGTCGGCAATTTGGGCGTCTACACGGCGGACGTGCTGCAGTACATTTTGTCCAGGCAATCCGTACAGCGCTGGCAGCTCGGGACGGTCGAGTTCAGCAGACAGTTCGAGTACAATTGGGAAAATGAGACGCTGCTTGCGGGTGTGGTAAGCGTACCGAAGCTATTTGACGAGGAATACCAGTGGACATGGGATACAACGGTTTATCCATGGAGGCTCAACCTGGTTAAGCCGTCCAATGCCGTCAACGCTTATATCCGATACGGCATCAACATGCAAGGCATCGAGCGTACCATTGACCCGACCAATGTCTGCAATCGGCTCTATGCCTTGGGGTACGGCGAGGGAATCAACCAGCTTACGTTTGCGGATTTAAATGGGGGCAAGCCATACATCGAGGACACGGCATCACAGGCCCAGTATGGTGTCATTAGCCGGGTATGGGTGGACAGGCGGGTAGAGTATGCCGACACGCTACTGGCCCGCGCGCAGGCGCAGCTGGCTGAGGTCAAGCAGCCACGGGTAACGTACACTGTGCAGGCATCGGAAATCCACCGGCAGACGGGGCAGGACATTTACCGGTTCCGCAGTGGTGGGATTGTGCGGGTGCAGGACAAGCAGCTCGGCATCGACTTTGTGGCCCGTATCGTTAATGTCCGTAAGCGGGACATGCGCGGATTGCCGGGAGCTGTGGAGCTGGAAATTGCCAACCGACCGCAGGACATCGCGGGGACAATCGCGGACCTTGCCAATCGGCAGCGAGTCAATGAGGTGTACGCGCAGGGGGCGACGAATCTGGATAGCCGGGATTTTGCAGATAACTGCGATCCAACGCATCCGGCCATACTGCGGATTTACTTTCCCGAGGAAACAGCACGCATCAATAAGGTGCGGCTGTCGTATAAGTCCGAGGCATTTCGGGGATACAACCGGCCTATACAGGCGGCTCCGGCGGTCACGTCCGGGCCGAGCAGCACCAGCACTACGGCAGCAGGCGGGCAAACCACATCCGGACCAAGTAGCACGAGCACAACAGCGGCAGGGGGCCAGACTACTTCGGGGCCGAGCAGCACGAGCACGACGGCAGCGGGAGGACAAGTGATTAATACCCAAACGGGCAATAACATTTGGGATTTTACTGGAAGTTACAGTCCGAATGAGATAATGTCCCTTTCAAAAACCCATACCCATACCGTTGAAATTGACGGATCGACATACACGACCACATCGTCTGGTAGCCATGCGCACGGTATAGTTCCACATCATCATATATTCTCAATTTCAGCACATTCGCACAATATGGATCACACTCATCAAATTGCTTCGCATAGGCACGACATGGACCATACCCATGAGATTGCTGCCCACACTCACGGTATGGACCACACACATGAGATTCCGGCACATAATCATGAGATGGAGTATGGAATTTTTGAGGGCCCTACACCCACAGCTGTAACCGTCACGGTAGATGGTACAGTTGTTACCGGGCTTGGAGTAAACGAGAACGATGTGGATATTATTCCGTTTCTGGCGAAGGACAGTAGCGGTAAAATCAATCGGGGATGGCATGAAATAAAAATAACGCCCGATAATCTCGGGCGCATTGTGGCTAATGTGAACACACAATTATTTGTGCAATCTCGGGGTGGCGGTGATTACTGATTTTGGATGCCTATCCTGTCTAGGAAGTCTTGCGGAAGTAATATAGAGCCGCCTTCGAACTTTAACTTAACGGATTTATTATCTGAAGTGCTTTTTTCGGCGGTTCCATCTTGTTGAGGCACAACTACATCATAAATGCGTGTTGGCTCTGATCCCTCTTTTCCAATAGATAGGGTATTTTCTCCTTGGTCTGAAGGTCCTAGCGTGATTGATAAACCAGGTTTAGCCATTAAATCCCGAAGGGAAACCCACTCCTCAACCTTAGCAGCAGCAGTAGATTGGTTCACAGGGGTCACATCCTTTTCATTATTAGTCAAATCAATCGTCCGGGTATCTGCATCGTAGTCCAGCTCAAAGCCCAGTAGACCGGCAACCTCACGCACAGGCAGATAGGACGTGCCATCAACAACGAGCGGGTCCGTTTTAAGCGTCTGCTCTGCTCCGTTGACTTTGATCACGAATTGCGCAAACGTCGCTTGCACTGTCTCGCTATTTGCGGCTATGACCGAGCCAGCGGACCCGATAAGCATCCCGAGAGCGAGAGCTGCAATCACTTTTTTCATTGTCGCAACAACTCCTTTTTGCAGTCTATTATACCATATATTACATGTTTCGACCCTGATAGGTTTCAGGGTCTATCTCTATTTAAGGAGGGCACACCATGGCACAACAGACCATGTATTCAGCTCAGGCCAACAGTCTTCAGACGGAGCTGGCTGCAGCAATTGACGCCACCCAGACCACTATAACCGTCCTGGATGGCTCAGTGCTGCCGGCCGCACCTAATCTGCTGGTCATCGGAGGCGGCGAGGACGCAGAGACGGTTCTTTACACAGGTAAGACCGGCAACAGCTTATCCGGCGTCACCCGGGGGTTCCAAGGCGTTGCCAAGGCTTGGGGCAGCGGCGTAAAGGTCGGCCGATTTTTCACGGCTTACGACCACGATGCCTTTCGGGGGAACATCAGCGACCACGAAACCCGAGTATCTGCTGCGGAGACCAAGCTATCCGCAGCAACATCCGCAGCCACAGCAAACACACTGGCGCAGCGGGATGCGTCCGGGCGGCTCAAAGCTGCAGCACCGTCGGCAAGTGATGATGTGGCGCGTAAAGCCGAGACGGATGCGGCCTCTGCAGCAGCCGGTGCAGCGCAGACAACTGCTAATAACGCCCAGACGAGAGCGAATGCAGGCTTGCCGAAGGATGGCAGCGAGGTGATGTCGGGAAAACTTGGGGTTGCCCTAGGCCAACTTGGTACTACAGCAGGCAATACATTAATGCTTGAAGATCTCAGTGGTCAAACCTCCAACGGGACCCGGTTGGTTACTCGCTTGCGCCGAATTACCAATGGTACAACATGGGAGTCTGCAGCCATCGAACTGGTTAAAATTGTAGACGCTACCGAGCAGCAAAGGCTAGTAATGGAAGGTGGCACAGGGGATGTAGATATAGTGCCATATCTGGGTGGCACAGTAAAAGCGAATGGTCAAAAAATATGGCACTCCGGCAATGACGGCCCCGGCAGCGGACTAAGTGCAGATGACTCATATACGGTCAGGGGATATGTCCCGGTTAATAAAGCCGGGGATTTGTTAACCGGAAGCCTAACCATAAACTTGGAAGGAGGAGAAAAGCGTTTCGGTTTCCGAAATGGCAGTGATACTCTTTACATGTACTCAAATAGCGACCTAGAGTACATTGGCGTTTACGGAGACCGAGGTGGTATAGGCAGGAGCATATGGGCTTACCAATGGTCTAGCAATACGCTTGATATTGCCGATGCAGTCATTAGGTATCGAGGCAATGTGATGCCTGTGCTCCGAGACAATAGCGGCGTTTTAGAATTCTACACAGGCGGCACGTGGAAAGGCGTTGGAGGTATCAAAAAAGTGCAGCGTGGGGTGACAAACATCTCAACGCCTGCAGCGGTATCGGTATCAATTACCGCAGTGGACATGGAGAAATCCTTTGTCACCATAAGCTGCAACACGGCGGCCAATTTGGTTACTGCCTTGGCATATGGGCGGTTGACCAGCAGCACGACACTTGAGCTGGCTCGTAATCTCAACACGAGCGTTTTGACTTCGGTGGCGTGGGAAGTCGTGGAGTTTTACTAGGAGGGGTGAGTGAGGATGCGAGTACAGCGGAACCTGACAACCATTCCGGCAAATAGCACCAGTGTAACGGTAAGCATTGCAACTGTAGATGTGGACAAGGCTTTCCTCGAAATGAGTTATAACACGAATTTGGAGAATTTCCAGTACATCCCGCGGGGCGTTATATCATCCCCCACGACAGTTACATTTACTCGGGACGCGTCTACCAGTAGCAGTGTCACGGCGATTGCTTGGCAAGTAATTGATTGAGGAGGGTTTCTATGCGTTACAAATACGCACAAATTGACATGGCAACCGGCGTTTGTTTTTCCATATCGAACTTATCGGGCGAGATTGAGGCGAAACACATGATTCCGCTGGATCCGGATGAGGACGTGCAACTGGGGGACATTTACGTGGATGGAGAATGGAACCGGCCGGAGCCAACGCCGGAACCCGGACCGGAGCCTGATTTAAGGACCGAGCTGGAGCAGTTTAAAGTGGCCAACGCCGATTTACAGGCAGCAAACAGCGACCTGTTGTTACGGCTTGGCGACGTAGAACTCATCATGGCTGAAATCCTTACGGGGGGAGGTGAATAATCATGGCTATGAGTATGCCAAAGGTGCGGATTATTGCGAATGCCTGCATTACTCGTTACGACTCCGGGGAGCGGAGCATTGAGGACATTGTTGGGAGTTACAATATGGCATCTGTTGATCAGGAGTTGGTACTGGCGCAGATTTACGCCAAACGCCCGGAACTGGGCGAGTTGAATACAGAGCAAGGCTAAGGGCTCCGCATACTGCGGGGCTTATTTTATGCCTATACGACGAGGGGGAAAAGAAGTGGACGTAACAGTAATTGGAGCAATTATTTCAGTCGTGGCGGCAATCAGCGGCATTGTATTGGGGTGGTCCGCTAGGTCGCGCACAGTCCAACAGGATACAGCAGCAGAGGCGGGGCAGGGGGCTTATCTACGTGCAGACATGGACTATATCAAGCGCGGTGTAGATGATGTGAGGCTGGAGCAGAGGGCCCAAGGCCAAAGGTTTGACACACTGGCCGAACGTGTGACAAGGGTCGAAGAATCGGCCAAGCAAGCACACCACCGGCTTAATCGGTTAGATGGGGAGCGTGAATAAGATGGACAACGATATCCTGACGCTTGCCGCCCTTGTGGCGGCTTTTGTTGGTGTTGCGAAGCTGCTGGGTATGCCAGTTAAGTATTCATCCATTTTAGCCCTTGCACTCGCTGCTGTGTTGGTACTTGTACCCAATGATGTGCAAGCCGAGATTATTACAATCAGCACAGTAGGGTTAACGGCTACAGGGGCGTATCAGTATGCCAAAACCAAGCAATCGGGGGATAAGTAATGAGCACACAAACTGATTTTATCGCACGTATTGCGCCGTATGCCGTCACCGAGCAGCGGCGGACTGGCGTATTGGCAAGCATCACAATTGCACAGGGGGCGCTTGAAAGTGGCTGGGGGCAGAGTGCGCCGGGAAACAACTTGTTCGGCATCAAGGGGACCGGTCAGGAACTGACCACCCAGGAGTACATAAACGGCAGTTTTGTCACGGTCAAGGACGGATTCCGGGTCTATGATAGCTGGGAGGGCAGCTGCATCGACCACAGTGATTTTCTGGCGGTCAATCCCCGGTATGCTAAAGCCGGCTTTTTTTCAAGATGCGCGGAGCTGGACTATGCCGGAGCTGCCAAGGCGCTGCAGACGGCCGGATATGCAACGGACCCAAGCTATGCAAGCAAACTGATAGGGATTATCGAGACGTATGGCTTGAGCGATTATGACCGCCAGGCGGCGGTACAAGAGGGGGAAACAGACGTGTTGAAGGTTGAACATGATTGGCAATGGAAGCAGCTCGGGGATGCACTGGACGGGCTGTATCGCCTGGGGCTGATTTCAGATTATACTTGGGCGGAGAAAGCTTATAACCGGAAGCTGACCGTCTCGGAGTTGGCTTGGCTTAATATGATTGTACAGGCACGTCAGGCGGGCGTTGGAGTGTAGTTTTCAAAAGAACAATTTATATGTAAAGGCTGGCTTTGCAAGGCCAGCTCGTGGCGGATATCCGCGACCATCCCGGCACAGCGCCGGTAGGTTTCGTCCGCTTCCGCTGCGGACTCATCAGGCGGTCATTTCCTTAGCGTCCGGATGAGAGCCAGGACGCTAAGGATAAGAGCCGCGCCAGCCACGACCCAGAAGACTGTTTCCATGATACATCTCTCCTTTATAGGCCCCGAAGGGCCTGTGTTATTATGAGTCGTTAGGCCGAGCATTGCCGCCGACGCGGTTCCAGAGAGTCCAACCTTTCTCCCCTATATACAATCTGCTTGTAACCGAAAAAACTGTCACTCCAAGCACATACTGTTGCCGTGCGCTTGTATACGCGCATTACGATGACATTACAATTAAGCGCATTTGACCAGACTGTCATTCCTGCTTCAATTCTCACCCTGATACCTCCCACGTAAGCCCGTCGGCAGATTGTATATTCCGAATCAATTATGTTAAGATTGGGAGGAGGGAGCCGCTAACTCCCTCCGAGGAACCTATTTGCGTTTGCCGGGGCGGCGACGTTTTTTGGTTCCTTTTTTGTTTTTCTTGCGGCCACGGCCATTTAATGTGATGATGGCTGTAATCAGCTGAACGATGGCCGTAAAGAGTAGCACCCAATCTTTCATATGGTCTTGTTCACCTCCTTTCTATACTCTAATTATACATTATACACTAGTGTATAGTCAATAGTGATTGACTAAAATTATTCACTTTTGTATAATTAGAGAAAAGGAGGCGGTAGGGATGATTGTTAAGCCGCGGCTAGGTGAGATATTGAAGGAGCGAGATATGACGCAAACGGCGTTAGCAGAGAAGGCGGGCATCCCGCAGGCAGCGATATCCCGTTTTGATAAGAGTGGACAGCACAAGGATGAGCACCTATTTTTAATCGCTCGGGCGCTTGGCTTGGGAGTGGAGGAGTTATTTGAAGTAGAAGACGATTGATGCTCACATGGAACTGGAGCGCGAACATATGAACAGTTTTCTCCGACATCGGGGAATTTGTCCGTCAGTAAAATCCATTACCTCTATCCATTGACCGGTATCAAAAAAAGAAGGTCTCCGTTGGGACCCTCGATGGGCGGATTATTGACAATATCCTAATATATGGTATATTAGAAGCAAATCCGGAAGCACCGGTCAAACAGCTCAGAGGGCTAATCCTCTGAGCTGTTTTGTTCCTTAGTCTTGTTTTTAATGATACCACTCGTGTAGTCGAAATGGCGGGTTCATTTTACCAGGTGCTTGGGATATAAGAGCGTCTACCCACATTTATTTTAGCCCCAAACCAAGTCCCATTTAGCCCCATATGGGTGCATTATTGTGCATTAACTTGCAGTATTGATTAATTAAAAAAAAGCCCAGAACCCTTGATAAATAAGGGTTTTTGGGCTTTTTGTCGTAGTAGCTTGCGCTACAATTCCATTAACGGCTGTAGAACTCGACGATTTGTTTCTCATCGATATCTTGGGACAGCTCGGAACGCTCTGGCAGACGGATGTATTTACCTTCCATAGCGGACTCGTTGAATTCCAGGTAAGCAGCAATGTGATGACGGCCGGTGATAGCTTCTTTGATGGAAGACAAACCGCGGCTTCTTTCACGAAGGCCGATTACGTCGCCTACGCTTACTGTGTAGGAAGCGATATCGACTTTTTTACCGTTTACGGTCACGTGACCGTGAGCAACGAGTTGGCGTGCGCCTGGACGGGAGTTAGCCCAGCCAAGACGGTATACCAGGTTGTCCAAACGGCTTTCCAGCAGGATCATGAAGTTCTCACCGGAGATACCTTTCATTTTAGCTGCTTTGTCAAACAGGTTGCGGAATTGCTTCTCGCCCAAACCGTACATGTGACGAAGCTTTTGTTTTTCTTGCAATTGAACGCCGTAGCCGCTCAATTTTTTGCGTTGTCCCGGGCCGTGTTGTCCTGGAGGAAATGCGCGTTTCAATTCTTTACCGGTACCGCTCAGGGAGATGCCCAGACGGCGGCTTAATTTAAATGCAGGACCTGTGTAACGTGCCAATGTATTCAAACTCCTTCAAGTTCAATTTTAGTGAGTGCGGGAATCCATCGTTACCCTTAAACGAATGATTTGACTTTGCTTCATCTTGACAAGAAAGATTTCAGCCGCTGTCCTGTCAACAGCAAAATCAGTGAGGGTGAAATCAAACGTGAATCTAAGGATACGGCTTCCAAAACAGTTATCCACTCGACTTCTTATTTTATGGGATAAAGAGGGCGGTTGTCAAGACAGGCGGGGAGTTAATTCGGAGTTCAATCTATCTTGTTGTACTAGCCGGGGCATCTTAAATCATGCGGCCGGTCGTAAGGGCGGATCACACGGATTTGAACCTGGACCAGCCTGCGCCGGGGCTTTCAGGAAGCTAACGAATTGCAGCAGATTGCCCGGATCTGACGACGTTTTGCAGCACGGAACAAGCGCGCGGCTTCAAGCGCTCCAACCCCATTTTCACGAACATGAAAAGATCGTGCAAGTTTGTGCAAAATGAAGTATTATATTGTGGAAAAATACAAAAACTATAAACAACACGAAACACGTAAGGCTTTCTGATTGAGATAGAGAGAAGGAGTGCGTATGGAACCGATTCGAAAGCAGGAAACGAGCCGGGAGAATATCCGTTTGCGCTTGAAAGAAAGCTTCCCCGTGTGGCTCGGGCAGCTGGAGCGCCGTTTTTTCCATATAAGAGGGGCTGTGTTTTTGTGTGATGAACACGGAGTTCTGATTGAGTTTCGTACTTCTTATGAATGCAGCCCGCAGCAGCTGGCGCAAATGGGCCTGAAGAGGGGGGCGGACTGGTCTGACCTGAATAGCGGAGATAATGCTGTGATGGCCTGTTTGGCCTCCAAGCAGCCTGAAATTCAAAGCTTTCCGATACAACTGGCGGATATGCCGGAACTGGAGCTGGCGGTAACGCCAATCCTGGTTGAAAATTGCGGCTGTGTGCTGGGGATGCTGTATACCTGGGAGCCGGGAATCGACTTCAGGAACGCTATCCGGAGCCTGGAGCTGTCCTACACCGCATCGTTCATGCTATATGAGGAACAAGAAACGAATACCAGTCTCACCCTGGTAAGGCAGCAGTTGGAGAAAGAAGCGATGTTTCGTGACTATATGTATCAAATTACGAAGAAGCTTCATTCCAATATCGATGTTGATTCGGTTTTGGCGGATATGGTTGCCAGCATCAAGAACCTGTTTCCTCAAGTAACGGTTGATCTGTATTTGTCTCAGGACAACCAGAGCACCTCGATTCCGGTCAAGCCGCTTCATTTTCATAACAGCGAGGATGATATTTGCACCCGTGCCTTTATGGAGGGACAGCTTATTATTGAGCAGGGCTCTCTCGGGAAGTACCGGGCCGTCGCAGTTCCTCTATGCGGCAAACAAGGGGTATATGGAGTTCTGCATATCCACATTCATGACGGTAAGCTGGGCCAATCGGACATTCAATTCATTTCGATGCTGGCCGATACCGCCGGAAGCGCCTTTGAGAACGCCAAGCTGTACGAGCAGTCGAATCTGCTCATCCACGAATTGCGATTAATTAATGAGATTACCAAGTGCCTGAATCAGAGTCTCAAGCTGAATGAAATTTTCAACTATGCCTGCAGCGAGCTTCTCAAAATATTCGAGGCCGAATACTGCTGTATTCTGGAGCAGGATCCGAACCGTCCAGAAGAGCTTGTGGTGAAAGCCAGCAATCTGCCGGGATTATATGAAGAGCAATTCTCCTCTACCTCCGGATTCTCGGGCATTTTATTCTCGACCAAAGAGCCGCTCATTATTTCCGACTACAAAGCCAGCGCCAAAGTAGAATCCAAGCTGATGGAGCTGACAGGCTCACATTCCCTTATCGCTTCTCCGATATTGGTCGGTGGGGAGGTTGCCGGCATTATTATGGTGACCCACCGGACAGCGAACTATTTTTCCTACGAGAATTACAAGCTGCTTCAAATGCTGTGCGTCCACATCAGCCTCGCGATTTCCAATGCTTCTCTCCACGCTGAAGTGAAAAGAATGGTCATTACCGATCATTTGACCGGGCTGCATGCCCGCCATTATTTGGACGAGCAAATCAATCTTCTACAGAAAAAGGATTTTTGCGGATCGCTCATCGTGGTCGATATTGACCTGTTCAAGACGGTGAATGATACGTATGGCCATCAAATCGGCGATAAAATCTTGATTCAAGTGAGCGGTATTATTCGTTCCTCGATCCGAAGCCAGGACATTGCGGCCCGGTGGGGCGGAGAAGAACTGGCGATATACCTGCCGCAAATCAGCAAAAATCAGGCATTACGGATTGCGGAACGGATTCGGGCGCGGGTGGAAGAAGAAACGAGTCCGAGGGTAACTGTATCCTGCGGCGTTTCGGAATGGAACTGGGAAGAAGAACGGGTTACGGTGGAATCGCTGTTTTACAAAGCGGACATGGCGCTGTATGAAGCAAAAAACGGCGGACGCAATCAAGTGCAGCTCGGATAATCAAACGAGGAACAAGAATAACAACCTTCTTCATGGAAACGCTAAACGTGAAGGAGGTTGTTTTTCGATGGGCAATCAAAAAACAGGCAGGCGAACCGTAAAAATCATGTCGGCCGTGCTTGGCGTTGCGGCGGCTTGTTCGGCTTGCACAGCGGGTACGGGAACAGCAAATCCCGAGCAGGCGCTGAGCCAGGCGATTTCAGGCATAAAAGGGAAGAGCGCGTATGCGTTTCAGGGAAAGTCCGAGCTGAAAATTGAAGGCACAACCTATGTGAATCAGGTCGGATTCGAAGGTTATGTTCAAAATAACCGGCTCATTCAAACGAGCGGGCTTCCCCAGACGGCCGCCGCCGGTTCCTCTGAACCGGGAGCAGCGTGGAGCCCGATGCAAAAGCTGGAGCAGTTTGAGCAATCCGCCGGCAGAGTCCGCGAAAATAAAGAGCTGTCCCGCGGAGGTGTTACCGTGCTGGACCTGGAGCTAACCCCGGAGGAATCCAAGAACGAGTGGAGCAGCCGGACAGCCGCGCTGCAGCAAACCCCGGAGGAGCGGGTAGCCTCATTCCGCAAAATGCACCGTCTCAGCGACAAGGAGGCGGATGCAATGAAGCAAGAACTGCAGGCAGCCACTCAGGACTATCAGACCGAGCTGCAGGACATGCTGCGTACCTTATCCGTACAGACGCTCCACCGAATTTGGATAGACAACGCGACATCCCTGCCCAAAAAGCTGGAGACCCGATCCACGCTCCGTTATGAGACAGCGGGCACGCCCCGGGAAGAAACAACGACAGACAGCTATGAATTCCGGGAAGCTTCAGGCGGCTTGCTGCCGTCCAGCCAGGCGGTAAAGAAATAATTCCGTTAAAGCCGAAGAACCTTGAGGTTCCCTGTACGGACTGTGACCGGCAAGAGGAGCGGTTGAAGCGCGCCTTGTTCTTGTTACAGTTCTAATCAACAGGGAATTTACAAGGTTCTTTTAGGTTATTGCCGCATGTGGTTCAACTGACCGCCGTCGTGCAGCAAAGCACCGCGCGCCGAGAGCTGCGCGCGGTGCTTTGCTTAGGAGGATTTTAAATGATCGGGATTTAACGGCTCAAGCTCCGGGATGACGAACAGCCCGTCCTTCCGGATCAGCCGGTTGTCAAAGTACAGCTCGCCGCCGCCGTACTCCGGCCGTTGAATGAGCACCAGATCCCAGTGAATGGAGGAGCGGTTGCCGTTATCCGCCTGCTCGTAAGCCTGGCCGGGAGTGAAATGAATGCTGCCGGCAATTTTCTCATCAAACAAGATATCCTTCATCGGATGCAGAATATACGGATTGACGCCGACGGCGAATTCACCGATATAGCGTGCGCCTTCATCCGTGTCCAGAATGCGGTTCAGCCGCTCGGTATCGTTGGCGGATGCCTCTACAATTTTACCGTTTTCAAACCGGAGCTTCACGTTTTCGAACACGAAGCCGTTGTACGGGCTCGGAGTGTTATAGGCAATGACCCCGTTTACCGATAGTTTGACGGGAGAGCAGAATACTTCTCCGTCCGGAATGTTCATTTCCCCTGCGCACTTGATGGCGGGAATGTCCTTGATGGAGAAGGTCAGGTCGGTGCCGTTTCCGGTCAAACGCACGCTATCCGTCTTGTTCATCAGCTGAACGAGAGCGTCCATGCTCGCGTTCATTCTGGAATAATCCATGGTGCACACATCGAAATACAGCTTCTCGAACGCATCGGTGCTCATGGAGGCCAGCTGAGACATGGACGGCGAGGGGTAGCGCAAGACAACCCATTTCGTATTTTTTACACGGATGCTGGAGTGGACATGATGGTTGTACAAGGTATTGTAAAGCTTCATCTTGGCATCAGGCACATCGGATAGCTCATAGATGTTATTCCCGCCGCGCACACCGATGTACGCCTGCATCATGCTCATCTGCCGGGCGTCGAATTCAGCCCAGGTTCTTATCTGCGCCTCTGTCGCATCCAGCAGCAGCTCCCGGATAATTTGATGATCCCGAACATTGACGAACGGATGGCCTCCGGCGGCATGTATTTTTTGAACGAGAGCCCGGACCAGGGCGTTGTCAATCCCGAAAGCCTCGACAAGCACATTCTCCCCGGGCTGGACTGTGGTTGAATAATTGACCAGAACATCCGCGAGGCGTTCTAATCTTGGATCTAACATCGCTAATCCCACCTTTGTTATGATTAGTTATTCACCTGTGCTATGGTTATTATAGACAATTCCCCGCACAAATCCTAATCGTTTTTGCTTCACGCAGCATGAAATTTTCCGCCCCGGACGGGGGACGCTAAGAGCGGAAGCGAACATGCCTGAACCTGGAATCTGTATTCCCTTATTCCTGAAAATGGCATCCTCAAAACGGCGGACGGCGGAGGTGGGTGCAAGGAAACATTTGCTTGCGCTGTGAGCGGTTCCAATGTATCATAGGAAACAAGAAGCTTGGCTTTTATAATTGACACTGATAATTGACAGGAGGATTTCCTTATGACGAATACAAGTAATGCAGCTGTTGTGGAAATTTCCAAAACGGCCAATAAGTTCCGTTCATCGATCGTGCTTCAGTACGATAACAAATTTATTGATGTCAAAAGCATCCTGGGCTTGTTCACGACGCTGCTGGATACGGGCAAATACGATTTGCACGTGCATGGTCCGGATGCGAATGAGGCAAAAGCCGCGATGAGCGAAGTTTTTGCAAAGCACAACCTGGCGATTAACGTCATTGAAGACTAATCCGATTGCCATACATGTAAGCGACAGGAGCATTTTCCGTTGTATAGATGGAAAATGTTCTTTTTATTTTGAACTGCAGCATTCTCTTGTGTATTGTCCCGTTTTCGTCTAAACTTAGGATAAGAGCACGGAAGAGCAAGTAGGACAGGGGGAAATGGGATGTCATCATCGGAATTGTCGGTGGATCTTGCCGCCAAAGCGTATAATCTTCTGCAGGAAGATGCGAATAAAATTGCCAAACTGATTGAAGTACAAATGGACACACTGACCAATCGCCGCTGTCCGTTGTACGAAGAAGTATTGGATACACAAATGTACGGTTTGTCACGGGAAATTGATTTTGCGGTGCGGGCCGGGCTTATCGTGGAGTCGGACGGCAAAGCGATTTTGGCTGCATTGGAACGCAATTTGGCCAAATTGTACGAAGCGCTTAACTATAAAAAAGAACAACAATCCTAACAAAAAGCAGCCCGCCCGGAGCTGCTTTTTTGTATGCGCACACGATGAAGTTAGACGAGGAAAAACGCGATTCCAAGAATGACATAGACGACCAGCAGCAGGACGCCTTCATACCAGTTGGTCCGGCCGTCACGTGAGATGGAAGCGGCGATAAACACGCTGGTGCCGATGGCCACAAGCTCATAGGTCGAGAACACCATATCCATCGGGCTGCCGTACAGCCAGCTTACAAAAATAAGCACCGGCGCCACAAACAAGGCCACCTGCAGGCTGCTGCCGACAGCAATTTCAACGGCGGCGCCGATTTTGTTTTTCATCGCCATGAAGATGGCCGCGCTGTGCTCGGCGGCGTTGCCGATAATGGCAATCAGGAATGCTCCGACGAACAGCTCGGATAGTCCGAAGCGCTGACTAAACGGCTCTACGGAGCCGACCAGCCATTCGCTGATAAAGGCGACCATGACAGTGGCCAGGATGAGGAACAGGACGGACTTGCCCTTGGACCACATCGGTTCAGCGTGCTCGACGGCTTCATCAGCAAGCTCATCCTTATGGGTTACCATGGAGAAGATGAGCCACAAAATATAGGCCAAAATGAGGATGCCCGCCACCAGCAGGCTGAAAAGCTCATTTTCCCAACGGACAAGGCTGCTTTTGAACACCGCCGGAATAAAAAGAGCAATAACGGCCAGCAGCATCAAGGAGGCGCTGGAGCCGGCTAGCATCGCATTGTAGCTCTGGACCTTGTACTTCAGGCCGCCTAGAAGGACGCTGAGCCCGAGGACCAGCAGCAGGTTCCCGATAATCGAGCCGGTGATGCTGGCTTTGACCAGCTCGTGCATTGACGGGCCTTCCCGAATGAGGAAAATGGCGATGATGAGCTCGACGGCGTTACCGAAGGTGGCATTCAGGAAGCCGCCAAGCCGTTCACCCGCATAGTGCGCGACACTCTCCGTCGCTTTGCCCATAAAAGCCGCCGCAAACACGACGGCCAGGGACGCTAAAATCAGCTGTACTGTTCCATCCCAATGTGAATAATGGGCTATGCCGCTAATGACAAAAAAACCAAGAAGCAGCCCATAGAACAATTTTCGTTTCATTGCGACGATCACCCCGTGAAATATGACAATCATTGCCTTCCAAAATCACCTCCTTACTATACCCGAAAATAGTCGAAAAACAAAATGAAATTCACCAAATGTTGCCTGCGGGACCAATCTGATTTAAAATAGAAGTGATAACCGACGAAAGGGTGAGTACAATGACGGAACAAGAACAAACAGGCAACATTCGTATTTCTGATGATGTAGTGGCAACCATTGCCGGCTTGGCAGCCCTTGAAACACCAGGCATTTCCGGTATGTCGGGAGGCATTTCCGAAGGATTGGCGAAACGGCTTAGCGGTAAGAATGTCCAAAAGGGAGTTTCCGTCGAAGTAGGCCAGGTGGAGGCGGCGATTGATTTGCGGGTCATCGTCAACTATGGCTCCCAAATTCAGGATGTTTGTCGCGATTTGCAGGAAAATGTACGGGAAGCCGTCGAGAATATGACCGGTCTTTCAGTTGTTGAAGTCAATGTCAAGGTCGAGGGCGTCGCTTTTAAGGAAGAAGAAGTGGTCGAAGAAAAAGAGTATCCGCGCATTAAATAAGCTCCGGGCGCAGTTTGAGCGGGCTTAATCAATTCCATGGCTCTAAGCGTCCAGCAAAGAATCGTCACTGGCGGAGCATCTGATGTCCCTTCGCGAAGGACGGCTGCACAGCCGTCCCGAGGGGATTAGATGCTTTTTTTAGTTGGACTAAGGTGTAGTGCTGGTAGCGCATGAAAAAAGAGAACGTAATCCCGGGAGTGAAAACCGTCTTGATTACGCTCTCTTCTTTTTTTCGCTTGCCGATTCTCGCGTTGCTTCGCGGGAAATGGAAAGCAGAATCCCCATGGAAGCCATCATCACCAGCAGGGACGAGCCCCCGTAACTGATGAACGGCAGTGTAACACCGGTAATCGGAATCGTTCCGGTTACGCCTCCGATGTTTATCAATGCCTGCACGGCTACAAGTCCCATAATTCCGATGCCAATCAGGGTTCCCTGAATGTCCGGACTACGCAGGGCAACGATGAAGCCCCGCCATATAAACAACAGGTACACGGTTAAAAATAAAAAGCTGCCGAGAAACCCAAGCTCTTCCCCGATAATCGCAAATATAAAATCGTTGTGCGGCTCGGGCAAGTAGTGCAGCTTCTGGATGCTTTGGCCGATGCCCGTCCCTGTGAAGCCGCCATGTCCAAGGGCATACAGCGACTGGATAAGCTGATAGCCATCGCCCAACCGATCTTCCCACGGGTTCAGGTACGAGGTGAGCCGGGCTACCCGATAGCCGGGGCCGTCTTCGCTCGTGAGCAGGTATAGGGTCGAGAATAAACCGGAAATTCCGCCTAGAATGCCGCCGGTTACAAACAGCTGCTTCAAATCGGCGCCGCCGGCAATAATGACAATCAGCGCGCAGCTGAGCAGAATCATGCAGGAGCCGAAATCGGGCTGAAGCATAATGAGGCCGCATACGAAGCCGAGAATAATAAGCACCGGAAGCAGGCCTTTTTGAAAATCCCGAAACCGCTCGCCCTTTTTCTGAATCAAGGAAGACAAATATAAAATAACCGCCAGCTTGGCGAATTCTGTCGGTTGGATTTGGAACGAGCCGAAGATGGGAAGCCAGCTCTTGGCCCCTTTGGTCTCTTCAGCGATGAACAGTACAGTGAACAACAGAACGACGACCACAGCAAAGTACGGAATAAAGAAGCGCTTCAGCCTCTGAAAAGGGATGTTCATCAGCGCCAGCATCCCAACGGTGCCGAGACCGGCAAACAGCACTTGCTTTTTCGTAAAGTACAGCGCATCGTTCAGAAATTTCGGGTTGGATACGGCCATCATGGAGCTGGCGCTGAACACCATAATGATGCCAAAGCCGACCAACAAAAAGGTGAGAAACAACAACAGGAAATCCGGCGTTCCTCTGCCTCGGCTCATATCCCGCTTATGCGCTCAGCTTCTTTTTAAGCTCAGTGAGCTTTTGTTTGGATGCCTGCAGCACAGGGTCCGGGATCGGGGAATTGTAATCCAGGCCATGCGGGAAGGTTGTTACACCGATATATGCATCTTCCAGCACGAGAAGGGTATCCGGCGATTCCATTTTGCCCTCTGTTACACGGGTATTGACGCGCAGATAAAATTCCTGGCTGTTATGTACGATTTTGTAATCGTAAGTGGCACGGTTGTACTCCCATTGCCAGCGTACGAAGCCGATGCTGTCCGCCGCTTTGTCCAAATGGTACAAATCCGTGGTAAGACCTTTTACTTCGGATTGTTCGATGATCATAATTCGTGAATTCCTCCCAAAGTGAATGCTTTTGTCTTTATTGATGCCTTTAATTATGATAGTATGTTTCCTGAACTTGTGCAAGCGCGCGGCGTGAATGAATAAGACGGCCTTGCGAAAATTACAACATGTCAAGGGGGTCTCTACAATGGAACAGCTCCAAACCAAATTATCGGAAGCGTTCGGTCAAATGGTGGAATGGCGCAGACATCTTCACAGGCATCCGGAATTATCGTTCCAGGAAGAGAACACCTCTGCATTTATTGCGGACCTGCTGGAAGGCTGGGGACTTGAGGTGCGCCGGAAGGTCGGCGGACACGGCGTAGTCGGCGTACTGCGCGGAGCAGGCCGGGCCGAAGGCGACGGTGTAACGGTTGCACTCCGGGCGGATATTGACGCGCTTCCCATTCAGGATGAAAAAGCCTGTGAATACGCCTCAACGGTCCCCGGCGTCATGCACGCCTGCGGGCATGACGCCCATACGGCAGCGCTGCTGGGCATCGCCCGGGTAATGAGTGAGCAGAAGCAGTCGCTGCCGGGGACGCTTGTGTTCTTGTTTCAGCCGGCCGAAGAGATGAGCCCGGGCGGTGCCGCGGCCATGATTGCCGGGGGTGTGCTGGACGGGGTGGATGCCATTTATGGCGTTCATTTGTGGACTCCGTTTCCTAGCGGGTCGGTCTACTGTGCTCCCGGTCCGATTATGGCCTCGGCGGATGAGTTTTTTGTGGAGATAACGGGACGGGGCGGCCACGGCGGACTGCCGCATCAGGCGGTAGACAGTATTATGATTGGGGCTTCGGTCGTAACCCAGCTTCAAACGATTGTCAGCCGGAATATTGATCCCCTTGAGCCGAGTGTGCTTTCAATCGGTTCCTTCCACGCCGGGACGAGCTTTAACGTGATTGCGGAAACGTGCAATCTGACCGGAACGGTGCGTACGTTTAGCGAAATGGTCCGGAACAGCATTAAACAGCGTATTGAGGATACCGTATCGGCTGCCTGTATCATGCACGGGGCTTCCTATCATTACGACTTTAAGGAAGGCTACCCGCCTGTAGTCAACGATGCAGGAGAGGCGGAGCGGTTTTTCCGGGTAGGAGCGAAGCTGTTTGAGCCGGAGCAGGTCAAGCTTGCCCCGAGGCTTATGGCCGGTGAGGATTTCTCCTATTACTTGCAGCGTGTTCCGGGATGCTTCATGTTTGTGGGCGCGGGTAAGGCGGAGGGTGGTATTGTGCATCCTCATCATCATCCCCGCTTTGATATTGACGAAGCGTCGATGCTCCAGGCCGCGAAGCTGCTGCTGTCCATGGCGCTCGATCGGATGAGCGGCTAATCCAGGCAGTAGTCCAATTTACGGCGGTCACGGTGGGTTCGTTATGATTTTTAAAGTCATACAGAAGCTGCGCATTGGTTTTCCCGATTCAGGACAATCTAATGTCTGAAGGAGGGATATTTCATGGACAGCAGAAAAATCAGAGAAATTATGACGGATGAGGTTACAACCGTTACTCGCAAGGATAACATTTATGAAATCGCGGTGAAGATGAAGCAGCTTGATACGGGCTTCATTCCGGTGGTGGAAGGCAAGAAGCTGATTGGGGTCGTGACCGACCGTGATTTGGTTGTTCGCGGCTATGCCGAGAAGCATTCCGGCTCCACATCGGTGGAGGAAGTCATGTCCAAAAGCATCGATACGATTAGCCCGGAGGATACGGTGGACGAAGCGGCCCGGAAAATGGCCGGCGAGCAGGTTCGCCGACTGCCTGTTGTAGAAAACGGGGAACTGGTCGGTGTTGTTTCCATCGGCGATTTGGCCGTGCGTCAAAAGTTTGAGGATGAAGCCGGAGAGGCGCTCAGTAAAATTTCCGAGCAAAATCAGTTGGCTGGCACCAAAAAATAAGATCGCAAGCAAAGACACCCTTCGAGCGCGGCTCGGGCCACGGCTGGGGGTGTCTTTGCTTTTTATTTGCTTTTGCCGAAAGCGGCGGCGTAATCCTTCCAGATGCCCTTCTCCTGCTTGCGGGCTTCTTCCTGGTCTTTTTTGAACCGATCGGCATATTTGACATTGGGCGGAAAGGTTGAAATCCGGGCATAGCCCTCCTTCACCAGCGTGCTGTTGAACAGCTCCCCGTCGAGCCAGACGTAAGCGAGCAGACGGTCGTATTTGTCGTACTGCTCCACATCCCACTCCAGCTCCACCTTTTTTTTCTCCAACTGCTGCTTGGTAAATTCCGAAGCCTCGGGCCCGTAGAACATGACCGGGGTATTCGCTTTTTTCGTCTCCGGGGTATCAATGCCGATGAGGCGCACGGATTTCTTTTTCCCCTGCCATTTGATTTCGACCGTGTCCCCGTCTATAACCCGTTCGATAACGACGGAATCGCGGTTGGAATCCTCCTCTTTGCTGCTGCTGCCGGAACAGCCTGCGGCGAACATCACGATTGTAATCAGAAGCAGCCAGGTTACCAGTTTTTTCATTTCGTTCTCCCACCTCGCCCCTCATCATACGAGACCTTGCCGAAGTTGTAAAGGAAGATTGTGGATCAATGGTTTAAAAGGGGATCGGTCCACTCATACTAAATAAAACGAAGCAAGAGACAGGGGCGGATTGAAATGATGCAGGAAACGGGCGGGATGGCAGGAGAAGCGGGGGCGGCAGTCTCCTTCGAGCACAGCTTTCGGAAACTGTCCGGGCTGGAAAAGCTGGTATTGCAGCGGCTTGCCCTGCTTTTTGGGGCAACGCCCGTCACGGAGAAAGAGCTGATTGGGCGGCTCCAAACAGAGATTACGGGGACAGAGGTACGGCTTGCTCTGTTGGGATTATACCGGGCGGAGCTCATCGAGCTGCGGCACAAGCTGTGGGGCGAGCGTTTATGTGTGCTGCCGCTGCCGGTGCTGCGGATGCTGGCTCAGTATGGAGCGGAGCTTGCTCTGGATGCGGGACGAGGCGGGGGGCATCGCGAGAAGAACGGAGAAGCTTGCGAATCCCAAGCGCGCGTTGCGGCACTGCGTGGCGGTCGGTCGAGTCCCGAAGAAGAGGGCCAAGCTAGTCTAAGAGAAGCTGGTGTAAGTGAAGCTGCTGTAAGCGGCGGCATTTCTCTCGGTCTGGCGCTGTTTGATTTGTTTTTTTATGCCTCAGCTCAGCCGCTGGAACGAAAAAAGGACGGTGCGATTGTTCAAAAGCATCTCCGGCGTCTGGAGCATCTGCTGCCTGGGACGGATTCGACATGGGAAGGGCTTGTTCCGGCGGGACTCCGACCCCAGCAGATGTCTCTTTCTCTGGCTGTCCTGCTGGATATGGGCTTGAGACTCGGCATTATGGCTTCAAGCAAGGAAGCCTATCAGGTGAAGGAGGCCTTGCTGGAGGTCTGGCTATCGGCAGACGAACTATCGCGGCAGCGGCGGCTGTATGAGCTGTGGTGCCGGGTTTATTGGCCGGTATTGCCTTTCGCCCAGCAGGCTGCTCTGCGGATGGAGTGCCTGGCTCTGGGGGAATGGACGGTATTGGACGACATCGTTCACAGCATCGAGCAGACGGGCTGCTTTGCCGCAGAGGATATTCGGGCGCAGCGATGGGTGGAACAGCTGATCGATGGCTGGCTGAGGCCGTGCGCCGCCTGTGGCTGGTTTGAGCTTAGCGACGGCGGTAAGGGGCCGATTAGACTAAGGAGGCTTCTGCCTTTGCTTGAAGCGGAAGCTGCAGACAGCAGCACCGAAGCGGGAGCCGGCTGGCTGGTGCTTCCTGATTTTACAGTCCTCGTTCCGCCCGATTGTCCGATGGCGATCCGCTGGAAGCTTGCCTCTGCGGCCGAGCTGATCCGCCACGATACCGTAAGCATATACCGGCTCAGTCGGGAGTCTGTTCAGCAGGCCTGCGAATCTGGCCGGGATACAGAGCATATTATCGGCATGCTGGACCGGCATTCGCAGCAGCGTGTGCCGGAGCCGGTAGCTGCTGCAATCCGGTCCTGGACGGCTGAATTCAGCCGGGTCCGGCTAACACGCGCCGTATTCATCCGGTTTGCCGATGCCGAAACGGCAGATTGGTTCGACGGCAGCTACGAAGAGAAGGAAGCCTGCGAGCGGCTCGGGGATACGATTTTTGCTATACCCCTGGAGGCTGAAGCAAGCTGCCGGGCTTGGCTGGCCCAAGCAGGCCTTGGCGCACCCTTGACGCCATCCGGCCGAGCGGGCGGGATGAACCGCCACCATCACATGTCTGGGCGTAAACTGCTGAATCGTCAGACGAGTGAACGGCAAGAGCCCCGTGAAGCCCCCGTACAACAAAGCTTGGCGGCTGAAGGCCTGCTTCCCGGGCGGGATTGGGGAGAGCTTTTTATGCTGGAGCCGAGAAGAAGCAGCTGGCGGACGCTTCTGTATCCGGAGCTTGGCGATATCCCGTCCACATGGCTGCAGGAGCCGCGCAATTATCATGCTTCGACCCGCAGGCAAATGCTGCACCGGGCTTTGGAGTGGCAGGTACCCGTGGAGCTGCAGATCGGCTCCAGTCTGAAGCGTTTTATTCCCCTTGAGCTTGTCCCCGGAGAAGCGGACGGATGGTTTGTGGAGGGGGTGGAGCTAGGGCCGCAAGGGGGGCAAAAACGCCTCTCTCCGGAACACTGGGAACAAATGCGATTGATTTTACCGGGTATAAATGATATTAATAAGATGTGACAACATTATGAATCGGGAGCTGATGTTATGATCGCTGCACAACAGCAATCCCCGCCGCTCGACATGACCCAGCTGCTTAGCCTTGGCATGGAAATTGCCGAGATGATTAATTGTTCAGCGGAAGTGGCGGATTATTTGTTTTGGAAGCATGAGGTGGAGCACAGTCAAGAAGCTTTACGCCGTGCGGCAGAACTGAACCGCAAAAAGGATTTGTTTGATGAATGCCAGCGTTTCGGGCATTATCATCCCAATTATCATAAAGCGCTCGAAGAAGCTCAAGCGGCCGAAGCCCGGTTAGAGGAGCTTGAGGAGGTCCGCCGCTTCAAGCAGGCGGAAACGGTGCTTGACGAGCTGCTGCTCGAAATATCCCGGACCGTCGCGTATTCGGTCTCCGATACAATCAAGGTGCCGAGCAACAATCCACTGCCTACGAAAAGCGGCTGCGGCTCAGGCGGCAGCTGCAGCTGCGGTTAAGCGCTCAACAAAGAGCCGGGCGGCTCGCATGTGCTGCTGCACTGCGCGCCGCCCGGCTGTTTTGGCTATAGCTTGCAAACGGATGCATGAAGCTCGCCCGATAACCGGAGGTCAGGCTGCCGAAGCGAACTGTTGCATTTACATAGGGGAGAATGCCTCCAGACGGACCGCCGGTTCTATGCTGCCGACGATATCCCCGCGCCAATTCGTAACCGGCGGCCGGCGGAACGGCTCAAGGGCTTCAAGCTCTGCGGGGCTCAGCCACTGCAGCTGGCCTAACAATTCGGCTACCGCCGGGTACAGGGCCCTCATCGCGCCGTCTTCCATCTTGACAGCGGCGCCCAGGCCCTGACTAGGATAGGTTACCGCAAAGACGCCTTCCGCTCCCATTTTGCCGAGCAGACGGCCTCCGGTGACCTCCGCCAGCCGGGTATCAAAACGATTGCTGCCGGCTACGCACTCTGGATGCGCGGTCCATGCGGCTGTGATTTGCCGGCAGGCTGCGATGCGCGCAGGGGGTAATCCGGCTGCTTCCGGAGCCCCGAGCCGGGCGTAGGCCGCAGCAAGCCGGGACAAAGGCACCGCAAATACGGGTACTCCGCAGCCGTCTGTACCCAGCGGTACCTCGGCAGGCCGAAGCCCGCACATGGCACTGACGGCTTCAAGCATAGCCTGCTGTACAGGATGCTCCGGCTTTGCGTAGCCTTCCCTGTCCCAGCCCTTCGCTGCGGCCAGGGCCAGCATGCCTGTGTGCTTGCCGGAGCAATTGTTATGTACAGGGGTGGGCTTGTCTCCCGCTGCACGCAGGTTGGCCGCGGCATCGGCATCGTAAGGCTCATGAGCCCCGCATGTCAGCTGCTCCGCGCTGGCGTGGATAAGACTCAGCATCTCGCTGACGAGCTTGACATGAAGCGGCTCCCCGCTGTGGGATGCGCAAAGCATGGCGACATGCTCAGGGTGCAGGCCGAAGCGCTCTGCGACGCCCGCCTCAACGACCGGCAACGCCTGCAGGGGCTTGGCGGCCGAGCGTGCAAATATAACCGTTGCGGGACTTCCTGCAGCAAACAGCAAACGCCCGCTTGTATCAACAACGGCTGCATGGCCGTAATGAATGCTTTCGACAAGCGGTCCTCGGGTTACATTCACAGCAATCACGCCGGTTGTCATCGGGTCGTGTCACTCCTTCCGGTTTATCGAGGGCGCTGACTTGCCCTGAGGGTCATTTTAGCACAACTGCAAATGAAATTCACGAAGCTTCCCATGACGGAAAGCGCCGTCATTTTTTTTCGGAATGATAAGAGAAAGTGAGGGGTTTATCCATGATGCAAGAAAGGACCGGCCTCATCGTCTGGCTGAGCGATAACAAGTTTGCAAGGAATCTGGAACGCTTCGGCAATATTCATTATGTCTCCAAAAAAATGCATTATGTCGTTGTATACATGAATAGCGAGCGTGCTGATGAAGCGATCCGGCAGCTGCAAAAGCAGTCTTATGTCAAAAAAATCGAACGCTCTCTGCGGAGTGAAATCCCTACGGAATATAACTCCGAAATGGTCGATAAGACCCGTTTTTATTCTAATCTATAGGCTGCCGGGACACAGAGCCGCTGCAGATAGGCGTCGCAATGAAGACAAGCCCCCATTATCACAACTGCCGAGGCAGGTGAGAATGGGGGCTTGTCCTTCAAGGCGCAGGCGGACTCTCGATGCTGATTAGCAGCATGGGCCGCCTTTTTCCGGTTCTCCCGTGATTTAAAAAAGAACAGTACGGCCGTTTAGCTGATAGCAATTGGAAATTATTTAGAAATCATGTAAAATACATTTAACGACGTCTCTGGACAGTAGGGTGCTGTGTTCACGAAAGAGAGAGAGGTTGGAGAGAGATGAGAGATAAAATGATGGACCGGTGGAGCACATATGAGCCGTTTCATATCGTGCTGGGAGATAAGAAGGTCGCCGATATTATAATCACAAACCATGCCCGTATGCGCTGGTCAGACCGGGTGGAGAACGAGAAGACCGGATATGAGGATATCTGTGATTTCCTATGGGACAAATTAAAAAAGAACCACATTAAGCCGTATTACCGCAATGAGCAGGACGTGTACCTCATTGACGATGATTTGGTGATGGTGGCTGAATTCACCGTACTGGAGAATGAAACCGATATTGCGGGCAATCCGCTGCACAAAATGATTATTGTGACCTTCCTGGGCCGGATGTCCGAGACGATTGAACTGCGCGATTTGAAATCGTATTACTCCTGGCTGCGCCATTCGCGGAGAATGACGCTGATTAAAAACAGCCGTAAACGCCGCTAGCCCCGGACGTTGTCCTGGTCTGTACCGGTCTGAACCGGCTTTAACAGGAAGATGGACAAGCCGGCGAAAGCGGGTGCTGCAGCATGTAACGGGAATCGTACATGCTTTTTTGCATTTTTCTGGTATAATGGGGGGCATAGAAAGGCTGGGTGCGAGGACCATGAATTTTCACCAACTTCACATTTTCCATACGGTGGCCGAGAAAGGGAGCTTTTCCCTTGCCGCGCAAGCTTTACATATGACCCAACCGGCTGTCACGATGCAGGTGCAGGCGCTTGAGGAATCCTTTGGCACGAAGCTGTTTCAGCGAACGACCAAAAAAATCGAAATTACGGAAGCGGGCCGGACCCTGATCCCTTACGCACGCCGCAGCATTGAGCTGATAAAAGAAGCCGACGCCGCCATGGCGAAGTTTACGCATATGCTGAAGGGGCGGCTGCAGCTTGGCGCGAGCCTGACGATTGGAGAATACATACTGCCGCGTCTTCTAAGCCCCTTTAACAAGGAGTATCCTCACATTGCAGTTAGCATGAAGGTCATGAACACGACCCAAATTTTGGAGGAAATATTGAACCATCAGCTTGATTTCGGTCTGGTGGAAGCGCAAATTCAGCATCCGGACATGCATATCGAGCCTGTGCTTAGCGACGAGCTCAAGCTCATTGTGCCGGCCGGTCATCCGCTCCTGGAGCTGGATGTGATTACGGTAGAAGCCGCGATGGAGTACCCGTTTATTCTCCGGGAGCAGGGCTCTGGCACACGGCAGGTGATGGAGGAGGAGCTGGATCGCAAAGGGTACAACGGGCAAGGGCTGAACATTGTAATGGAGCTGGGCAGCACGGGGGCGATCAAGTCGGCTGTCGAAGCGGGCCTCGGGTTATCGATCTTGTCCGCTTCCTCTGTCAAGCATGAGCTGGCGCTCGGCTTGCTGCATGCGGTGAATATCAAAGGCGTGTCCTTCACCCGCAGCTTTTATGCGATTCATTTGAATGCAACGATGCTGCCGATTTCGGCTGTCACGTTTTTGGCCTTTTTGCGGGAGCGGGATTTGAGTCAATGGCTGTAAGGCGGCGATGCTGCGGACATCATGTGCAGTTAGAATACGATGGGGGGCTTTTTGGCCTCCCGGGGAGAGCGAGGGAGCGATACGATGAGCAGCTTGCAGGTAGATTTGCATACCCACACCGTTGCTTCGGACGGTACGAATGCGCCGGAGGTTAATGTTCAGTTGGCCAAATCGGCGGGACTCGGCGCTGTGGCCATTACGGATCACGATACGGTCGCAGGAATTGAGGAAGCGCTTGAGGAAGGGGCGCGGATCGGGTTGACGGTTGTGCCCGGCGTTGAAATCAGCACCGTCGCCGGCGGCGTAGACATTCATGTGCTCGGATATTTTGCCGATTACCGCAATGAGCTGTTTTTACAGCGCCTGGCTTCACTTCGGGATACGAGGGATAAGCGAAACGAGATGATTTTGGGGCGGCTTCGCGAGCTGGGCCTCGCGGTTACGATGGAAGAGGTGATTCATAATCTCCCCCGTCCGCTGCGTGAAGGCGAAACGATTGGCCGGCCGCACATTGCTGATTTGCTGATGAAAAAAGGGTATGTCGCTACGCTGCAGGAGGCGTTCGACAACTATTTGGCCACCGGATCGGCCGCCTATGTGAACCCGCCGAGAATTCATCCGGCGGAGGCCGTCGCGTGGATACATGAGGCCGGAGGGGCAGCGGTACTGGCGCATCCGGGCATTTACGGGCGAGACGATATCGTCCAGAGTCTGGTTGAAGGAGCGCAGCTCGACGGAATCGAGGTTTATCACTCCGATCATACGGAGGAGGATGCGGCCCGCTACCTGGAGATGGCAAAGCGTCATCAGCTGCTGGTCACCGCAGGCTCGGACTATCACGGGGAACGGGCGGGGATCGTGTTCCATGCGCCGATCGGGACTTGTTCCGTGCCGATGGACATCCTGCCGGCTTTGGAGCAGCGGGCAAAACAGTGGAGAGGCGGAGCGAAGCATGCGGATTCGTAAAGCGATCATTCCGGCGGCGGGACTGGGAACCCGTTTTTTGCCGGCGACGAAGGCGCAGCCAAAAGAAATGCTGCCTATCGTGGACACGCCGGCGATTCAATATATCGTTGAAGAAGCGATTTCTTCCGGGATTGAGGACATTATTATCGTCACGGGGCGCAATAAACGGGCGATTGAGGACCATTTCGACAAGTCGGTTGAACTGGAGTCACTGCTCGAATCGAAGGGCAGCACGGGGCTGCTGGAGCTGGTCCAAAATATTTCGAACATGGTTGATATTCATTACATCCGGCAGAAAGAGCCGCTCGGACTGGGCCATGCGGTGCTCTGCGCCCGCAAGTTTATCGGCAACGAGCCCTTTGCCGTGCTATTGGGCGACGATATTATCCGGGCCGAGCCGCCGTGCCTGCGCCAAATGATCGATGTCTACGATCAATACCAGACCTCGGTTATCGCGGTGCAGCAGGTCCCGTGGGAGGACGTGCATAAATACGGGATTATCTCCCCTGCAGCGGAAACAGCGGGCCAGCCGGAGGCATACCCCGCCATTGCCGATCTTGTGGAAAAGCCGGATCGGGCGGCTGCGCCATCCAATATGGCGGTCATTGGGCGGTATATCATTGAGCCGGAAATTTTCGATATTCTGGATACATGCCAGCCGGGCCGGGGTGGAGAGGTTCAGCTTACAGACGCTCTCCGTGTGCTGAATGACCGCCATCAGATGCGAGCTTATCCGTTGAACGGACAGCGCTATGATGTCGGGGATAAGCTGGGCTATATTGAGGCAACGATAGAGTTTGCCCTGGAGCGGAAGGAGCTGGAGTCGCAATTAAAGCCCTATTTGCTCCAGTTGATGAAGCAAAAGGGCTGGCTGTAGCAGGCGGGCTGCATAATCGTAATTTTCATCCTTCCACTAGTCATCATACAGGCAGAGACCGGACATTTTATCCGATCTCTGCCTTATTTTATTTCTTATTTGACATTGCAGGGGAGTGCTTTAATACGCTGTTCGTCCGCGGTGACGAACAGCGTTTTCTGGTGATCGTAAATGACGAAGCCAGGCTTGGCGCCGCTCGGTTTGCGCACGTGGCGGATGAAGGTATAATCCACCGGAACGTTGCCGGACTCGCGGGCCTGACTGAAGTAGGCGGCCAGCATAGCGGCTTCGTGAAGCGTCGTTTCGCCGAATTCATGAGCCCGAATCAAAACGTGAGAGCCGGGGATGTCCTTCGTGTGCAGCCAGGTGTCCGACGGCTGGCCGAGCCGCTGCGAAACATATTCGTTTTGCAAATTGTTTTTGCCGACATAAATGGGAATACCTTCGCTGCTGGTATAGCAGGTGATGGACGGCTTATCATTTTTTTTCTTTTTTCGGACCTGTTTTTTCCGGTCGCGCAAATATCCTTGATCAATAAGCTCTTCACGGATTTCCTGCAGATCTCTCAGCTCGGCCTGCTCCAGCTGCTGAAGGAGGGTGTCGAAGTAGGCAATCTCGTCCTGTGAAATTTGGGTCTGCTCGGCGATAGCGGCCAAGCTGTTCTTGAACTTGGAATAGCGCTTGAAGTACCGCTGGGCGTTCTCCGAAGGCGTCTGCTGCGGGTCCAGCTCAATAGAAATGAGCGGCTGATCCTCGTCATAATAGTTTATGACCTCGACTTGCTTGTCTCCGCGCTTGAACAGATGCAGCGAGGCGGTCAGAAGCTCGCCGGTAATCCGGTATTTATCCGCTTCCTGCGCTTCCTCAGCTGAAGCCTGCAGCTTTTCCAGCTTCTTGATATTTTTGTTTTTCTCGTTTTGAAGGAAGCGGGTCAAATCCAGCGCGCGCTGCCGGACGGTGTCCCGCTGGGCTTTCTCCGCATAGAAATACTCCAGCATATCGCTGGCCCGCTCAAAGTTTCGGCGTTCGGCAGGACGCTTCGTGCTGTCCGGATAGGCGTGCGTCAGTCCGACGACGGAGAAAATCGTTTTGCCTGTCTGCTGAAGCACCGATCGCCCAGAGGAGCCGGCAGCCGTCCCTGCTTCCGGGATGATGACCTCCGGGACGTAGTCATGCTGGCGGATGCGGCCGGTTACGCTCTCCAAGGCGCTCCACAGCTTCCCGGCCTCCAGCTCATTGCTCCGCGCCTCCGGATTTCCTGTCGCCCGGAAGACGATTTCGCGCGCCACCAGCGGACTCATCCCGTTGAAGCGGCTTACAAGCAGCTGATGAACCGGGCGTGCCGAGGCGTTGGACTGTTCTTCCATCATGCCGCCGTACAGCGCTGCATCGGCCGCTTCCATAGAGCGCTGCTCATCGGTAGGCAGCTGCAAGGCGCCGTTAAAATCGCTTTGGCTGACCAGAAGAGGGTCCAGCTTTCCTTGATCAGGCGGGCTCACATATTGCACTCCCGGCATGACAATCCGGTAAGAGCTAATCGCCGGCGTGACATGATGAATTCCGTCCAGTATGGTCCCTGTTTGGGGATCCATCAAAATAATGTTGCTGTGGCGGCCCATCAGTTCAATGACAATACGCTTGAAGCTGAGATCTCCCAGCTCATCGTATTGGCGCACATCAATATGTATGATCCGCTCCAGGCCGACCTGCGTAATGGACTCGATGACCCCGCCTTCGCAATGTTTGCGCAGCAGCATGCAAAACATCGGCGCCTCCGGCGGATTCACGAATGCGGCCTCTGTGAAGTGAACGCGAGGATAGGTAGGGCTCGCCGACAGGAGCAGGCGTCCTGAGGTTCCCTGGCTTCGAAGCTGGATCAGCACATCATGGCCGGTGGGCTGGTGAATTTTATTCATTCTGCCGCCGACAAAGGGCTGCAGCTCTTGAACGATGGCGCGGCATACAAAACCGTCTAAAGACATGAGGTACACTCCATTCTGTTTATAGCCTTCCCCTATGATGCCATATTTCGAACGAAAACTTAAGAGCTTGTTCGAATATAACGGAATTGTCCCGAATACATTTACCCTAGACAACAACCAGGCTGTCCCCTGCGGATTATGCAAGGGGGGCTGTCGGTAGGAGGGCGATCCAAGCTTATGAGTCAAAATCCGTGGTACCAGTTAAGTGAAGACGAGACGCTGGGAACGTTGGTTTCCACTGCAGCGGAGGGGCTTGCATCCGATGAAGCACAGCGTCGGCTGCAGCAGTACGGCCCGAATATGCTTGCCGAAAAGAAAAGGATTTCTCCGCTGAGGTTGTTTTTGGGTCAATTTCAAGATTTCATGGTACTGGTGCTGGTGGCGGCAACGCTTATTTCAGGACTGCTGGGAGAATATCTGGATGCCATCACGATTGTCGCCATCATTATCATGAACGGCATTCTCGGATTCATCCAGGAGTTTCGCGCGGAGCGCTCCTTGCGGGCTCTGCGCGAGCTGTCGGCACCGACGGCCAAGGTCATGCGCAGCGGGACTGTGGAGCAAATTGCCGCAAGTGATCTCGTTCCCGGGGATTTGCTGTTTCTGGAAAGCGGCGATCGGATTCCGGCGGATGTGCGCTGGCTGGAGGCCAGCAGTCTGTACGTGGAGGAATCGGCCTTGACCGGTGAATCGGTGCCGGTTAACAAAAACACAGCGGTACTGACTCAGACGGACGTGCCGCTGGGCGACCAGCGCAATCTTGGCTTCATGGGCACGATGGTGACGCGGGGCACCGGGAAAGCGGTTGTCATCCGGACCGGCATGGCGACGGAGATGGGCAAAATCGCTGATTTAATCCAAAGCACCGAAGAAGCGGACACCCCGCTGCAGCATCGTTTGGAGCAGCTCGGGAAAATTTTGATAATGGTGGCCCTGGGGCTTACTGTTGTCGTTGTACTGGCGGGTATTTTGCACGGCCAGCCGATGTACGGGATGTTCCTCGCCGGGGTCAGCCTGGCGGTGGCGGCGATTCCCGAGGGCCTGCCGGCCATTGTGACCATTGCTCTGGCTCTGGGTGTGCAGCGTATGATTAAGCGCAAGGCTATCGTCCGCAAGCTGCCTTCGGTGGAGACGCTGGGCTGCGCCTCCGTCATTTGCTCCGACAAAACCGGCACACTTACGCAAAACAAAATGACGGTCACGCATTTATGGCTGGGCGGACAGGTGCTGGAGGTGAGCGGGCAGGGCTATGATCCGATCGGGGCCATCACACTGCAGGATCAGCCTGTGGACATTCGCAAGGACGCGGCCCTAAAGCGCATGCTTCATATCGGCGTACTATGCAATAACGCAGTGCTTCAGAGGCAGGAAGCTGCCGCAGGACGGGAGTCGAAGCGGAAAGGAAGCAAGGAGGCGGAAGCCAAGCCGGTTTGGCAGGTGCAGGGCGATCCGACGGAGGGCGCTTTGATGGTGCTGGGAGCCAAGGCCGGTGTGACGGGGGCGTCGCTTGAAGGCCTGTATACCCGGCTGAATGAATTTCCGTTCGATTCGGACCGGAAGCGGATGTCCGTGGTGATAGAGCATCAAGGGGGCGCGCTGCTGTACTGCAAGGGCGCTACGGAGGTGCTCTTGGATTTATGCTCCTATATGATGTGGGAGGGCCGGGTTGTCCCCCTGACGCCGACCCTGCGGATGAAGGTGCTTGGAGCTGCGGAGGGGATGGCCCGTTCCGCTTTGCGCGTGCTGGGCACAGCCTACCGCGAATTGAAGGAGAACCAGTGCAGCCAGAGTGAGAGCCAGCTGGAGAACGGGCTGATTTTTACCGGCCTGATCGGGATGATTGACCCGCCGCGCCCGGAGGTGCGCGATGCCATCGCCACGTGTAAGCGGGCGGGAATCAGGACCGTTATGATTACAGGCGACCACCAGTCTACGGCAGAGGCTATTGCCAAGCAGCTGGGTATGCTGCCGACGAAAGGCCAGGTCGTAAGCGGCCAGCAGCTGGCGAACATGAGCGATGAAGAGCTGGATGCCAAAGCGGAGGATATTTACGTATTTGCCCGCGTCTCTCCGGAGCACAAGCTGCGCATTGTCAAGTCGCTTCAGCGGCGCGGGCATGTTGTGGCGATGACAGGGGACGGGGTGAATGACGCCCCGGCGATTAAAGCGGCGGATATCGGCATTGCGATGGGCATCAGCGGCACCGATGTGTCCAAGGAAGCGTCTTCGCTTATTTTGAGCGATGATAATTTTTCCACGATTGTGGCGGCCATTGAAGAAGGGCGGGGCATCTATGAGAATATCCGCAAATTCATCCGTTATTTGCTCGCTTCCAACGTCGGTGAAATTTTGGTCATGTTCTTCGCCATGATGCTCGGGCTGCCGCTGCCGCTCATTCCGATTCAGATTTTGTGGGTCAACCTTGTGACAGACGGGCTGCCGGCTATGGCGCTCGGCGTAGATCAGGCGGAGAAGGACCTGATGCAGCACAAGCCGCGGTCGGCCAAGGAAAATATTTTTGCACGGAGGCTTGGCTGGAAAATTATTAGCCGCGGATTTCTTATCGGCTTATGTACGCTGGGTGCATTCTGGATCGTCCTGCAGCAAAATCCCGATGATGCCGCGCAGCTTGTGAAGGCGCAGACGGTCGCATTCGCCACACTCGTGATGGCACAGCTCATTCACGTGTTCGACTGCCGCAGCTCCAGATCGATTTTCCACCGGAATCCGTTTCAAAATAAAGCGCTGGTGCTGTCCGTCCTCTCTTCGCTGGCGATGCTGTGGGCGGTGCTGTACATCGATGCGCTGCAGCCGATTTTCAAAACGGTGGATCTGCACTGGATGGACTGGATTATCGTACTGATTGCGGCGGGTATTCCTACCTTCCTGATGGGAATCGGCAGCCTGCTCTCCACGTCTAAGAAAAAACGGCCGATGATCCGAGGCAACGCCAGCACGGGAGCCAACCGGGCGGCGTAATCTTCATCGAGACCGCCTATCATTGGCGCGCACGTGAAACAATCCGGCTCAGCATGAAAGACAAACGGCTTCCTTCCTGAATTTAAAGGAGGGCAGCCGTTTGCTTTTGTCCTTGTGAACGCCGCAAGAAGCCCATCCGGATGACAAGCGTCCTGGTTTCACCGAGTTTTAATATACATCCTGTTAATTTTCCCTGTTGTGCGCTGAATGCAATAGATACGCAGCGCCCGAAGAGGAGAACTCGTGAAAAATGAAAATATATCCGCCTTCTTGAAAATAACTAGGCAGGGTGCTTAATTTACGATATGATATAGGGCAGAAAACGAACATATTTCGGTAGGAGAGCTGAAGCCAATGAACTTTACAAAAATGCATGGATTGGGTAATGACTTTATCGTCGTAGCGGGAGAAACGAAGCTTCCGGACAATGCAGCGGAGCTTGCGGTTCAGCTGTGCAACCGGTTTTTCGGGATCGGCGCGGACGGGCTTGTATATATTTTGCCTTCGGACAAGGCGGATTTCAAAATGCGCATCATCAACTCGGACGGCTCCGAAGCAGAGCAGTGCGGCAATGCGATCCGCTGCGTAGCCAAATATGTGTATGATCACGGTCTGGTATCCCCGGACCAAACGAACGTAACGATTGAGACCATCGGCGCGGGAGCGCAAAAGGTGCAGCTGCAGGTAAAGGACGGCAAAGTGTCCACTGTTCGTGTAGATATGGGCGAGCCGATTCTGAACGGGACCCGGGTGCCGACAACCGTGGATAGTGACGTAGTGCTGAATCATCCTGTGGAGGTGGACGGCCGGGAATTCCTGTTTACGGCTGTATCGATGGGGAACCCGCATTGCGTTATCTATGTAGATGATGCCGTCAACTTCGATTTGAACGTGTGGGGACCAAAGCTGGAGGTTCATCCGCTGTTCCCTAAAAAAATCAACGTGGAATTCGTTACCGTCAAAAACCGGGAATACGCCGATATGCGGGTATGGGAACGCGGCGCAGGCCCAACTCTGGCGTGCGGCACAGGCGCGTGCGCAACGCTGGTCGCATCGGTATTGAACGGCAAAACGGACCGCGCCGCTACGGTGTCGCTTAAAGGCGGCGATCTGTTTATCGAATGGAATGAAGCGGACAATCACGTATATATGACAGGACCGGCTGCGGAAGTGTTTGCGGGCGTCTTGTAAGGACTGAACCGGCTGCAGGCCCCCGTGATCCCGTCTGGGATTGACAAGGGCCGGCTTGCCGGAGTGGAAACGGGGGAAACGAAATGAAGCTCGCACTTCGCGAGGCGTTGAAGACGCAGCTCATCATCGGCGATGGGGCGATGGGCACGTATTTGTATCAGCAGGGCTTCCCTGTCGGTATATCATATGAAGAGTTGAATCTGCTCAAGCCCGAAACGATTGAAAAGGTGCATCGTCAATACGTGGAGGCAGGCGCCCGGCTGATTGAAACGAATACGTTTTCGGCCAACTTCGAGAGGCTGTCCAAGTACGGTTTGGAGCAGGAAGTCGAAGCCATTAACCGCACCGGGGTGGAGCTGGCCAAACGAGCGGCGGACGGCAACGCTTATGTGGTTGGCGCCGTCGGATCGATCCGGGCCGGGAAACGGAAAAATATTCGCACGGCGCAGGTCGAGCAGTCCTTTCGGCAGCAGCTGGACATTTTGCTTTCAGAGCAGGTGGACGGCATCATGCTGGAAACGTTCTACGATCTGGAAGAGCTTCTTCTGGCTCTGAAGCTGGTGCGCAAGCTGGACAGCACGATTCCGGTCATTTGCCAGTTTGCCACCGAGGGCGGCGATATGACACAGGATGGCATTGCTTTGGGCGAGGCGTTCAAGCAGCTGGAGCAGGCCGGATCCGATGTGATCGGCTTCAACTGCCGCAGCGGCCCGAACGGGATTTTGCGTTCCATGGATAAATTGCCGCACCCGGTCGCTCTCCCGTTATCGGTATTCCCAAATGCCGGTCTGCCGGATTTCGTCGATGGGCGCATGACGTATACGGCTTCCCCGCAGTATTTTGCGGAGAACGCGTATAAGTTTGCCGATTATGGCGCCAGGATTATCGGCGGCTGCTGCGGGACGACTCCGGAGCATGTCAAAGCTATGGCAGCCGCCTTGAACGGCTACGTGCCTTCGCTGCCGGAGCATAAAGCTTCACCGGACAGTGCTGCGGGTACAAGCATTGTTATTGTGGAGCGGGCCCCCTCCATTACCGCTGTCGAACCAGCGTCGGGAGGGCAAAATGAACCGCCGGCAGCTCAGCCGAATATCGTAGAGCTGGTCAAGCAGCGGCACACGGTCATCGTCGAGCTGGACCCTCCGCGGGATCTCGATATCAGCCGGTTTATGAAGGGCGCCGAAGCGCTGCAGCAGGCAGGCGTCGATGCGATTACGATGGCGGACAACTCGCTTGCGGTAACCCGGATGAGCAACTTGGCGCTCGGCTACCTGGTCAAGCAGCAGTTCGGCGCCCGTCCGCTTGTGCATATTGCCTGCCGGGACCGGAACCTCATCGGCACGCAATCCCACATGATGGGGCTGGACGCGCTCGGCATTGATCACGTGCTGGCGGTGACCGGAGACCCTGCCAAATTCGGAGATTTGCCCGGGGCGAGCTCGGTGTATGATACGACCTCGTTTGAAATTATACGCAGTATTAAACAGCTGAACGAAGGTGTTGCCTTCTCCGGCAAGCCTCTCAAGCAAAAAGCGAAGTTTGTAGTCGGCGCTGCGTTTGACCCGAACGTCAAGCATCTGGATAAGGCGGTTCAGCGTCTGGAGCGCAAAATCAAAGCGGGCGCCGATTATGTCATGACGCAGCCGGTATATGACGCTGAATTAATTGAGCGTATTTATGAGGCGACCAAGCATCTTTCCATTCCGATTTTTATCGGGATTATGCCGCTCGCCAGCGGCGGAAATGCGGAGTACTTGCACAATGAGGTGCCGGGCATCAAGCTTTCGGACGACGTGCGTGAGCGTATGGCGGGCCTCAAGGGCGAGGAAGGGCGCGCTATGGGGGTCCAAATCGCCAAGGAGCTGCTCGATGCGGCGCTGCCGCTCTTTAACGGCATTTATTTCATGACACCGTTCCTATTCTATGAAATGTCGCTTGAATTGACGAATTATGTTTGGGAAAAAAGCGGCCGTACCCTGGCAGCCAGCCGCAACCGGTAGGCGCGGACGGTCCGGACGCCCCTTTTTGTTTGGCACTTGTCCCCACTTTTAAAATCCTTTACAATAGGGGATGAAAAAGTGATAGGGGCATTTGCAATGATTCTGCGCTATGCGTATGTCAAATGCTGGAATCGGCAACAATAGAAGCATGTTCCGCCTCTCTTGTCCGTCCTGCGTCAGCGCAGGACGGATGAAGCGTGAAGCGGCATTTTGGAGGGTTTATAATGGGGATTAAGTTAATCAATATCGGATTCGGCAATATTGTATCCGCGAATCGCATCATATCCATTGTTAGCCCGGAATCTGCACCTATCAAACGGATTATTCAGGAAGCGCGCGACCGACATATGCTGATTGACGCCACATATGGTCGCCGGACTCGGGCGGTTATTATTACCGACAGCGATCATGTGATCTTGTCGGCGGTTCAACCCGAAACCGTAGCACATCGTTTGGGCAGCAATAAGGACGATGAGCATGATGAATAAGCTGAAGACGGGTACAGATCGGGGATTGCTGCTTGTATTGTCCGGTCCTTCCGGCGTTGGGAAAGGCACGATCTGTACAGCGTTGCGTCAAAAATCACCACATCTGGTTTATTCGGTGTCGGCAACGACACGCTCTCCCCGTCAGGGCGAGGCGGACGGCGTCAATTATTTTTTCAAGTCCCGTGACCAGTTTGAAAGCATGATTCAAAATAATGACCTGCTGGAATGGGCCGAGTATGTCGGCAACTATTACGGCACGCCGCGCAGCTTTGTCGAGGAGACGCTGGCGCAGGGCCGGGATATTATTTTGGAAATCGAGGTGCAGGGCGCCTTGAAGGTGAAGCAGTCGTTTCCGGAAGGTGTATTCATCTTTATTATGCCGCCTTCTCTGGAGGAGCTGCGCCAGCGCATCGAGAACCGTGGAACCGAATCGCTGGAATCGATTAGTCAGCGGCTATCCGTAGCCCGGGAGGAAATTAGTCTGCTTGCGCATTATGATTATGCCGTTGTCAATGATGAAGTGTCCTTGGCGTGTGAACGTATCCAGGCCATTATTACGGCGGAGCACTGCAAGCAGGAGCGCATTTATCCTACACTATTACATGGTTTGGAAGAGGTGAAATAAAGCATGTTATATCCATCCATTGACAAGCTGATTGAAAAAGTAGACAGCAAGTATTCGCTGGTTGTTGCGGCTTCGCGCCGGGCGAGAATGCTGCGGGACGGTGCGCTGACGGATTTGACCGGGGCAAAGGCTCATAAAAATGTCGGTGTAGCGCTGGAAGAAATTTATGGCGATTACATTCAACTCGAAAGCACGCCAAAAGACAGTGTGAAAGAAACGAAATAACAACCCGAGGGGTTGTTATTTTTTTACTGGATTACATTTCAGAAGGGTCCCGTTCATCAGCACGGTTGTTATCCGGCTTGTACATAAACGGGCGAGGTCTTTGGACGTGAACGGAGCGGGCGCTGCTATGGCGACGGTTCGTCGGAACGGAACGGAGCTTATAAGGGCCTGTTGCACCAGGCTTATTCATTTTAAAGGTGTTTACTAAGGGGGCTGCCGCACATGAATATGAGGTTATGCTTGCGGCTGCATGTCCGCAGCTTCCGCTGAGCTGTGGTTGATCATCCTGAAGCAGCATCCGAAGATGCTGTTCTGACCGGGGGGATTTGCGCATGTCGCAATGGTTAAAGGGAAAGACGGTTGTGCTGGGGGTAACGGGGGGGATTGCCGCCTTTAAAGGGGCGGCACTCTGCAGCAAGCTGGTCCAGGCTGGGGCCGATGTCCGGGTTGTGATGACCGCTTCCGCCGTCAAATTCATCGCGCCGATGACATTCCAGGCACTTTCACGGCATGCTGTGGCCGTCGATACGTTTGATGAGCAGGATGCGTCGGTTATCGCTCATATTGATCTTGCGGACCGCGCCGACTTGGTTATCGTTGCGCCTGCGACGGCCAATTTTATGGCCAAGCTGGCTTTGGGGCTGGGGGATGACATGCTGACGACGCTGCTGCTTGCTACCCGCGCCCCGATTGTGGTATGTCCGGCCATGAATGTGCACATGTACGCCAATCCGGCTGTTCAGTACAATATGGATACTCTTGCGAAGCGGGGAATCCGTTTCATTGAGCCGGGGGAAGGTCAGCTGGCCTGTGGCTACGTCGGCAAAGGGCGGCTTGCGGAGCCGGAGGAAATTATGGCCTCCATCGGCAGGTTGTTCGACACGCCGAAGCTGCTAGCCGGTAAGAAGGTGCTGATTACGGCCGGAGGCACGATCGAACGCATTGATCCGGTGCGGTATTTGACAAACGATTCCTCGGGAAAAATGGGCTTTGCGATCGCTGATGCGGCGCGGGAGCTTGGAGCGGACGTCACGGTCATCGCTGCGCGGACAAGCGTGGAGCCGCCCGCCGGGGTAAAGGCAGTGCGGGTAGAGAGCGCCGAGCAAATGCTGCATGCGGTGCTGGAGCGCTGCGCCCAAGCGGATATCATCATTAAATCGGCTGCGGTTGCCGATTATCGCCCGCTGGAAACCGCGGATCAAAAAATCAAAAAGCACGGCGAAACGATGACGATTACGCTCGTCCGCAACCCGGATATTTTAAGCCGTCTGGGGGAGCTGAAGCGTCCGGGCCAAGTGCTTGTCGGCTTTGCCGCCGAAACGGAGCGGCTTGAGGAGAACGCGCAGGATAAGCTGCGCCGCAAAAAATGCGATTTCCTTGTTGCCAATGATGTGAGCCTGGAAGGCGCGGGCTTCGGAACGGACACCAATATCGTGCGTATTTACAATGAAGACGGGCTGGTGGCCGATTTGCCGCAGCAGACAAAGCGTGAGGTGGCGGAGAAGCTGCTGGCTATCGTTTACGACCGTTTGCAGCAAGAGGGTGTGGCCAAGGCGTGAGGATTGCCAAGGTGATTGTTGATGTGCCCGCGAAGCAAACGAACCGGCCGTTCGATTACGCGGTTCCGCCGCATTTGCAGCCGTGGATTGACATTGGCAGCCGGGTGGGAATAACCTTCGGTCCCCGCCGGCTGCAGGGCTTCGTGGTGGAGCTGCTTGACGGCGAAGCCGGGCATGAGAGCGGGCAGGGAAGTGATGCCAGCCTCTGGGGTGCAGCGAATCCGTCCGGGCAGGAGCCTGGCGTAACCCGCGATGCAGGCCAGGCCAAGCGACGGCATGTAAAGCTAAAGGCCATTGAGCAGGTGCTGGACCCGGAGCCTCCGTTAAACAAAGAGCTAGTGGATTTGGCACGCTGGATGGGAAGCACATATATATGTCCGGAAATTACAGCGATGATGGCGATGCTGCCCGCTGCGCTCAAGGCCAATTACGAGCGGAAGGTCGAATGGTCCGATCCCCGCGAGTCTCGCCAAGCGTCTGCGCCAGGCCTTCTTCCGGAGGAGGAGCGGCTGGCTGCCTTCATCCGCCAAAAGGGCCCCCTTACGCTGGAAGCGCTGGCGGAGAAATTCCCGGGCCAAACCCATGTGATTCGAAGCTGGCTGGCGGAGGGATTGCTAACCGAAGTCCAGACCATGAAGGATCGGTTGTCCAAGAAAACGGTTCAAACCGCCTATGCCGCGCTTCCGGCTGAGGAGCTGACGGCTATTGCCAGAGACCTTCCGGCTAGCCGGGCGCGCCAGCAAATGCTGCTGGAGCGTATCGCAGCGCTGCCTGCGGGAGAAGGGATCGCCGTTGCCGAACTGCTGGCGGAGACCGGGGCCTCAGCCAGTACAGTCAAAACCCTGGCCGGTAAAGGATGGATTACGGTAGAAGCGGCCGAGGTGTTCCGGGATCCGTATGCCGGCCGTTATTTCGAGCGGACCCAGCCGCTTCCGTTGACGCCGGAGCAGCAGCAGGTATACGATGAAATCGCCGATGCGGTGGATGCCCGGCGGGCAGAGACGTTTCTTTTGTACGGGGTGACCGGCAGCGGAAAGACGGAAGTGTATCTTCAGTCGATCCAGCGCTGTCTGGACCAGGGGAGAGAAGCGATTGTTCTGGTTCCGGAAATATCGCTAACCCCGCAAATGGTGGAGCGATTTAAAGGGCGTTTCGGCGATTTGGTTGCGGTGCTTCACAGCCGGCTCTCTACCGGAGAACGCTTTGACGAATGGCGTAAAATCGCCCAAGGACGGGTAAAGGTGGCGATCGGGGCGCGATCCGCTATTTTTGCCCCGTTCCGGCAATTAGGACTTATTATTATTGATGAAGAGCATGAATCGTCATATAAGCAGGAGGAAAGCCCCAAATATCACGCCCGAGAGGTCGCGGTCAAGCGGGCTGAGGCTTATGGAGCTGCGGTTGTGCTCGGCTCGGCTACCCCTTCGCTCGAGAGCTATTTCGATACCCGGCAGGGTGGCGGCATCCGGCTGCTTCGTATGGCTGCCCGGGTGGAAGGCCGTCCTTTGCCCGAGGTGTATGTTGTCGATTTGCGGGAGGAATTGAAGGAAGGCAACCGTTCCATGTTCAGCAGGCGGCTGCATGAGGGGATCGCTTCGCGCTTGGAGCGGGAGGAGCAAATGGTGCTGCTGCTTAACCGGCGGGGCCATTCGACCTTTGTCAAATGCCGATCCTGCGGTTATGTGTCCGGCTGTCCGCACTGCGACATCTCCCTCACCTATCATCAGGTGAACCGGACGCTGCGCTGCCATTACTGCGGATATACCGAGCAGGAGCCTGCCATTTGTCCCGAGTGCGGAAGTACGCATATCCGTTATTTCGGCACCGGCACCCAGCGGGTGGAGGAGGAGCTGGCGAAGCTGTTTCCAGGCATCCGCGTCATTCGAATGGATGTGGATACGACAACGGAGAAGGGCTCCCATGAGAAATGGCTGACGCTGTTTCGGGAACGGAAGGCGGATGTGCTGCTGGGGACGCAGATGGTGGCGAAAGGGCTTGATTTTCCGCATGTCACGCTTGTAGGTGTAATTGCTGCCGACACGGTGCTGAACCTGCCGGACTTCCGCTCGGCGGAAAAAACATTTCAGCTGCTTACACAGGTCGCTGGCCGTGCGGGCCGGCATCACCTGCCCGGGGAGGTCGTCATTCAGACGTATACGCCGGAGCATTACAGCATTGAGGCTGCAAGCCGCCACGATTACGGCGCTTTCGTCCAGCGGGAGCTGGAGATGCGCCGGACGCTCGGCTATCCGCCCTATTGTCGGCTCATTCTCGTGACGCTGACCCATGAGCAGCTGCCGCTGCTTATGAAAACCGGCGAACGGCTGGCCGAGCAAATCAGGGTCCAGGGCCAGCTGCTTACACCGGCCTTGGAGCTGCTTGAGGTGCTCGGGCCGGTAGCCTCCCCGATTCCCCGCATTAAAGATAGATATCGGTTTCAATGTCTGGTAAAATATCGGGGAACCGCCGATGTAGCCTCTTTGGTTAGCCGGACTGCAGACCTTCTCGGAGAACATTTGAAGCAGCACAAGCTGCAAATCGGAATTGATGTCAACCCGCAGGTAATGATGTAAAGTTTGATGCGCTGTACAAATAGAATAGATATACGAAGCGATGAGGAGGCACGTGAGATGGCCATTCGATTAATTGTAAAGGATCCGGATGCCGTACTGCGCGAGGTTGCGCAGCCGGTCACGAAATTCAACCGTAATTTGCACAAGCTGCTGGATGATATGGCGGACACGATGTATGAAGCGGAGGGAGTCGGTCTTGCCGCACCGCAGGTAGGCATCTCCAAGCGGGTTATCGTTGTGGACTGCGGCGATGAGCACGGCGGGCTGATTGAGCTTGTGAATCCTGAGCTGGTAGCTAAGGAAGGCGAGCAATTCGGACCGGAGGGCTGCCTGAGCATTCCGGGCTTGACGGGCGATGTGCGAAGGGCGATGACTGTAACGGTGAAGGGGCAGGACCGGGACGGGAATCCGGTGACAGTAAGCGGCAGCGAGCTTCTGGCCCGTGCCTTCCAGCACGAGATTGACCATTTGAACGGGGTGCTGTTTACGGATTTGGCCGAGCAGCTGTATCATGGCGAGAAGCCGGATCGCAGCGGTCGCGGAGAGTAACCCATGAATATCGTATTTATGGGAACCCCCGAATTTGCAGTGGCTTCCCTGCAAGCTGTGCTGGAGGCCGGACACCGCGTGCTGGCGGTCGTCACCCAGCCGGACCGGCCGAAGGGCCGCAAGCGGGAGCTGACTCCGCCGCCGGTGAAGGTGGAGGCGCTGAAGCACGGATTGCCGGTGCTCCAGCCCGAGAAGCTCCGCAAGTCGGATGAGCTGCAGCAAATCATTAATTTAAAGCCGGATTTGATTGTAACCGCAGCGTACGGGCAAATTTTGCCCAAATCGCTGCTGGAAGCGCCGGCTTACGGCTGCATCAACGTACACGCCTCGCTGCTGCCCCGTTACCGGGGGGGAGCTCCGATTCATTATGCCGTGATGAACGGGGATGAGGTGGCCGGGGTCACCATTATGTATATGGCTGAAGGACTCGATACAGGCGACATGATCAGCAAGATTGAGGTGCCGATTACCGATGAGGATACGACCGGCACGATGTTTCATAAATTAAGCCTGGCAGGCGCGCAGCTGCTGCAGCGAACCTTGCCGCTCTTTGAACAGGGGCCGGTAGCTGGCGAACCGCAGGCGGAGTCGGAAGCGACCTATGCCGGCAATATTCGCCGCGAGGATGAACGAATTGACTGGAGCCGTGATGCAAGATCGCTGTTTAATCATATCCGGGGGCTGAATCCGTTCCCGGGGGCGTTTACGACCTGGAACGGGCAAGTATTCAAGGTGTGGGCAGCCGCGTCCCCGGGGCCTGCCGCCGCAGCGGGCTCCCAAAACGCACGAGAAGACGGTACCGTTCCAGGTACAGTTCTTCAACTGTCCGAGCAAGGAATTGAAGTGGCTGTCGGCGGAGGCTCCTTATGGCTCACCCAGGTCCAGCCGGCCGGGAAGAAAGCGATGCCCGCCTCTGAGTTTGCCCGAGGCGGAACCCTGCGTACGGGCACAGTGCTAGGGGGCGAGCCGCATGACGCTGAATAACCGCGGGAGAGGCCCGGGCTCTGGCGTAAAGGGGACCGGGGGCCAGGCCCCCCGGCAGGCTGCCGGGAAGGCGGACACGCCTAATGCTCGGGGAAAAGGCGGAGGTCAAGCTCCGGAACCAAAGCACAGCGGGGATAAAACCGTGGTGCAAGCCAAATCGGGGGCCAGAAGCGGAGTTGGAAAGAAAGCGCCGGCCCAAACCAGCCGCCGTCCAATGACGGCACGTGAAGCAGCGTTAGAAGTGCTGATCCGTGTTGAACAGGACGGGGCGTACAGCAACCTGTTACTCAATCAGACGCTGCAAAAGGCGGGGCTGGAGCGCAACGACAGCGGATTGGCGACCGAACTGGTGTACGGTGCGATTCAAAGGCGGAACACGCTGGATTACTATATCAGCCTGTTTGTCAGCAAGGGTGCAAGCCGCTTGGAGCCATGGGTGCGCGCACTGCTGCGGCTGAGCGTGTATCAGCTTGTTTATTTGGACCGGATTCCTGCTCATGCTGCGGTCAATGAGGCGGTAGCTATCGCCAAACGGCGCGGGCATGCGGGCATATCCGGGATGATCAATGCTGTGCTGCGCAGCATGATCCGCGAGCCGGAGCGTCTTCGGCTGCCGGAGCAGGGCTCTGCGGCAAGCCGGCTTGCGCTGGAGTTCAGCCATCCGGAGTGGCTTGTCGCCCGCTGGCTGAAGCAGTTCGGCGAAGCTGCAACGGCTGACATGTGCCGGGCGAACAACGAGCCTCCCCATGTGAGCTTGCGGGTAAATCGGCTGCGTACAAGCCGTGAAGCGCTTCTTGCGGAGCTTGCGGCCGGCGGTTATGACGCGCGGCCCTCGGAGGTCGCACCGGCGGGTATTATTGTACGCGGCGGAGGCAACATGGCGCTTACCGACGGGTATCGCTCCGGTGTATTCTCCATTCAGGACGAAAGCTCTATGCTGGTTGCCGAGGCTGTTGCGCCCGAGAAGGGGATGCTGGTACTGGACTGCTGCGCCGCGCCTGGCGGGAAAACGGTCCACATGGCGGAGCTGATGAATAATCAGGGCACGATCTATGCCGTGGATCAGCATGAGCATAAACGCCAGCTCATTGATGCTCAAGCGGATCGGCTTGGGCTGGCCTGCATTACATCGGCGACAGCAGATGCACGGCATCTGGCAGGCCGCTTTCCGGAGGCCTCGTTCGATCGCGTGCTGCTTGATGCGCCCTGCTCCGGGCTCGGCGTAATTCGGCGGAAGCCGGACGTCAAGTGGACCAAGACGCCGGAGGAAATCACAGCTCTGGCCGCACTCCAGCGGGAGCTGCTGGAGTCGGCCGCGCCTTTGGTGAAGCCCGGCGGCGTTCTGGTGTACAGCACCTGCACGGTGGAGCCTCTGGAGAACAGCGGGCAGGTGGAGGCTTTTTTGAAGCGGCACCCGGAATTTGCGCCTGATCCGCTGCCTGCTGCGCTATACCGGCTGCCTGCCCAGGGGCCGAATCGGCTGCAGGGCGGTAGTAGCCTCGATGGGGGCCAAAGGGCCGCAGGCGGAGCGTCAGTGTCCGGAACGTCAGTGTCCCGCGCGGCCCCTGCGGCAACCGAAGCCGAAGCGGAATTGCACTCCGCCTGCTTGCAGATTTTGCCGCATCATTACGGCACCGACGGCTTCTTCATCGCCAGAATGCGCCGCAAAGCGGAATATGATAAAATATAAGTTGCGTTTGCTTATGTTCAACAAATCGGTTATTAGGTTGTGATGGAATGAAGCCTTTTGTATATGATCTCAGTCTCGAAGGTTGGCAGGACTGGGTAAAAGAAAACGGGGAGCCGGCTTTCCGCGCCGGACAAATTTTTGACTGGCTGTATGTGAAGCGGGTGGAGAGCTTCGAGGAGATGAGCAATCTTTCCAAGGCGCTTCGCCAAAAGCTGATGGACCAGTTTGAATTTGTGACCCTGCAGGAAACCGCGCGGTATGAATCCAATGACGGCACGGTCAAGTTTTTGTTCGAGCTGTCGGACAAGAATGCGATCGAGACCGTTATCATGAAGCATAGCTATGGCAACAGCGTTTGTGTCACCACACAGGTCGGCTGCCGCATCGGCTGTACATTTTGCGCTTCTACCCTGGGGGGGCTGAAACGCAATTTGTCCAGCGGTGAAATCGTTGCTCAGGTCGTCAAGGCACAGAAGCTGCTGGACCCGAGCGGCGGGCGTGTCAGCAGTATCGTGATTATGGGTATCGGGGAGCCATTCGAGAACTATGACCCTGTTATGAATTTCTTGCGCATCATCATTCACGAAAAAGGGCTCAACATCGGGCAGCGGCACATTACGGTGTCCACCAGCGGCATCGTGCCGAATATTTACCGGTTTGCCGATGAGAATACCCAAATTAATTTGGCGATTTCCATCCACGCCCCGAACGATACGCTGCGTTCCAAGCTCATGCCGGTAAACCGCCGTTTTCCATTCGCGGATTTGATTGCCGCCTGCAAATATTATTTGGAGAAGACAGGCCGCCGTATAACGTTTGAGTACGCGCTCATGGGCGGTGTCAATGATCAGCCGGAGCATGCGGAGGAGCTGGCGGACGTGCTTATCGATATGATGCCGCTGTGCCATGTCAATCTGATTCCGGTCAACTTCGTCCAGGAACGAAACTTTGTGCGCACCTCGCGGGACGATATTTTCAACTTCCAGCGTATTTTGGAACGTAAAAAAATTAACGCCACCATCCGGCGGGAGCATGGCAGTGACATTGCGGCAGCCTGTGGACAACTGCGTGCGAAGCATTTGGAGTCAAAAGCGAGGTGATTTGCTTGAAAGCTGCGGGCAAAACAGACATCGGGCGCATCCGGGCCGTCAATGAGGACCGGGCGTTTTTTACAACAGGATTAAGCGGGTATGCACTGGCGATTGTAGCTGACGGCATGGGGGGGCATCAGGCGGGCGATGTGGCCAGCGAGATGGCCATCGATCTCATTACCAAGCATCTTGGGGAACGGATTCAAGAAGGAATGACTGCGGTACAGGCAAGCGAGCTGCTGCGGGAGTCCATCCTGTTTGCCAATGATCAGGTGTTTGAGTATGCGGCCCAGCAAATTCAGCTGCACGGGATGGGCACAACGGTCGTTGCGGCGCTTGCAACCCCGGAGGTACTTATCGTCGCTCATATCGGGGACAGCCGGGCTTACCGGCTTGACCGCGCCGGGCTGGTCAAATTGACGGAAGATCATTCGCTCGTCAACGAGCTGTTAAAGAACGGACAGATTACCCCGGAGGAAGCGAGCAATCATCCCCGGCGCAATGTACTGACCCGAGCGCTTGGGACAGAACCAGATGCCGATGCGGATGTGAATGTGTTTTTTTGGGAGCCCGGCGACCAGCTTCTGTTGTGTACGGATGGTCTGAGCGGCCTCGTTTCCGAGAGGGACATTGCCCGGATCGTTAGTGAAAGCAATTCTTTGGAAAAAACTGTCGACGGATTAATTGACAGCGCTCTGAAGGCGGGCGGAGACGACAATGTGACCGTTGTGCTTTTGGTCAATGATGAAATCGGCATGAATCAAGAAAGTGGGGTGAGCGAGCATGATAGGTAAGCAGCTAGGAGGACGGTATGAAATCCTCGAACGAGTCGGCGGAGGCGGGATGGCCATTGTTTATAAGGGCCACGATATGCTGCTGCATCGCAAGGTAGCCGTGAAGGTGCTTCGCCAGCAGTATGTGCATGATGAAGAATTTATCCGCCGCTTTCGCCGGGAAGCCCAGTCCGCTGCCTCGCTGTCTCATCCCAATGTAGTCAGTATTTACGATGTGGGACAAGAAGAGGATGTCCATTATATCGTCATGGAATACATTGAAGGCAAGACGCTGAATGATTTGATTAAGGAACGTGCGCCGCTGCAGGTCGATGAGGCGGTTCATATCGCAGCCCAAATCTGCGATGCGCTGGACCACGCGCATATGAATCAAATCGTGCACCGGGATATTAAGCCGCACAACATCCTGCTCGGCATCAACGGCCGCATTAAAGTGACGGATTTCGGTATCGCCCGGGCGGCGGACGCAACGCAAATTACGCAAACCGGCTCGGTGGTCGGTTCTGTGCATTATTTCTCGCCGGAGCATGCCAAAGGGGTTTCCACCGGCGCCAAATCAGACATTTATTCACTTGGTATTGTGATGTATCAAATGCTTACCGCACGGCTCCCGTTTTTGGGGGAAAGTCCGATTAGTGTTGCTTTAAAGCATCTGCAGGAAAATGTGGAAGATCCGCGAAACGTTAACCCGCTAATTCCGCAAAGCGTTGAGAACATTATTTTGAAATCCATGCGCAAAAATCCCGACGAACGTTATCATTCGGCCGGCGAAATGCTGCGCGATTTGGAATCATGCCTGACTCCGCAGCGGCGCTCGGAAGCCAAGCTTGCCTTTTTTGAGGATCGGGAGCTGGATGAGGAACGCACGCTTGTGATGCCGGCGATACGGGATTCAGGTACTGCCGCAGTGACAACCTCGGCAACGACGGACCGGCATGCAGCTTTCCGCCCGGAGGATGAGCGGCAGGTGGAAGGCAAGAAGCGGAGCATTTGGGCCCTCGTTGGAATTTGGCTTGCGGTAGCGGTCATTCTCATCGGCGGCATGTGGTTAGCGGTTGTGTATGCACTGGACAAAATCCGTGTCCCGGAGGTGGAGGTGCCATCCTTTGTCGGTCAGACGGCTAAAGTTGCGGAAGCCCGCTTGACGGAGCTGAAGCTCATTCCGAAGCAGATCACGGAGTACAATGAAGCGGTCGCCAAGGATGTCGTGTATGATCAAAAGCCGGCAGGCAGCACTGTCCGCGAAGGGGCGACGGTAAATATATACGTCAGTCTTGGGCCGCAGCCCAAGCAGATGCCGAATCTTACAGGCAAGACGGCAAAGGAAGCCGAGCAGGAGCTGGCAGCCATCGGGGTACAGCCTTCGCAGATTAAAACAGAAGAAGTGTTCTATGACGAGGAAGTCGGCAAAATTATTAAACAAAGCCCGGAGGCCGCTGCCGAGATGGACCCGAAAACTGTGGCGGTGAAGCTCACCATCAGCAAAGGCAAGGATACCTTCGCGATGCCGGACTTGATCGGCAAGACGGAGGAAGTGGCCAAGTCAACGCTGAAGGTGAACGGCCTTGAGCTGAAGGATGAGGATATTATCCGTCAGCCGAGCCTGAAGCAGACAAAAGGGAAAGTGTTTGACCAGTGGCCGTTTGAAGCCAATGAACCGGTCTCGAAGGGGCAGCGGGTCAAAATTTACGTCAGCACAGGCCTGCCTGAAGAAGCCGGAGAAATAAAGGTCAGTCTTCCGATTAGCCCGGATAAATCCGGAAAAAGCTCGGAAATCCGCATTCTTCTGACCGATGCGCGCTATGAAAACGTCGAGATTAAGAAACAGACCATTACGAAGCAGGAAGTGTTCGAAATCGTTGTCGTGGTGACGAAGGACAAAAATGCGGTCATTCAAGTGCTTCGCGACAATCAATTAACCGGCGATTCGCGCACAGTGACATACAAGGATTACGAAGCTTCTCAAAATAAAACGTCTACACCGGCAAGCGATGCCGGTACGGGCGCGAGCGCCCCTGCTGCTTCGCCGACACCAACGCCGACAGCGAAGCCCGTCTCCACGAAGCAGAACGGCGGGCAGCAGGCAGCAGCAGGAGGAGGGCATTAATGCCGCAGGGATTGATTGTGAAGGCGCTAAGCGGATATTACTATGTTCAGCCGGAGGGTGAAGAGGCGGACACGCTCGTCCAATGCCGGGCTCGGGGGATATTCAAGAAAAAAAACATGACCCCGCTTGTCGGGGATCGCGTATTTTACGAGCCGACTGAAAACGGAGAAGGCACCGTAACCGAGCTGATGCCCCGCTCCAGTGAGCTTATCCGCCCCCCCGTCAGCAATGTTGAACAGGCGATACTCGTTTTTTCGCTGACTGAGCCTGAGCTCAATTTTCAATTGCTGGATAAGTTCTTGGTTCATATTGAAAACGCAGGGCTATCTTCGGTTATTTGCTTGACCAAAGCGGATTTCGCGGAGGACAATGAGCGCCTTAAGGAACTGGCTGATAAGGTGCAGGAAATATATGGCCGAATCGGCTACGAGGTTGTAATGACAAGCTCGCGCAAGGGGACGGGGACAGAGCGAGCTGCCGAGCTCCTTGCCGGACGCATCAGCGTTTTTTCCGGCCAATCGGGAGTGGGCAAGTCCTCTCTCCTGAACCGGCTGCTGCCCGGCCTGTCGCTGGAGACTGCGGAGATTAGCATGAAGCTGGGCCGGGGACGGCACACAACCCGCCATGTAGAGCTGATCGCTCTGCCCGGCGGGGGCTATGTGGCCGACACGCCCGGCTTTAGCCAGCTTGATTTCCTGCAGATGGAAACCGAGGATTTGGGACGCTGCTTCAAGGAAATGGCCCGGATTTCAAGCAACTGCAGGTTCAGAGGCTGCACACACGAGCAGGAGCCGGGCTGCGCGGTGAAGGAGGCTTTGGCGGAAGGAGAGATTGCGCCGAGCCGTTACGAGCATTATATTAGCTTCTTACAGGAAATGAAGGACAAAAAGCGGAGGTACTAGCATACATGGTCATTATGGCTCCATCAATTTTATCGGCCGATTTCGCGCGGCTTGGGGAAGAAATTCAGGATGTAGAGCGCGGCGGCGCAGACTGGATTCACGTTGACGTTATGGACGGGCACTTTGTGCCGAATATTACGATTGGCCCGCTGATTGTAGAGGCTGTTCGCCCGTACACGAAGCTGACGCTGGATGTGCATCTGATGATATCCAATCCGGATGCCTATGTCGGCACATTTGCCAAAGCGGGAGCGGATCTGATTTCCGTTCATGCGGAAGCGGCGGTGCACCTGCACCGGACGCTGCAAACCATCAAGGACCACGGCAAGCAAGCCGGCGTTGTCTTGAATCCGGCTTCTCCGCTTTCACTGATTGAGCATGTGCTGGACGATGTGGATTTGGTGCTCATTATGACGGTCAATCCGGGCTTCGGCGGGCAAGCCTTTATTCCGGGCATGCTCCCGAAAATTCGGAAGCTTCGCGACATGCTGGATGAGCGGGGACGTACGGGCGTTCATATCGAGGTCGATGGCGGTATCCATGAGGGGACAGCGCCGCTTGTGGCCGAAGCGGGAGCTAATGTACTGGTTGCGGGCAATGCCGTCTTCGGGCAGCAGGACCGCGCAGGCGCATTATCCGCCATTCGCAACAGCATCACACGAAAGGGGTAGATGGGTGTGAGGGCGGTCGCTTTTATCGGATACAGCCTGTTGTGCTCTGCGCTGCTGGCGGTTTTTGTCCAGCTTCATGATGTAAGCCGCTATCTTTTTTCTCTGATTGCGCTGCTGCTCGGAGTACGCTTCTTCCGGAACTATGATTCGATGGGCACGCGGATCGGTTTTGTCGCTACGGTGTTCGTGCTGGCCATGCTGTTCAGCCTCATTTATTCGATGGCGGCGGAGATGAACGGCTGGTATTACAAAAAGCTGGAGTAGCCCGCAGCTTTTCTCTCTCCTTCCCGCGAAGATAGTAGTCACTTTTTGCCGGGGCGTGAATACAATAGAGGTATAACTGTTTGGAACGCGCTAGTCAAGCTGAGGTGCTCTTCGTAAATCGTGAAGGAGGGGTAGAGGTGAAATTTTACACAATCAAGCTACCGAGATTTTTGGGCGGTTTCGTAAAGGCGATATTGAATTCATTCAGCAAAAACTGATTTCTGTCTTTATACTTACACGTTCGTGACCCGCACATACCGAGCACAGGCGAGCTCGCCCTGCTGCCCAAATCGGATAAACCTTATGAAAAAAAGCACCCGGCTCAGCAGGTGCTTTTTGTCTGTATACACATTCGATTATACACGAACCACTTTACCGGATTTCAATGCGCGTGTGCTAACATAAACGCGCTTCGGTTTACCGTTAACGAGGATGCGCACTTTTTGAACATTGACGCCCCAAGTCCGTTTGGTTCTATTGTTGGCGTGGGACACGTTGTGTCCGCTGCCGGCTTTTCTGCCAGTAATGAAGCATTTGCGGGACATACCTTACACCTCCTTGAGCAAAATCAGCCGCAGGCGATTTGAAACGCAGGCGATCGTCATAAACATACTTAATAATGATAGCACAGCAGGGAGAAACTAGTCAACGACGAGACCAAGACAATTTGCGCATTTATTTCTACCCTTCCTTATAGTAAAATATATGCAATCCATATTTGACGCTGGATAATTGAAGGAGATGAATGGGACATGTCAATCCAACTTCAAACTGAGCTCGGAAAAATTCATGTATCCCCGGAGGTCATTTCTGTCTTGGCCGGCTCTGCGGCACTGGAATGCTACGGTCTTGTCGGTATGGCTTCCCGAAAGCAGCTGATGGACGGTATTGCCGAGCTGCTGGGAAAAGAAAACCTGAGCCGCGGTGTGGAAATCCGCCAGGAGCAGGAGCTGGTGAAGCTTGATTTATACATCGTGGTCAGCTACGGGATTAAAATATCCGAGGTTGCACGAAGTGTGCAAACCAAAGTAAAATACATGCTGAGTGAAGTGGCAGGCATACATGTGGACGAGATTAATATTATCGTGCAGGGAGTCCGGATTTCCCCATAGCACACTATAGAAAGGGGAATTGTATTGTTAGGAAAGCGCTTAACAACCTTGGATGGAACACAATTCGCGCATCTTGTTCTGACTGCGGCTAATCATCTTGGTGCTCATGCCGAGGATGTCAACGCCATGAATGTGTTTCCTGTTCCTGATGGGGATACCGGGACGAACATGAGTTTGACTTTAACCTTTGGGGCGGGTGAGCTGCGCAAGAAAGGAGCGGCACATCTGGGAACCGCTGCCGAGACCTTGTCCAAAGGGCTGCTGATGGGCGCGAGAGGCAATTCGGGGGTTATTCTTTCCCAGCTGTTCCGCGGAATGGCCAAGTCGCTGCACGATCAGGAGGCGGCGGACCCGCTGCATTTCGCCGCGGCTCTTCAAGCCGGCGTGGATACAGCGTATCAGGCTGTTGTCCGGCCGGTTGAAGGGACAATCCTGTCTGTGGCCCGTGAGGCGGCTAAGCATGCCGCGGGAGCTGCCCGCCGCTGCACTGATATGGACGAACTGATGCGTGAAGTGCTGTCCAAAGCACGGGAAGCGCTCGCCAGAACGCCGGACCAGCTGCCGGTATTGAAGCAGGTTGGGGTTGTTGATGCAGGCGGTCAGGGCCTTGTCTACATTTATGAGGCTTTTGCCGCTGCGCTTGCCGGACTTGCGGCCGGAACAAGGACTGCGGCTGAATTAAGCTTGGCTTGGCATGCTGCGAAGGGGGATCGGGGGGCCGGTACAAGCGCCCGGACTGTCCAGAGGGCCCAGGCCAAGCTGGAAACAGAAGCGATCGAGCATCAATATGATATGGAATTTTTCATCCGGCTTGCGCAGCATTCCGGGAGCAAGCCGTTTAGTGAAGCCGCGCTTCGCAGACAGCTCGAACGGATAGGCGATTCTGTCATTGTGATTCGGGACGGCGAAGAGGTTAAGGTGCATGTGCATTCCAGTGCGCCTGGCGAAGTGTTGAATTACTGCCTGACGTGCGGCGAGCTCGTTCGTATTGCCATCCTCAATATGCGTGAGCAGCACCGTGAACTGCTCCAGGAGCAATCGGAACAGACTGAGGTTTCAGCAAGTCCTGCCGCGGCAGGAGGCACAGCACCGCCAATCGCTGCTGTACACCCGGGCAACACGGATCAAGAAGCCGCCACCGGTACCGGACAGCAGCAAGCCGACAAGGAAACGGAAACGATGGAGCGGTACGGCTTTGTAGCGGTAGCCAGTGGAGAAGGGCTGACGTCCCTGTTTCACAGCCTTGGGGCGGTGAAGGTCATTTCGGGCGGCCAGTCCATGAATCCGAGCACAGAGGACTTGGTTCGTGCAGCCGAGGGCGTACATGCCGAGAATGTATTTATACTGCCGAACAATTCCAATATTATTTTGGCCGCGCGCCAAGCGGAGCAGCTGTCCGATCGTCGGATTATCGTGGTGCCGACCAAAACGGTTCCGCAAGGAATGGCTGCCTTGATTGCCTTCCAGGATCAGCTGGAGCCGGAGCAAAATCTTGCGTTGATGCTGGCACGTGCAGCTGAGATCAAGACAGGTCAAATTACAACTGCCGTGCGGGACACGGAAATGGATGGCCTGATCATTGAGCAAGGGGATACCATTGGCGTGCTGGACAGCACAATGGCGGCGGCGGACAAGGATATATTCTCTGCCTGCTGCAAGCTGCTGGAGGCGATGCTGGAGGATGGCGGCGAGGTGGTGACCGTTCTCACCGGGCAGGATGCGGACCCCGTACTTACGGAGCGGCTTGAAGGCTGGCTGGAGAAGTCCTACCCGGAGGTTGACGTGGAGACGTATGAGGGCGGACAGCCTGTGTATGCGTATTTATTTTCCGTCGAATAGCTTTCAGAATCCAACATGATCGGAGGAACGATAGTGAGCCGAGTTTACATTGTGACAGACAGCACATCCGATATTCCGAAGCCGCTGCGTGAGGAATATGGCATTCATCTGATACCGCTTCAGGTGCTGTTCGGTCACGAGGCTTTTTATGATTCGGTCACGATCGGGCCGGATGAGTTTTACCGCAAGCAGTCGGAAGCTTCCGTGCTTCCGACGACATCCCAGCCTTCGCCGGCTGAATTTCTGCAAACGTATCAAGCGATATTGGAGAAGAACCCTGCTGCGGCAATTATTTCTATTCATTTGTCCTCCAACCTCAGCGGGACGTACCAGTCGGCTGTAATTGCGGCTTCAATGCTTGATGGCGCTCCTGATGTGACGGTGATCGATTCCAAATCCGCGTCGTTTGGCATTGCCTTTCAGGTTGTTACCGCAGCCAAAGCGGCGAAGGAAGGCCGGACAAAGGATGAGATCCTTTCACGGATTGAGCGAATCAGGGAGAAGACCCGTATTTATTTTATTGTGGATACGCTGGAATATTTGCAAAAAGGGGGGCGTATCGGCAAGGCGTCCGCATTATTCGGCACCCTGCTGAACATTAAGCCCATACTGACCCTGGACCCGGAAGGGGTAGTAACCCCGATTGATAAGGTCCGAGGACATAAAAAAGCGGTAGCCCGGATCGTGGAGCTGCTGAAAGGGGAATTCGGCCCGGAGGTGCAGGTGGATGCTTGCTTTGCACATGCCGCAGCTCCTGAGCTATGTGATCAGCTGGAGCAGGCCGTAACGGGCGGGCTTCGCATAGAGAAGACCTTCTACGCGAGTGTAGGCCCCGTCATCGGCACGCATACCGGGCCGGGAGTTATCGCTGTATTCGTACATCCGGTGGTGTTGCAGTAACATGAGTGATTTGTACCAAATGCCTTTGAAGGCGCTGAAAGGAATAAGACGGCCGAAGATCGCGGAGCTTGAGGGGCTCGGTATTCGTTCCATAGGCGATTTGCTGGAATATTATCCGTTTCGTTATGAGGATTACCGGCTAAGGAGCTTGACTGAGGTCAAGGACGGAGAAAAAATTACGGTTCAGGCCAAGGTGGCCGGTGAGCCGGTGCTGCAAATGTACGGCCGGAGCAAATCAAGGCTCAGCTGCAGGCTGATGATTGACGGGCTGCTCGTAACCTCCGTCTGGTTCAACCGCCATTTTATGAAGGAACGCCTGCGGCCTGGCGCGGAGCTTATCGTGACAGGCAAATGGGACGGCCGTCGGATGCAGATGACCGTCAGCGAGGCGGAGTTTCCCGGCAGCACTACCTCCCGCTCAGGCACCCTGCAGCCGGTTTATTCGATTGGCGGCTCAATCACGCAAAATTGGCTGCGTAAACAAATCAGCGTGGCCTTATCCCAGTTCGGAGAGCTAATTGAGGAAGTGCTGCCCGAAGAACTGATTCAGAAGTATCGGCTGATGCCGAGAAATGAAGCGGTGTACCATGTCCATCATCCGGAGCATACGAAGGACGGGCAGCTGGCACGGACCCGGCTGGTATACGAGGAGCTGTTCTTGTTTCAGTTGAAGCTGCAAGCCTATAAAGCGACTCAGCGGGATCGTACGGACGGTATCGCCCACCGCTTCGACATGGAAGAGGTTCGCAGCTTCGTTCGGGGGCTTCCATTTAAGCTGACGAACTCCCAGAAGCAGGTCATTGCAGAAATATTGCAGGATTTGCAGGCGCCTTTCAGCATGAATCGGCTGCTGCAGGGTGATGTTGGGGCAGGGAAGACGGTTGTGGCGGCGGTAACCTTGTACGCATCTGTACGGGCCGGCTGCCAAGGCGCCTTGATGGTGCCTACCGAGCTGCTTGCCGAGCAGCACGCCCGTTCGCTGACAAAGCTGTTTGAGCCGTATGGGCTTCAAATCGGCCTGCTCACCGGCAGTCTCACCGAGCGTAAGCGCCGGGATGTGCTTTCCGCCCTGCAAATGGGATTAATCGATATTGTGGTCGGCACACATGCCTTAATTCAGGAGGATGTGTTTTTTCGGCGTCTCGGCGTCGTTGTGACGGACGAGCAGCACCGCTTCGGTGTGAATCAGCGCAGCATTTTGCGCCGGAAAGGCCAGCATCCGGATGTGCTGCTAATGACGGCGACGCCTATCCCGCGAACGCTGGCCATTACGGCCTTCGGAGACTTGGACGTGTCGACGCTGCGCGAGCTGCCCAAGGGACGCCTGCCTATTCTGACTTATTGGGTGAGGCCCGAGAAGCTGGAGGGCGTTATCGGAATGATGCGTAAGGAGGTCGGGGAAGGCCGTCAGGTTTATGTCATTTGTCCGCTTATCGAGGAATCGGAGAAGCTGGATGTGCAAAATGCGATTGATGCGTTCGTGCAGCTTCAACAGGCCTTGCATCCGATCCGAGTGGGCCTTCTGCACGGGCGGATGCCGGCTGCCGAGAAGGAGCAGGTGATGCGCCAGTTTAGCGAGGCGGAGCTGGACGTGCTTGTATCGACCACGGTCATCGAGGTTGGCGTAGATGTGCCGAATGCCAGTTTGATGGTCATTTATGATGCAGACCGGTTCGGCTTGTCACAGCTGCATCAGCTGCGCGGACGCGTCGGCCGTGGAGCCAACCAGTCCTATTGTGTGCTGATCGCTGATCCGAAGTCGGAAATTGCGATTGAACGCATGCGGACGATGACCGATACCAATGACGGCTTTGAAATCGCCAGACGGGATTTGGAGCTGCGTGGACCGGGAGATGTCTTCGGCACGAAGCAGAGCGGGATGCCTGATTTTCGGTTGGCGGATTTATCGGCAGATTTTGAATGGATGGAGCTGGCCCGGGACGATGCAGCCGCACTGCTGGGGGCAGCCGATTTCTGGACGGCAGCCAGGTATTTGCCATTGCGTGCGTACCTGCAGCGCGAGCAGGTGCCCGACGGAGAAGTTCTGGATTGATCGCGAAGCAAACCTATTCATCTCAAACATACATACGCCAGCACCAGAAAATACCTTTCCGGCCGAAGACTGCTCGGAGAGGATTTTTTGCTGTTCCATTCGATGGGATGTAGCATTGTGGAGAATCGTTTTTGCAATCCGGGCTCATAGACGGCATGAATCCGCGCTGCCGCTGCATACCTATAGAGTAGTCGGAGAAATCGGAGGTGCTGGGTGCCATGTCCTACATTAAGTACGGCATTACCCCCGAGTTTGTGGAACGGGTAAAACGTAAAATGAAAAATCCGGAGACCAAGGAACGGGTCAAAAAGGCGCTGCAGGGCGTTACGAAAACGGATTTGCAGGATCGGAGCAAGGTGCGCGCCTTGGTCAATCGCTGTGCGGCTATTTTGGGGGAGAAGCTGAGCGATCAGATGACCGACAATATGATCCGCTTCGTCATCGATCAGAAAATCGACCCGAACAACACGCTGCACTTGATCAAGCTGTGGGGCATGTTTCGGTGAGCGGAAGAAGCTTGGAGACCAGAGGACAGCAGGCAGGTCCAGACAGCGGAAAAAAGGCTGGAAGACGCCCGCAAAGCACCAAACGGTGCCTTGCGGGCGCGTGGAGGCATTAAATTTTGATGTCTACATTTTGACCCAGATGGGGGTTAACGCTTTGCTCCAGCAATTGAGCCACAGCTTGACCCTGCTGCTCCGACTGGCCTTGGACCAGCTTGAAAACTTGAACTCCGACTGATTGAGCTAGTGCCGCCTGTCTCATTGTAGTTGACAATGCTGCGATATCCATTGGACATCCCTCCTCTATTAATCCATCGGCAAATGACACCGTTTTTTTGAATGATTTTGACGCTGCCGCGCACAACAGTTTCGTCTTTTTTACGAGCAAGATGCCTTGCAGGGGGAAGCAGCCCTGATCCTGGCATCTTTTTTGTATGCGGCGGTTTTATTTGTATGCTTATCCGGTTCGGTCCATCTGTGCTTGAATCAAACCAGAGTGTACATGCCGCCGAGTCGGGCAGGCTGCAGGCTGCATATTCTAGTATATAGCTGTAAACTTCTAAAAAAAGGAGGAGCTGATAGACCATGGCGACGAAGGGCTTTGATTGTGCAACACCGCTTACAGCGCAAACAGCGGCGGCTTTTGCTGCGGACGGCTTTGAATTTGTCGCCCGCTATCTTGTGCCGAGTGGCTGGAAAAGGTTAACTGTGGACGAAGCGGAGCTGATTACGGCAGCCGGGCTGCAAATCGTATCTGTATATGAAACAACCGCAGATCGCGCACTGGGCGGACGGGAAGCTGGTCTTGCGGACGGTGCCGCGGCCATTCAGGTAGCCAAGCTGATCGGTCAGCCGGAAGGCAGCTGCATTTATTTTGCTGTCGATTTCGATGCGACCGCGGTCCAGATGCAAGCAGTAATCGCATATATTGAAGGCGCGAAAGAGGCAGCAGACGGGTACATCACTGGGGCTTACGGCTCTTATTCTGTTGTCGAAGCGCTTCATGCAAGCGGCGCCTGCTCCCGGTTCTGGCAGACCTACGCCTGGAGCAGCGGGAAGAAATCGGCGGCCGCGAACATTTATCAATATGAAAACGATATTACGATGAATGGCATTGGAGTGGACTTGAACGAGTCTTACGGGAATGAAGGCGGGTGGAATTTAGCAGTTGATGGGGAGGAGGAGGACGATATGGCGTTGAATTTACAGTACGATTGGCAGTGGAAGCAGCTTGGTGACGCACTGGACGGTCTGTACCACAAAGGGTTAATTTCAGATTATACCTGGGCGGAAAAAGCCTACAACCGCGAGCTGACATCCTCGCAATTATCGTGGCTGAACACTATTATTATTGCCCGTCAGGCCGGTGTTCAGGTCTAGATTCTGATCATGACTGCACATTCCATAGAATCAATTGAGCCTGCCGGGCAGGGCTTCAGCAGTGACCGGCAGGCTTGTTTGCGTTCAATGGCTTTCTTTTACTTGGCGTGGGTCAGCAGCTCGGAAACGGTCACGAATGTATAGCCCCGCTGTTTTAATTCAGGTAAAATAATTTTTAAAGCGTCAATGGTATGCGTCGGGCCTTCGATAAAGTCATGGAATAAAATAATATCGCCATTTCTTGTGTGCCCCAGCACCTTATCCACAATTTTGTTCACGCCGGGAGCCTTCCAGTCCTGGGTATCCTGATGCCACGACCATAACACAACCTTATAGCCTTCCTGCTTGGCGGTTTGAACAAGCTTGTCGTTATAAATACCGCCGGGCGGCCGGAATAAATGAGTACGGCGGCCGATGGCTGCAACAATCGTGTCTTCAGCCTTTGTTATTTCTTTTTTAATATTCGTTTTTTTGTTCAAATACGCATGGCTGTAGGTGTGATTCGCCACTTCGTGCCCTTCTGCTGCCGTGCGCTTGACAAGCTCGGGATGCAGCTTGACTTTATTCCCAACGACAAAAAAAGTGCCCTTGGCATTGTACTGCTTGAGCAGATCTAATATTTGTGCCGTGTAGCGTGGATGCGGGCCATCATCAAATGTAAGGGCAATGACCTTCTCGCTTGTCCGGACTTCCCAGATGACCTCCCCCCGGCTTTCGTAATATTTCCGATCTTTTTTTGGCGCTGCTGCATGGGCAGGCGAATGGACCATGGATACTGCAAGCATGAACAGCATGAGACTGATAAAAAACGTTCTGATGGCGGCTTCCCCCTGTCCTTTAAATTGTTCATTTATTTTACAATTCCCTGACAGGTCCTATTTTATAATTGTAAGGCAGGCAGGAAGAATGGCAGCCAGAACACGAAGGGCAAGTGAATAGAGCAAGCAGATATAAAAAGCAACCCTGTATTTACCATGCGGGACCGGTCAAATACAATAGGGCCTGGGATATTTTCCCGCTAGGTCGTTCTTCTCATGGTGCATATGGCAGATATTCGATATAATTTGTCGAGTGAACCATTTTAAGGAGGCGAAGCGAAGATGTACTATCAAGAAACCTATTATTTGAAAAGCGGCGCACTGGTAGAAATCCACAGAGAAAGCAACGATTCTTTCGAAGAACATCAAGAGAAGCTGTTCGATTTGATTTTTAATCCTCATACGATGCAGGGAGAAGATGTGATTGCTTTGCAACTGACATCTGCCAATAACAGACAATGCCTGGGCTTGAAACGGTCGGATATTAGTGCTTTCAAAATCGAGCTTGCTGACTAGTGCACTAAAACTTAAATATAACAACAGTTAAAAGCAAAGAACCTTGCCTTTATAAGTCCATTTAAAAGGCTTGGCCATGGTGGAGTTGAAGTAGTCGATAAACGCAAACACTTGTTT
>NZ_JBBBNV010000021.1:0-87087 GCF_037137075.1 Paenibacillus sp. y28
TTCGTGCTTTCAGTGTATCACATCGCTTGGTAAGATTAACCTGTTAACGTTGAGGTATTTGAGATTTTAAGCACTAGATAATAATTTAAGCAAACCCTTGTGCATCAAGATTTTTCATGCTCGGGCTCCGTTCACAATCGATATGAATTAACCACACAAATACGCAGTTCGTCCCCAATCCGTCCCCAAACAAACCAGCTCAAGAGGATTAGCCCTCTGAGCCGTTCAATCGGTGCTTCCGGATTTGATATCACTATCCCACATAGTCGGGCGTCTTCGAGACGGTTGACGTCTATAAGCGGCCGGTACGCTTAGGCGGCATGGCATTGGGTTTGGTTTGAAGATGGTATAGGAATTGAATACCCATAAATGCCCCAACCGGCTCCTTGCTGGCGGGGGCGTGTTTTTGAGAGACCGGGCTAATTGCTGTCAGTCCTTGCGCGTATGTAAGGTGCGACAGGTAACGTAGTTAAACCTATTACGCTTCCACTGTTTCAATCCACGCACCTATACAAGGTGCGACGAATGGATGTTAGTTTCTGACCTTGCGGAATATGTTTCAATCCACGCACCTATACAAGGTGCGACCGATGTCCTTGGTCGTGGCACTGACGCACCACAGTTTCAATCCACGCACCTATACAAGGTGCGACGGGCCAGTGTGCTGTCCGTGACCTCCTTCACCCGGTTTCAATCCACGCACCTATACAAGGTGCGACATTACGATTATTTAATTGGTAGGGGGATCAAAGGTTTCAATCCACGCACCTATACAAGGTGCGACATTTGAACATTCGTTTGTTCTAGCTTTGGTTCAACGTTTCAATCCACGCACCTATACAAGGTGCGACGACCCATTGGAGCAATCCGTTAAGGACTTTCTCCGGTTTCAATCCACGCACCTATACAAGGTGCGACTGCCACGCCAGCCAAATACGATGAGCTGTTCCTTAGTTTCAATCCACGCACCTATACAAGGTGCGACACAGTACTGGTATGACCCCCATCCAGCTCATGTTTGTTTCAATCCACGCACCTATACAAGGTGCGACCAACGCCGCTGTAGACGGCGACATTAGCGGCGAGGTTTCAATCCACGCACCTATACAAGGTGCGAAACGATATTAAGCACCATTCATATCAGTAGAGCATCAATTACACCCATTTTATATAACTTTCATTCCATAAAAGTATAAATCAATTCTTGACTTTTTAGCAAGCCATTGAAATACTACATAATTCGACAAAAGCTGCGGTGCGAATGATCCGGGAAAATCATGTGAGCTTCACATTCGCACCAGACATGGTTTATTTTACACCCCTACGCCAGCCTGCCTCGCCTGCACAATGATATTCAACCAGTCCAGCGCCGAGACGGTCAGCTTCCTGTTGTATGCCTTTTCCGCCCAGGTATAATCTGAAATCAGCCCCCTATGATACAGCCCGTCGAGCGCATCCCCAAGCTGCTTCCACTGCCAGTCTGCCTCAAAACTCAGCACCCTGTCCGTTTCTTCCTCCCCCGGCTCTGGCGGCTGTTGGCCAGCCAGCAAATCGTCAATGCTCAAACCAAATGTATATTCAAGGTGCGGGTAATCGACAAAGCTGGTCCAGTCGCCTCCCCAGGCAAAGCCAAATCCTTTGGCAAGCTCCGCAACTCGGCGCCAATCCGAATTGACCACCCAGGATGCACTGCCATCTGCATTGACCAAGCAATAATCCAGCGCCAGCCCATAGTTGTGGTAGCTGTAACCCCCTTTGGCGTTGGTGACAATAGCGCCGGCTGCTGTACGGCCTTGAGCATACAAGGCGTCTTGCTCCTCCACTGTGCGCAGCGTCTGCGTGATAAGCACGTCCATCCCCTCAGCCTCCACCAGCTGCAGCAGCTGGCGAGCAAGGGCGGCTACGGTCGGGTGCAGCAGGGCAATCCGCTGCTCATTTCGCGCATCGTATCTCATTTGGAATCGCCGCCTCCCTTCTTTTTCAAAACAGCTATTATTGGCATCATATGCGCGGACATGGGGAGCCCGAGGCGGCCATAGCTCTCGCTAATCAGCCCCCAAAAGCCCTTTCACTGGACAGTTCGCCTTCCTCCCGGGCTGCCATCACGCCTGTTATATGCTCCAAAGCAATCGCTGAAGCAAGCAGGCTCAAGCATATGCATACCGTTCTTCTGGTACCATTTACCGGGATGGTTGTCAGGAGCATCGAAGCCGCTGTCGCCCCCCCTACGCACCCACTCCCTTTTACTTAAAACTATGATAAAATGGGGGAATGTGATTACTAAGCAGTACCTATTATGAACTGTCCCGACTGATGCGGGATACCAACCAGGAGGCCGCACATGGATTTCGTATTCTCCCAAGCAACCCGCGGGCTGACATCTTCCGCTGTCCGCGAAATTTTAAAGCTTACCCAAGGCAACTCGGTCATCTCCTTTGCAGGCGGATTGCCGGCAGAGCAGTTTTTCCCGGTCCAGGCGATGCGCGATGCATTAAACCGGGTAATGGATCAAGGGCCGCGCGCCCTGCAGTACGGCCTGACCGAAGGCTTCACCCCGCTCCGTGAGCAATTGTGTGCCCGGATGGCCCGCAAAAACATGCACGTCACGCCGGATCACATGCTGCTGACAACCGGCTCCCAGCAATCGATTGATCTGCTGACCCGTGTGCTTCTGGACAAGGACGATGTCGTTCTCGTCGAGGACCCGACCTATCTGGCCTTCTTGCAGGTGCTGGGCAGCGCCCAGGCGCATCCTGTGAAGGTAGACGGGGACGAGCACGGCATGAATCTCGCCGATCTTGAAGCCAAAATCATCAAGCATAAACCGAAGCTGGTGTATGTCATCCCCACCTTCTCCAATCCGACCGGACGAGTATGGAACCTGGAACGCCGCCAAGGCATTGTGGATTTGTGCCGAAAGCACGGCGTGCTTATTTTCGAGGACGATCCGTACGGGGAAATCAAGTTCGACAGCGGGGAAAGCTTCCCCAGCCTGTTCTCTCTGGCCGGAAGCCCGGATGACAGCCACGTAGTATATACCAGCACCTTCTCCAAAACCGTCGCTCCTGCCGTACGCACCGGCTGGGTGATCGGAGATAAGCGGATAATCGGCATGATGACGCGGGCCAAGCAGGCTGCCGACCTCCACTCCAGCACACTGGACCAGCAAGCCCTGTATCAGCTGCTGTGCCATTTTGACCTGGACGCGCATATTACTACGATTCGTGACGAGTACAAGCGCAGAATGAAGCTGATGTACAGCCTGCTCAGCGAGCACAATATCCCGGGGCTGACATTCAGCGAGCCGAAGGGCGGCATGTTCTTCTGGGTAGAGCTGCCGGAATTCCTGGACGCCGAAGCGGTGCTGAAGCACGCCGTGACGGAAGGCGTAGCCTTCGTGCCGGGAACGCCGTTCTTTGCTCAGGAGCCGAAGCGCAATACGCTTCGCCTGAACTACACCTTTGCTGATGACGACACGATGGTTCGCGGCATGAATACGTTGGCCAACGTGTTCAAGCATTTCCTGCAAACCAAGTAAGACGCAGGCATTCCGCGCCCAAATAGCGGCTCCGCCATTTCTTTTGAATCAGGTGAAGCCCATGATAACAGCGGAATAATAAACAAACGCTCGCCAATCTCGGCAAAATAACTTCGCTTCAGCTGCAAAAGGCTGCACCCTCACCGCTTGAATGCGGAGGTGTGCAGCCTTTTATGTCCTCATCGGACGAGTATCGTCGGTGTAAAACATCCCTATAAACCATGACAGGCAGCGGACCATCGTCATACGGCGCCACACCGCTGGCCAGAAGCCGCGTACGGTTAGTTCCTGCTGGAAGCCGCACTACGCCTTCGCGGCCCTTCTCCGCCCCAGCCCAGGCTTAGGCCCGTCGAGCCCTCCGGCTCCCGCTTCTGCCAGGACCACCGTTCAGAAACAAGCTTCCCCGGCTAGCTCAGCTCTTTAGATTCCTTTTTCCTGTTACTCCAAAAATAGCTCTACCGGTTATTGGCCCCCGTTCAGCGCTTCAGAGCCGGACTCCGCGCCTTCACCGGGTCCATACTTCTTCGCCCAATCCAGTCTCCATTCCTGGAACGGCTTGTCTTGGATTTCCTCCAGCGTCCGGCCTTCCAGCGACCAGTAGCCTCCCGCCAGTACGGCCTTATGGGGATAGGACGTACCGCCGACAGGCCTGCCCTCCACCGTATAAACAAACACATCGACCTTGCCCTCGGACAACGGATGCTTGCGCACTATAAATTTCTCCACTTCGATGGTTTTGCCGATGTAATCGGCAGGCTCTGCCTGCTGCAAGCCCCAGTACACCATGTACGGAAGCTCTGTCAGCTTCTCTCTGGTAAGCACGTAGCTCTGCACCTGTCCCTCGTACGCGATTAACCGGTATCCCTTTTGCAGCAGAAGCCCGGCCGCTTCCGATTGCTTCCACTCCGGCTCCGTGCATCCGGCAAGCGCAATAATGAGCAGCAGCGCCAGCAATCCCCTCATCGTCATCCCCCTTCGCAAAACGGCACATCTCGGCACCGATTGTATTCACGCCGGACTGCGGACGAGTCTGTTCTCCCCAATTCCGTATATGCCTTCGCCTACAGCCTGCTATCATAGCGTTCAACTATACAAACGGCATTGCGCCCCTTCAAGCTGCGGCAATCTCATCCTCTTGATGCCGCGCTGCCGCGATTAGCTTTGCTGGAGCTTCAACAGCTCAAGAAAACGTTCGGCCGCTTTGGACAATTGATGATGCTTCAGCCAGATGACGCCGGAAGATGCCGTCAAAGCAAAATCCTGGATTCGGCACATCCGAATCGGGTAATTTTTAACCAGCCTCATCATTCCCTCCGGTACAATAGCAGCCCCAAAGCCGCCGGCCACAAGCTCCAGCAATACGCTGACATCCGAGCACTCGCACAAAATTTCCGGATCCAGCTGGTGACGGGCGAGCTCATCCAGAATCATATGATACAGACCCAGGCCCTCAATGCTCGGCATAATCAGCGGGTAATCCGCGAGTTGGGCAAAGGCAGCCTCATCTAACAGGGCCGGGCCTCCTGCCGGACACAAATAATAAAACCGCTCCGTCCGCAAATGCATGACCGCAAAATCCTCCAGATGAATCGGGAGGCGGACCAGCGCCAGCTCAATGACCCGCTCGCGAAGCAGCTTGCAGAGCTGACTGGATTCATTCTGCTGTATTTTGTAGCGGACGTGCGGATACTGCTCCTGAAATTGCAGCAGCACCTGAGGCAACGCCTCGTCGGAGATCGTATTAATGCCGATAGACAGCTTGCCTCGAAGCCCTTCTTCGCTCTCCTGTACCTCCTGCTCCGCCTGCTCCATCAGCTTCGTAATGGTCAGGGCATGCCGGTACAAAATATGGCCGGCCTCCGTCAGCTCCAAATATTTGCCGTGCCGTTGCACCAAGGCTACGCCAAGCTGCCGCTCCATCAGCTTCAGCTGCTGGCTTAAAGGGGGCTGCGCCATATGCAGCTTATGGGCGGCCGCCGTTATTTGCTTCGCTTCGGCGATTGCGATGAAATAGCGGAGCTGCCGAATATCCATCACAAGCCCTCCTTTCCATACAAAAATAATATTGAAAACCAATGAAATTAATATTTTTCATATAGCTGCTACCATGGTAGCATAAAACTGACTCTACACGTAAGGCGCTGTATTCAGCCAAAACTTGATATACCAGCGCTCTGCCGCGAAGCGCGCAAGCTCCTCGTACGCGGCGTTACGCTGGATGAGAACGGCCTTCAGACCGCATCACCGGTATCGGGCTCCTTTATGTTATGGGACGACCCATCCGGCCAAGCGGACCGCACGGACGCTTACAGAAAGGTGACAGCATGAATAAACAACAACTACGTGATTGCTTCGGTACGCTGCAATGGTTTATTTTTTTACTTGCCAATTCCGTCGCCCTGCCGATTGTCATTGGCAGTGTATTTCAGCTCTCAGCGGATGAAATCGCCTCGCTCCTGCAGCGGACCTTCTTCGTGGTAGGGGTCAGCTCGCTGCTGCAAGGCTGGATCGGCCACCGTTTGCCGCTGGCTGAAGGCCCGGCCGGGTCCTGGGTCAGCGTCTTCGTGATGATTGCCGGCACAGCGGTCCATAAGGGACAGGACATGCAGGAGGCGCTGCAATTCATCCAGGGAGGCTTGCTTACGGCAGGCATCGTGCTGCTGGTGCTGGGCCTGACCGGCCTGATGCGCCGGCTGCTGGCGCTGTTCACCCCGCTCGTCACCGGCACCTTCCTGTTCATACTCGCTTTGCAGCTCAGCGGTGTGTTTATTAAAGGAATGGCCGGTATTCAAGGGAACGCCGGACAGCCGGATTACGGCACGGCACTCATCGCCTTCGGCGTATTTTTCCTGGTCATTCTGATTTCCATGAAGGGCTTCAGCTGGCTAAAAAATTACGCTGTGCTTACCGGCATTTTGGCCGGCTGGGCCGTATTCGCCCTGCTCGGAAAGCAGCCCCCCGGCTTCTCATCAGGCGGAGCGCTCCTGCAGCTGCCGGAGGTGTGGGCGTGGGGGATGCCGCGGCTGGAATCCGGCGTGCTGATCATGAGCATGCTCTTCACGCTTACGCTGGTGTCCAACAGCATTGCAGCCGTCTCGGCCGTACAGCAGGTCGCTCCTGACTCGAAGCTTACACTGGAAAAAGCCATCGACCGGGGCGGCATCGGGGGCGGCATTTCCCATCTGCTCGCTTCAACCTTCTCGTCCGTCGGCATCGTTCCGCTGCCGGTATCCGCCGGGTTCATCCGGCTCACCCAGCAATCGCGGCGCCTGCCTTTTCTAATCGCCTGTGCCGGTCTGGTTGCTATCTCCCTGGCGCCGGGACTCGTCCGCTGGCTGGCTCTGCTGCCGGGACCCGTAGCGAACGCCGTGCTGATGGCTTCCTTGGTGCAGATGATTATTTTGGCTTTTCAATCCCTATTGAAGGATCATCCGGACCAGCGCAAGCTAACCATCTTCGGTATGACTTTGCTGCTGAGCATCGGCCTGATGTCGTTCCCGGCGGAAGCCTTTGCAGGACTGCCTTCCGTCCTGCAATATATTGCGGGCAACAGCCTGCTGTTCGGCACAATGCTCGTTATAATTCTGGACCGCCTCTGGAAGCCTGCCGCTTCGGGGCCGCACCGGGAAGAACAAGCCGTCGCTTCCAGATAATGCGTCACCGGGTTACGCCATGGCTGCCGGTACGCTTATATGTATGGATCACGCCATGCAAATCCCTGGCGCGCCTCTTGTACTCACTATGGCTTCCCGCTGCACCAAGGAAGTATACTCTGATTTCAGATCCATGCTTGCCGCGGGTTATAGTGAATACCGATCTTATTTATCCGGAGCAAAACAAAATCCCCTGCTTCAGTGAATGCTCACCGAAAGCAGGGGATTTTATTTTTTTTGAACCTGTACATCTAACTTCACAACTGCCTGAATCCGCAGGGGAAGCCCAAAACCCGAATACTCGCACTCGACTATCTCAGCGTCCGTTCCGGCAGTTTATTAGATCCAAATTTGTCGGAGCGTTTGAGGCTGCCTCTCTTGCACTTGTCAAACAAACGGTTCTCCGCATCAATGTACGCTTTCGTGCTGGCTTCAAGGATATCTGTGCTCATGCCGCGGTCTTGGGCAGACACATCGTTCTAATTCAGCACCACATGCACCTCGCCAAGCATATCCTTCCCGTGCGACACCGATTTAATCGTGTAATCGTCCAGTTCAGCCTCTTCGCCTGACGTCTTGTCAATCCACCTTATCGATCGCATCGAGGGAGACATTGCCAATCGCAGCTTCCTCAGGAACGCCACCGTCCTGCTTGTGGATGCGCGCTGTTGCTGCAAAGAGGCTGGCCGGGAGAATCCCTCCCGGCCAGCCTATGACTTTCCTTGCTTAATATGTAATGAACCGCTCTGCCTCCGGCTGCAGCTGCAGCGAGAAGGGCAGAACGGTTCACAATAAAGACCGGCAGCTGGCCGCCTTCGGCCGTACGGGGCTTCACTTAACAGCTCCGCTCCATACCGGTTCTCAGGCAGCCGGCGTACCGGGCTTGGTTAGACTATAACAGCTTACTTCTTGATCCAGTGCATCAGGCCGCGAAGCTGGCCGCCCACTTGCTCGATGGGATGCTCGGATTCCAGACGGCGGGTTGCAGTCAGGAATGCACGGCCGGATTGGTTTTCCAAGATGAAGTCGCGTGCGAATTTACCTTGTTGGATATCCGACAGCACGTTTTTCATTTCTTTCTTGGTTTCTTCCGTGATAATGCGGCGTCCGGTTACGTAGTCACCGTATTCAGCCGTGTTGCTGATGGAGTGGCGCATGGAAGCCAGACCGCCTTCATACATCAGGTCAACGATGAGCTTCAGCTCATGCAAGCACTCGAAGTATGCGATTTCCGGCTCGTAGCCTGCTTCGATCAACGTTTCGAAACCAGCTTTTACCAGCTCGGAAGTACCGCCGCAAAGAACTGCTTGCTCACCGAACAGGTCGGTTTCAGTTTCTTCACGGAATGTAGTTTGGATAACCCCTGCACGTGTGCAGCCAATCCCTTTAGCATAAGCCAGACCGATAGCCTGCGCTTGGCCGGAAGCGTCTTGTTGAACAGCGATCAGCCCTGGTACGCCAAAGCCCTCAACGTATACACGGCGAACCATGTGACCTGGGGATTTTGGTGCAACCATCAATACGTCTTTGTCTGCGGACGGTACGATTTGTCCGAAGTGAACGTTGAAGCCGTGGGAGAATACAAGAGCTGCGCCTTGTTTCAGGTTCGGCTCGATTTCGTTTTTGTATACGGAAGCTTGCGTCTCGTCAGGCATCAGGATTTGTACAACATCCGCTTTGCGGGTTGCATCAGCAACGGACAGAACCTCGAAGCCGTCGTTTTTCGCTTGCTCGAAGGATTTGCCTTCACGAAGACCGATAACGACATTCAGACCGCTGTCACGCAGGTTTTGCGCTTGGGCATGTCCTTGGCTGCCGTAGCCGATAATTGCAATCGTTTTGCCTTTCAATACGCTGAGGTCTGCATCTTTTTCGTAGAACATTGTTACTGCCATGAATGAATTGCCTCCTTTGATTTTAAAAACCCCATGAGTGGGCGTTTGAATGAAGGCAGTGCCCGCCTCTCGCTCAAACCCCCACTCATAGTGGGGAAAAATTAATGACGCTTTATGCAGCTCGTGCCTGCATCCGAGCAGCTTGCTTTCGCTTTCGCCGGGTAAAGTCTAGCCTTTCATTCCCCGGGTCATCGCAGTTACACCGGTGCGGGACAGCTCGCGAATGCCATACGGCTTCAGCAGCTCTACCATCGCATCGATTTTGTCGGTATCGCCGACAACTTGTACAATAATCGTCGTTGGCGCGATATCGACTACGGCCGCGCGGAAGGTTTCCACGACGCCGAGAATTTCCGGACGAATTCCCGGATCGGCGTTGACCTTAATCAGCGCCAGCTCACGGGCCACCATCGGGTTGGAGCTGAGGTCTACGACCTTGATGACATCAATCAGCTTGTAGAGCTGCTTGGACACCTGCTCCAGTGTTTTCTCGTCACCGGACGTCTCTACAATCATCCGGGAGAGCCCCTGCTCCTCCGAGGCCCCCACAGTGATGCTGTCGATATTGAAGCCGCGGCGTCCGAACAGGCCGGATACACGCTGCAGTACGCCAGGCTGGTTATTTACAAGAACGGATATGGTATGTTTTCTAGTCGCACTCATTCCGAATCCCCCATTATCATCGTTTCGACATCGATCGTATTGCCCTGAGTGACCATCGGGTAGACGTTCTCTCCTTTGCGGACAACGAACTCGACCAGCACTGGACCGGGGGTGTCGAGCGCTTCCTTCCATACGCGGCTTGCCTCTTCCTTGTTGCTTGCGCGCAAGCCTTTGACACCATAGGCCTCAGCCAGCTTTACAAAATCCGGGCTGCCCGCCAGGTCAATGTGGCTGTAGCGGTTATCATAAATGATTTCCTGCCATTGGCGCACCATTCCGAGCACCTGATTGTTAATCACGACAATCTTGACCGGGATGTTGTTAATGGCGCAAATCGCCAGCTCCTGAGAGCACATCTGCATGCCGCCGTCCCCGTTGATGGAAACGACCGTACGATCCGGATGAGCCACCTGCGCGCCGATAGCGGACGGGAAGCCGAAGCCCATCGTGCCAAGGCCGCCGGATGTAATCAGCGAACGCGGATGATTGAAGCGGTAATACTGCGCAGCCCACATTTGATGCTGGCCTACGTCGGTCGTTACGATCGCCTCGCCCTTGGTCGTTTCATTAATCATTTCAATGACGTACTGCGGCTTGAGCTCCGTCTCCGAATCCGCATAGCGCAGCGGGAAATCGTTCCGCTTCTGCTGCACTTCAGCGACCCAAGCTTCGGAATTCGCTTTTTTCACCTTCAGGTTAGCCAGCTGCAGTACCGCCTTCACATCGCCGACTACCGGGATGGACGTGCTGACGATTTTGCCGACCTCGGCCGGGTCTACATCGATATGCACGATATGCTTCGCTTTCGGCGCGAAGCCGTCCACCTTCATCGTTACCCGGTCGTCAAAGCGGGCGCCGATGCCAATGAGCAAATCGCAATTTTGCAGCGCATAGTTCGATGCTACCGATCCGTGCATGCCCGGCATACCGACCCACAGGTCGTTAGCGCTCGGGAAGCCGCCCAGACCAAGCAGGGTGGTCGTTACCGGAATGCCGCCCTTCTCGGCAAATTCCAGCAGCTCCTTCGACGCTCCGCCGTATACAACTCCGCCCCCAGCCAGAATGAGCGGACGCTCCGCTTCTTCCAGCGCCTTGAGCATCTTGTCCACCTGAAGCTTGTTCGGCTGAACGGTAGGGTTGTAGCCGCGGATGCTTACGGAATCCGGAAACTCAAAACGGGTGGTCTGATTGGAGACGTCCTTCGGAATGTCCACCAGTACCGGCCCTTTGCGGCCCGTCGAAGCGATATGGAACGCTTCGCGGATAATCCGCGGCAGGTCCTTGGCATCGCGTACCAGATAGCTGTGCTTCGTGATCGGCATCGTAATGCCGGTGATGTCCGCTTCCTGGAATGCATCCGTGCCAATCACGCTGGTCGCGACGTTACCGGTGATGACCACCAGCGGCACCGAATCCATGTAAGCCGTCGCTATCCCTGTGACCAGGTTCGTTGCCCCCGGGCCGGATGTTGCGATACAGACCCCTACTTTGCCTGTGGAACGGGCGTAGCCGTCGGCAGCGTGAATCGCCCCTTGCTCATGGCGGGTCAAAATATGTTTAAAGTCAGGATTCCCGTGCATGGCGTCATAAATGTACAGCACTGCGCCGCCCGGATAACCGAATACGCAATCTACGCCCTCCAACAACAGGCTGCGCAGCAATACTTCCGAACCGGTCAGCATATCCGGCTGCAGCAGCTTTTCGCGGTCTACACCTTGAACCAACTGGCGATCTTGAACACTCATAAGTGTACCTCCTTCTCGATTTGTGAAAACCGGCAATCTGGCCCGTTATAAGATGAAACGGAATCTCAAGCGCAGCGGGCGCGCCCGTCACAGCCCTGTCCTCCAAATTCATACAAAAAACCCCTCTCATCCCGGACACGAATATACGCATCTTGCGGGACGAAAGGGGTTGATCTTCCGTGGTACCACCCAAGTTTGTCATGTATCTCACGATACATAACCTCAATAGGTCAAAGCCGAATGAAAGCACAAGCTTCCGCTGCTAGCAAGCGTCGCTATTTGCGCCGGCTTAACCTTTGGCACCGTAACGTGTGCCACTCCGATTTTCCCTACTGGCCAATCACATCGCCAAAAGCAAAGCCTTCAGCGTGACTGCTGTTCAGGAAAACAGCTCCGAGGTGAGCTCGTCATTAAGGGATTAAGGCATTGGTTTCAGCTAATCCTTTGCTCTCTGAGACATAAGAGCCCTTAATACTTCGTCCTCTTCATAGCCGATATCAGTAATACATTGCTTATGAATACAATCAATTATATATAGCCGAGGGACGTTCGTCAAGGCCTTTTCCAGCCAATTCGTTCGTCCCCCGAAAAAACATGATTTCTTAAATTATTACGCGTTCAGCTTCAGCTTTGCAGCTGCTGCCAAATCGGAGAATGCTTTGCTGTCATTAACCGCCAGATCAGCAAGGATTTTGCGGTTGATTTCGATGCCGGCCAATTTCAGACCGAACATCAATTTGTTGTAGCTCAGGCCGTTCGTGCGGGCAGCCGCGTTGATACGCACGATCCACAATTTGCGGAAGTTGCGTTTTGTTTGACGGCGGTCGCGGAATGCATACATGCCGGACTTCATCACTTGCTGATTCGCCATCTTGAATAAGCGGTGCTTCGCGCCAAAGTAACCTTTCGCCAGCTTCAAAATCTTTTTATGTCTACGACGGGTAACGAATCCGCCTTTTACTCTTGCCATAGTATTGACCTCCTAAAAATATTGTTCGAAATAGAAATTCTTATTTGTGCATCAGTTGCTTGATGCGTTTTACATCGCCCGGCTCCATGATGAACGTGCCGCGCAGGCTGCGTTTTTGTCTTGCGCTTTTACCGAGCAGCAAGTGGTTTCTGTACGCTTTGTAACGGGTGATTTTCCCGGTTCCAGTCACTTTGAAACGGTCTTTGATGCTGCTGTGTGTTTTCATTTTCGGCATAATGCTTACCTCCTGCTTATTTGAACTATTGTTGTTGTTTCGGCGCCAAAATCATAATCATGCTGCGCCCTTCCAGCTTCGGCTTGCGCTCGGAAACCGAGATTTCCTCAACTTCCTTGGCAACACGCTCGAGCACCCGCTGCCCGATGGAGGCATGCGTAATTTCCCGGCCGCGGAAACGGACACTGCACTTGACCTTGTCCCCTTCATTCAGGAACTTAACGACATTGCGCAATTTCGTCTGAAAGTCATGCTCGTCAATGGTAGCGCTGAACCGCACTTCCTTGAGTTCCACAATCTTTTGATTTTTGCGCGCTTCTTTTTCTTTTTTCTGCAGCTCGTAGCGGTATTTGCCGTAATCCATGATGCGGCATACCGGCGGTTTCGCGGTTGGCGCCACGTTAACCAAATCGAGCCCGCTGTCTGCGGCCATCTGCAACGCGTCCCGAATCGATTTGATGCCGATTTGCTCCCCGTCCGAACCGACAAGGCGAACTTCCTTGGCACGAATCTCTTCGTTAATCATATGATCCTTACTGATAATGCTCCACCTCCGAAATAAGCTGTTTTCATCCAAAATAAAAAGATGCGAGCATACGTGCGCCCACATCTCAAGTTCTCATCAAGCCCCATATGTATCATGGCGTGAAAAAGAATAACTCATGAACCAGCCAACGAGCAATGTCGGCAGGTGAGAAGCGGGCGCTTCTGCTTTGTTTCACATACAGATTACTATAACACAACCAAAAGCCCGGTGTCAACGTGGACACCGGGCTTTTCTGTATTTAGCTGACTTGCTTGCTCTGCACGTCCTCCAGACGAATGACGCGGGTATGCTGGGTATGGCTCCACTGCTTGTTGTTCTGGGTAAAAAAGGCATGCAGCGTAATCGGATACCACGACAGCAGGTAAAGCGGGAACATAATAAGCGACAAGTACGTCTTCCACGATCTTACGTTTTCCAGCAGCAGCGCCAGCGGGAATTGCAAGTAAATGACAATGGTCAGTGTTGCGACCAGGCCTTGCGGCACGTGCTCATACAGGGAGGTGAAATGGTTCGTTCCCGGCATAAGCGCATCCCCCCAAAGAATAGCGCTGAAAATAAAACTGAACAGCACGTTATATACATTCAAGCTGTAAATGGCGGTGTCGATTTTGGCCCAGCTCCGCTCCTTGAGCCCCTGCCACATCAGAGGGAAGAAGTAGCGGCGAGCCACCTCGAAGTGCCCCTGCATCCAGCGCAGACGCTGGCGGGCCGACGCTCTGAACGTAAGCGGCTTCTCGTCGTAAACCTTGGCCTCGTAGTTAAAATACGGATTGATTCCCCGCTGTACGCAGCGGACGGTGAATTCCAGGTCTTCCACAAGGCTTGTTGCGCCCCAGCCCATTTCTTTGAGCAGCGCCGCTTCAAAGCACATCCCGGTACCGCCCAGAAAGTTGGCCAGCCCCAGGTTCGTGCGCGGGTTCTGCCACAGGCGATTGCAGTACCAATAAGTGATGGCATACGCCTCGGTAATCCAGGAATCGTGCGGGTTCTTGGTATCCAGATAAGCCTGGATTACACGTTTGCCCGAGCACAAATCATTATTCATATGCTGCAGGAAATCCGGATTTACGAGGTTATCGGCATCCAGAATGACGACGCCGTCGTAGGCTTTCGGCATTTTCCACAGCTGCTTCAGCATCCATTCGATAGCATAGCCTTTGCCGCGAAGGGTCGGGTTGCTGCGCTCGCAGGCAATCGCCCCCAGCTCGCGGGTAATATCTGCGGTACGGTCGGTGCAATTGTCACAAATGACAAGCACATCGTACAGCTCTTTCGGGTAATCCAGCTTCTTTAAATTTTCCAGCAGTGCGCCAACGACCTGCTCCTCGTTGTGAGCAGCCACCAGAATGGCGAATCTTTTCTGCGGTGAATGTTGCATCGATGCTTTGTTGCGGCGCCAGCCGAAAAACGTAAGAAACAGCTGATACCCTCCGAGCAGCGCAAGTAAAGCCTGCACAGCCACTACGATCATGTCCAGCATTTGCCAATGCCCCCTTTTTAAAGACCCATTTTTTCTTTTTCTCTCTACATATGCTTCGCCGGTTTTTCCGGCTTTGTGTCCTTCACCGCATCTTGCTGCAGCCGATACTGATTTTCCTCCCTTTCCATGGATTTGTCAAAGGCGATATTTGCTTTACCAGCCCCGGATCCAGGAAATTTCCTTACATTTCTCCATACAAGCGGCAGACAGATGCGTGCTAGGCCTATTATGTCTTATTTTCATCCAATTGCTTCATTTTTAGCCGTCCAGGTTGGAACAGCCTGCCAATGTTGTCCATTATAGACCACCGGAAAGCGGAATAACAACCGGATGAAGGTCCTAATACCCGCCCGACCAATTAACCATTTTGCCGTCAATTGGGGCGGCAGCGCCCTTTATTCGACATCAACGCCATGGACAGAAGCTGTTCCGGCCACTGCAATGAAGCGCTTGTTTAACAGCCGAGCGCACGGCCGGGCGCCGGGATGACCTTTCTGTGCGGGCTTTCTGTAACAAGCTTGCAGCATCCCGAGTTTGAGCTTCGGCATCAGTATCAGCATCTATGACGGCCTCTGCGCAGGCTGCGGCGCAAGGCAGGGCAGACCCATGACGCCCTACCCTTATGTACGTATTCGTCCTCGAAACAGTTGCAGTTATGTGGCAGCTGCCCCAGAAGTTTATTATTTTTTTATCCCGAAGTTAATTCTGCTTTAACAATCGCCCGGTACAATGAGCTTGTAGTTCTCCGGATCATTTATAAAGCAATCTTGTTCGCGGCTTAGGCCCGAAAGGAGCGATTCTTCTATGAACCGTGTTGTCGTCTGGCTCCGCGCTCATGAACAGCGCATGTTTATGTGGGTAAACCAGCGGCTTCATCACCGCGCTTTAAATACGTTTTTCTCGGCCGCTACCCATTTGGGCGGGGCCACCTTTACGATCGCCAGCTCTCTGGTGCTGGGGATCGCCGGAAAAGGGGCCGTCGGTCTTGCCGGCTGGCAGGCTCTTGCCGCCCTGGCTGCAAGCCATGTGCCTGTCGCGGTATGCAAAAGGGCTTTTCCCCGGCTAAGGCCGTATCAGGTATGGCCTCAAACGAAAACCGGCAGAAATCCGCTGGCCGATCATTCCTTCCCATCCGGACATACGACTGCTATATTTTCCCTGGTCGTGCCATTCTCTCTCCTTCACCCCGGCCTTGCCGCCGCTCTGCTTCCGCTGGCGACCCTGGTCGGCTTGTCCCGGATGTATCTCGGCCTTCATTACCCTTCCGACTGTCTGGTCGGCATGGCGCTCGGCTCTTCGGCCGGCTTCATCTCCGCCGCCGTTTTGGGATAGCATAAACTGGGTATATTGGTTACAAAGCGCCGGTGATGCGTCTTTATCTTACCGATATACAGACAGGATGGGTGACGTCCAATTGAGGAAAAAACGAATTCTGATTTTGTCCGAAGGCTTCGGCGCTGGACATACGCGGGCCGCACAGGCGCTTGCTGTCGGAATGCGACAGCTTTCCCCGGGGTTGCAAACGAAGGTGATGGAGCTCGGGGCCTTTCTCCACCCTACGCTGGCTCCGCTGATTTTCTCGGCCTACCGCAAAACGGTTACATCGCAGCCAAGGCTGTACGGCTATGTTTACCGCAAGCAGTATAAAAAATCATTGAATCGGCTTAGCCAGCTCGCGCTTCATCGGATTTGTTACGCGCAGGCGGCGGCTGTCATCCGTCAGCTTCATCCCGATGCGATCGTCTGCACCCATCCGTTCCCGAATATTGTAATTTCCCGTCTGAAACGATGCGGACTCGCCATACCGCTTTATACAGTCATTACCGATTATGATGCCCACGGCGCCTGGATTAGCCGTGAAGTGAACAAGTACCTGGTCTCCTCGAAGGAGGTCCAGACCAAGCTCCTGCGCCGGGGCGTGCCCGCCGATCAGGTGGAAGTGACCGGTATTCCGGTTCATCCGAGCTTCTGGGAATCCCACAACAAAGAAGAACTGCGGAGCCGCTTCGGGCTGAAGCCCATTCCTACCGTGCTTGTCATGGGCGGCGGCTGGGGAATGGTTCAGCCGGAGGAGTGGTTCTATGATATGACCTGCTGGCGGGAGCAGATTCAGCTTGTAATTTGCCTGGGCAGCAATGAGAAGCTGCGGGCCAGATTAGCCGGAGATTCCCGGTTTCACCATCCGAACATCCGGCTCCTGGGATTTTCGAGGGAAATCGACAAATGGATGGAGGTCGCAGATCTGCTCATTACAAAACCGGGCGGCATGACCTGCACGGAAGGGCTCGCTAAAGGGCTTCCGATGCTGTTCTATAATCCGATTCCCGGCCAGGAAGAGGAGAACTGCCACTATTTTCAGCAGCTTGGCTTCGGGGATCAGATTCGGTCCGCCCGTACTGTTCATCAATCGTTCGAGCGGCTGCTAGCCGAATATCCAGACCGGTCCGAGCCGGATACTAGCCGGCGGCACACGCCCATGCCCTACAATCCGGTAAGCTGCTCCCGGGCCATATTGCATTTCGTGCAGGGGTAAACGCGGAGCTCGACCAGCCGCCCGGAGGCTTTCGGACACGTGTCCGAAAAGCCTCGCGTATTTACACAAGTTAAAAAGCCACCGGAACAGCCCCCGTGAAGCGCTCCCCTTATGTATGGTATATGGTAGACAGTTGAAATAAAAAAACTGTTTACGGTTTTACTGCAAGGTGGAGCCTATCACTGTGTAGCAGGTATTCTGGCGGCTTTACTTTTACGTCTTTCTCAGGGCTTGAGCGCCGGTAATTACACTTCAGCGGCCGGAACCGGCTTCTTCCGTACAGCCTCCAGCTGCTGCCGGTGCGCTTCTAGCGCAGCGGGCCCGATGAGGACCTCACAGCGGTAAATCGGCATCCCGCGGGAAACGAACTTGCTTTCGTATTCGGTCATCACATTGTTCTCAGCCGGCCCTTCACGGTGCAGGTCAAGCGTGATGTTCCGCATCTGAAGCCCCATATCCGAAAACGAATTTAAGGAAAACTCAAACAGGCTGGTGGAGTCGGTTTTAAAATGAATTTGTCCCCGCTCATTCAACACGCTCCGATATTTATCGACAAAATTATAATGGGTCAGCCGGCGGCGCGCATGCTTGCTTTTAGGCCACGGATCACTGAAATTCAGATATACCCGTTCCAGCTCGTCCGGCGCAAACACATTTTCAAGCGCTTCAATATTAAAACGGGCGAGCCGCAAATTTTGGGGCTCGGTGCCGGCCTGCTCGTTCCACAGCTTGCGCGCTTTCTCCGCGCCACGGCGGATCAGCTCATCGTACATGTCCACGCCAATAAAATTGGCTTCTTCCCGGTACAGCCAGCTCATCTCGCTAATGAACTTGCCCTTGCCCATGCCCAGCTCCACATAGATCGGCTTGCCGTTGCCGAACAGCTCATGCCAGCGGCCCTTGTGCTGCTCCGGCTGCAAAATCACAAGCTCCGGCTGGCTCTCCAGCGCTTCCAATATTCCTTTTCTTCCACGTAAACGCACAGCAGCATATCTCCTCGTATCAGTCGTCTTAGTCCTCGTTCGATTATACAACTGCAGGCAGGCACAATGCCACCCCGCAGCGCAAAAAATCCCGGCAGCCTCTCGCGAAAAATGCGGGAAGCTGCCGGGACGTATATTCAGGCGGGGAATGATTCACTTCGGATAAAAAAACTTCAGGCTTAATGCTTCATGCTTAATGCTTAATGCTTAATGCTTAATGCTTAATGCTTAATGCTTAATGCTTAATGCTTAATGCTTAATGCTCCAGAACGTGGTAATCGATATTGCTGTGTTCCGGAATCAAAGTTTCCTCAACCGTGCGTCTCAGCTTCTTGCGTGCGTTCAGCACGACTTCATTTTGCTGGCCGTAGCGGGCGCCGCCGGTCAAGGCCAATGCTTCTTTCAAGGTCAATTCGACAGTAATTTTTTGTTCCCCGTTTGGTATTGTAATTTCTTTCAACATGATCATCACCTCAAAATAAGTTTTTTTACCAGTTTACCCTAGCAAAGAAAAACTATGAATACAGGTGCGACATTTTTGGGAAAGTACTGAATTTCCTTGGTTTTAATATAACATATAGTGTTAGGTATTGCAAGTGAAAACGCATAAATCCGCGCGAAATTTTTTCCAGTTTTAAATAAAAAAATGTACAAGCTTCTGCCGCCGCCCGGATGAAATAATCCTGCACAAGTGGAAGTTTCGCCCCGGATGAACTACAATAATAACAGCGTCTGATTTTGTGAAACAGGCTATCGGGAGGGCCTAGCCCCGTCCTGCGACAAGGAGTTTACGAAATGAATCTGAATCAGCACACACTCGCTGCCGAGCCCCTGCTGTGGGCGGACAAACGGTTCCACACCTGGAATTATGAAATGCGGCGGCATTTCGGCGATAAAGTGTTCAAGGTTATGCTTGATGCCGGCTTCACCTGTCCGAACCGGGACGGCAGCATTGCAACCGGGGGCTGCACCTTCTGCAGCGCCAGAGGCTCGGGCGATTTCGCCGGAAGCCGCCGGGACGATTTGGTCACCCAGTTCAACAGTGTCCGTGACCGCCAGCATCAAAAGTGGCCGAACGCCAAATACATCGGGTATTTCCAAGCCTATACGAATACGTATGCCCCTGTAGAGGAGCTGCGCGAATACTATGAAGTCATTTTGCAGCAGCCCGGCGTAGTCGGGCTGTCGATCGCCACCCGGCCGGACTGTTTGCCCGACGATGTGGTGGAATATTTGGCGGAGCTGAATGAACGCACGTATTTGTGGGTGGAAATGGGCCTGCAAACCGTGCATGAATCGACCTCGCAGCTCATCAACCGGGCCCACGACACACAGTGCTATCTTGACGCCGTCGCCAAGCTGCGCAAGCATAACATCCGCACCTGTGCCCATATTATTTACGGTCTTCCCGGCGAAACTCATGAAATGATGCTGGAGACCGGGCAGGCCGTGGCGCAAATGGATGTTCAGGGCATCAAGGTGCATCTGCTGCACCTGATGCGCAAAACACCGATGGTCAAGCAGTACGAAGCCGGGCTGCTGCGTTTTTTGGAGCAGGATGAGTACATCAAGCTTGTCGTCGATACGCTGGAGCTGCTGCCGCCAGACATGATTGTCCACCGCCTCACCGGAGATGCTCCGCGCGATCTGCTGATCGGTCCGATGTGGAGCCTGAAGAAATGGGAAGTTCTGAATGCCATTGACGCAGAGCTGAAAGCCCGGGATACGTGGCAGGGCAAATTTTGGCGCGGAACGAAATGAAAAGCATAGACGCGCATCGTGTCTGACGTACGCCAGACACGATGCAGCGCTTGATATCTTGCATGGATTCCAGAAACAGACAACTCTGCTGAACAAGCAGGCCGGCGATACCGGACAGTTCAGACAGGCGTAGGCCCTCTGACCGGTTAAGGCGGGCGGTTTGACTTTGAAGAAAGGAGCGCAGGTCACGTGGGATTCACCTCGATTCTCAGCTTTGCCCATCAGCTTGTGCAGGCCCGTGTTCAGCCCGGGGACACCGTCATCGACGCCACGGCAGGCAACGGCAACGACACCTTGTTTCTAAGCAGGCTGGTAGCCGGCTCGGGCACCGTGTACAGTGTAGATATTCAGGAAGCGGCGCTTTGGGCAACGCAGGAGCGGCTCGCCCGCGATTTCCCCGAATTTCCCGGCGTTGTTCTGATCCATGGGAGCCATGCCGATCTGCTGGCCCTGGTGCCCCCGCAGCTGCATGGCCAAATTGCCGCGGTGATGTTTAATCTGGGTTATTTGCCCGGCCAGGATCATGCCGTCATTACCCGGACGGAATCCACCATTCCCGCCCTAGAGGCAGCGCTTAAGCTGCTCCGGCCGGGCGGTGTGCTGACGATTGTCGTCTATCCCGGCCATCCGGGCGGCGATACGGAAGCGGAAGCCGTGGCCGATTGGGCCTCGTCCCTGCCGCAAAAGCAGTATCAGGCATTAAAGTATCAATTTATGAACCAGGTGAATAAACCGCCTTATGTGCTTGCCGTTGAAGTGAGATAGCTCTTCGGTTAGCCAGAGCCAGAATTGAAAGTTGAAGTTGATTTTGAAGGATGAGGAGACAGAACGATGACATTGTACCCGTTGCTTTTTAAACCGGAGATGAAGGAACGCGTATGGGGCGGCCGTAACCTGGAGCGCTTCGGGCTTGAGCTGCCCGATGGCGTTATCGGAGAGGGCTGGACGATTGCCGATCATGCCAACGGCACAAGCACCGTCGTAAACGGCGAGCTGGCCGGCTGGGGGCTGGACCGGATTCGCGGGCAGTACGGCCGCGAGGTGTTCGGAAGCAAGGGCTATTCCGAGGATGCTTCGGTCCGTTTCCCGCTGCTGGTGAAGCTGCTGGATTGCCAGGACGACCTGTCCATCCAGGTGCATCCAAGCGACGATTATGAGAAGCTGCCGGCCGGCGAGCTGGGAAAAACCGAAATGTGGTATATCCTCGACGCCAAGCCGGGCGCAACGATTATTTATGGCTTAAAGCCGGGCGTTACCCGTGAATCACTGGCCGAGGCTATGGCGGAAGACCGAATTATGGACAGCCTGCAGGAGGTCCCGGTCGAAGCCGGCGATTCCTTCTACATTCCGGCCGGTACTGTACATGCGCTGCGCGCAGGCGTTCTGGTTGCGGAAATTCAGCAAAACTCCGACACGACGTACCGGTTGTACGATTACAACCGTCCGGGTCTGGACGGCAAGCCGCGGGAGCTGCACATTGAGGACTCCCTGAACGTTACCGCCTATGAAGGCGCCGGCGCTACGATGATGAAAACGCATATCGACGGGCCGCAGCAATGGCTTCGATTGGCGGCATCGCCGTATTTTGTGACGGAAAAGGGCATTGTCGACGGAGAGTGGAAGCTCAGCACTTCCCCTGAAAGCTTCGTCATCCACATTATTTGCGAGGGCAGCGGCGAAGTCGTTTCCGGCGGCCGGCGTGTGGAGGTTAAGGCAGGCGACTGCCTGCTCATTCCAGCCAGCCTCGGCGAGTATGCGCTGGAAGGCCAAATGACGGTGCTGCGGAGCTACTTGCCGTAAGCTTCTAAACCACGCAAAGCGTAAACAGGTCCCACGGGTTGCAATATTGCGACCCGTGGGACCTGTTTGCTTGCCGTTAGAAAGCAAGAAGAAATCTTCAAATCAACTACATAAATTCAGCTTGTGGCTTGTCTATGACATGGTTCTTCTTTGGGCAGAACGCATGGAGGAATCGACAGGACGAAGCCTCTTCCGTGCTTCAGAATAAACTTGGCTGTGCCTATGAAACAAGTGTCTGCAAAGCACCGTTTAGCGCCAGTCCGCTCATACGGACTACCTGTGGCTAGAACACCCCTAAGTCCGCTCATTCCCCTTGGCCGGAGAAACCGTTTGGGCTTCGCCTGCATAGGCTAAAGCAGTAAACATACCGATAGGAGGCTGACCCATGGCAGTATTTCATCCGCCAGCCGCGATCCGGACCCAAGTCTACCGGCAGGGCAGGATTACCATTTACTATCCGCAAGTCACAGGTCTGGCGAACCGCCAAGCTGAACAGCACATCAACCGGATGATTATCGATGCGGTGCAGCAGCTGCAGCGGGAGCAGCTTCAGGTGCAGACCGGAACCCATCTGGACATGATCGGCCGCTTTGAAATCAAAACGAATGAGCGCGGGCTGCTCAGCCTGACGCTCAGCAATTACGCCTATTCGTATCCGATGGCGCACGGGAATACGGTGTTGAAGGCGCTCACGTTCGATACCGCCACCGGAAAAAGCTATGCCCTGTCCGACCTGTTCAAGCCGGGAAGCGATTATGCCGCCGTTCTGTCGGCTCAGGTCGCCCAGCAAATCAAGCAGCGTAATATTCCGACACTTGGCGATTTCAAGGGCATCCGTCCGGATCAGGGCTACTATTTGGCCGATAAGGCGCTGGTGCTTTTTTTTCCGCTGTATGAAATTACGCCTTACTATGTCGGCTTCCCGATGTTTCCCATTTCCGTGTACGATGTGCTGCCTCTCGCTGCCGACCCCGGACCGCTGAACACGCTGGCCGCCGACATTGCTTGAGTGTTGCCGATTCTTCAGCAGCACATTCGATGAACCCGTATCCGGCAGCAGGCTCTCGGCTAAAACCTTCTTCAAGCCCTTACTTCAGCAGTACATCGCCCTCATTCGAAGCTAGAAGGCGGCTCCGGGTTGCCGGAACTGGACCCGGTATCGGCAACCTGTGCCGTCAGGAGCGCATTGTCGCGCTCCTTGGAGCAGAGCAGCTATTCCGCCATTACGCAAACAGCTTGTCTCACGCGCGCGAATCCAGCTCCCGTTGCAGCAGCCGGTCGAACCTCGCCAAGCATCACACTAGCCCGAGCAATACTCCGCCCGCAGCGCCCGTTAAAACCACCAGCCAAGGCGGAGACTTCCAAAAGACCGCCATCGCAAACAAAATAACTGCAAGTACAAAATCCATCGGGCTCAGGATGGCGGAAGTCCATAGCGGGTCATACAGAGCAGCCAGCAAAATCCCAACCACCGCTGCGTTAATTCCCGTCAACGCGCCTTGAAGCCTCGGATTTTTTCTCAGCCCATTCCAAAACGGCAGCGCACCGGCAACAAGAAGAAAAGCCGGGAAGAAAATGCCTAATGTTGCAGCAGCCGCTCCCGGCACACCTCCAGCCATAGCGCCAATGTAGCTGGCAAAGGTAAATAACGGTCCGGGCACTGCTTGCGCTGCCCCGTAGCCGGTCAAGAAATCCTCCTGGCTAACCCAGCCGGTTGGAACAACCTCTCTCTCCAGCAGCGGAAGCACGACGTGCCCCCCGCCGAACACCAATGAACCGGAGCGGTAAAAGCTGTCGAACAGCGCGATCCAGCTAGCCTCCCCGTCCCCCGCTTGTCTAAGAAGCGGAAGCGCTATAAGCAGCGCAGCAAACAAGGCCAGACAACAGGCGCCAAAGGTGCGGCTGATTGCAAATGGCAGGTCCGGTGCCGCAGCTGCGGCTTTTTTCCGGTACAGCCACAAGCCGGCCAGACCGGCGGCCATAATAATAAATACTTGACTATAGACCGTATGCCACAATAACACAGCCGCAGCGGCCAGGACGGCGATTGTAACCCGTTCCCGATCGGGCGTAAGCTTTTGGCCCATTCCAAGAACAGCTTGGGCGACGATGGCGACCGCTACGATTTTCAGACCATGAATCCACCCTGCGCCCGCAAGATCAAAGCCATGAAGCAGGAAGGCAAAGGCCGCTAACGCGGCGGCGGAAGGCAGAGTGAAGCCTAGCCAGGCGATGAGTCCACCCCACAACCCCGCCCTTGCCATGCCGATTCCAATTCCAATCTGGCTGCTGGCCGGACCAGGGAGGAATTGGCAAAGGGCGACAAGATCGGCGTAGCTTTGCTCATCCATCCATTTTCGGCGGCGTATATACTCCTGATGAAAGTAACCCAGATGTGCAGCAGGTCCACCGAAAGAGGTGAGACCCAGCTTTGTAGACACAATCAGAACCTCCACAAGCTTAGAAAACGGATTTCTCGGGGCATTGTCTGATGCCCCTTGCTGCTGTTTCGCATCCATATCTGTTCATTTTCCTTTCTTTCATTCGTCAGCAGATATGCCCATTCACACATGCAGTAAGCCCGATGTTATCATTGTGCTATACCTTGGCCGGGCTGACAATCATCTTGGCTTCATAAAAGCGGATAAATTTAGTCACAGCAAGGATACACTACAAAATATGGAGATCACATGTACTACAGCTTTCGTCATTATCCGGTATATACCGGACCGGGGCTGCTGCCGGATCAATCAGGAGTGTTCATTTTTTACATATCAGGACTTCTGCATTGATTTATAACACCATAGGGTGTTATTATTAGTTTTAACACTATTAGGTGTCACAAATATTCTCAGGAGGGTTCATCATGCCATCTCAAGGAACACTGCCGGACATCCGGAAAACCATTATTCTTCAAGCTCCGATTGAAAAAGTATGGAAGGCTGTCGCCACATCGGAAGGAATTGCCGCCTGGCTGATGCCGAACACCTTCGAGCCCGTCAAGGGCCATGAATTCGTCATCCATACCGGACAATTCGGGGATTCGCCTTGCAAGGTCACTGACATCGCCCCGCCGAACCGGATTGATTTTGACTGGGGCAAGGATTGGCGCATTACGTTCGAGCTGAAAGCCGTAGAAGAAGGGAAAACAGAGTTCACTCTGATTCATGGCGGCTGGGATGCGGAGAAGATGACCGAATTCGGACAGCCGCACACCATCATCCGCGAGATTATGAACGGCGGCTGGGACGGTCTCATAAACGGGCGTCTTGCTCCATATGTCGGAGCGTAGATGACTGCCCCTGCGTTAAAGCATGATGTGTTCCAGGCTATCGCCGATCCGACCCGCCGCAAGCTGCTGACCCTGCTGGCCGATAAGCAAATGCCGATTGCCGCGATTACGGACTGCTTCCCGATTACCCGCACGGCCATTAACAAGCATCTGCATGTGCTTGCCGAGGCCGGTCTTGTCAGCCGTCAGAGGGTTGGCCGGGAAACGCGGTACATGCTCCAGCCGGAGCCTCTGGCGGAGATTAAGCAGTGGCTCGCCTTTTTTGAGCGCTATTGGGACGACAAGCTGTCTGCTTTGAAGCAACTGGTGGAGACGGATGCCGATTTGTAACAGCAAGAAATACCCGTCTGCACCGCATCGTTCAGACCGGCTGCCTGTTTTGCAGGCTTTGAAGCGGGCGGGCGAAGCTTATTCCTGACGGAGTCGTCCGCTGTTCAGCACATAATTTAAGAGGGTGTTCCCCCAGTGCTATGCTCTCCATACAGAACAGGTTTTTATTAGTTCACCTGTCTACTGTGTGGGGAGCAGTTTACTTTGGGGACACCCTCTTTTGTTCGATTCATTTTCATTGTGCGCTTGCATTTATCTGAGTAAAGCTCGACCAATAAGACATAGTAATGAGAAAGGCCGTGTTTGAGCTTATACGGTCAGCTCCTCTGCCCGCAAGCGCTCCACAGGCAGTGCATAGATATCCGCCTTCTTGTCCGTACCGGGATCGAAATGGGCAATCAGGACCGAGGAGGTCCCCTCCGTGATTTGTCCATCAGCCAAATAATGCTCCAAATCAAACGGAACCTGCTCCAGCATCACATGCTTGTGCAAATCCTTCTCCGCCAGACGCAGCCGGGCGAACGGCTCGGATACCAGCTCCGGGCGCTCCGCCAGCAGCCGCAGCATGCCGGCCTGCCCGCTTTTATCGAGGGAGATGTCCCACCACACCTTGCGCGGCTTGTACTTATGGTTGAGGAAATAATCCAGCTTCATCAGCCCCCGGATTAGATTCAACCGCTTCGTGCCGCGGTGGATGAGGAACGCCTCAAGTCGGGTGAACAGGTCCTCCAGCTGATGGCCGATACGCTGCCAGCCCCGCTCCTCCCAGTAATCGCCGAATTCCTGAAAGAAATCGAAGGCCGATGTAAATTCCTCCCGGATTAAAAAGGCCAGCGTGTGATCCATCCGGTGGGCGTTCCAGTATTTCTCCAACACGTCCTCGACGCGTTTGATACGTACAATATCCGCAAACGGCAGGATATCATTGCCCAAAATCTCATACGGCGAGTTGTCCATATACAAGTAGCCGTACTTGTGGGCATCCCGGCGCATTCCCGTCCCGCGCAGCATCTTCAGGAAGCCAAGCTGAAGCTCCTCCGGCCCAAGAGCGAACACATCGTTAAACGTATTGCGAAACGATGCGTAATCCTCCTCTGGCAGCCCGGCGATTAGATCCAAATGCTGGTCGATTTTGCCGCTTTCCTTCACCTTGGTTACAGTGCGGCTCAGTTTGGCGAAATTTTGCCGGCGCTGAATCAGTTCATTGGTTGCATCATTTGTGGACTGCACTCCGATTTCGAAACGGAATATACCCGGCGGCGCATGCTCGGATAAGTAATCCAGCACCTCCGGCCGCATAATATCCGCCGTAATCTCAAACTGGAACACACAGCCCCGGTGGTTATTAATGAGAAACTCGAATATTTCCAGCGCATAGTCCCGCTTAATATTAAAAGTCCGATCCACGAACTTAATCAGCTTTGCCCCTTGGTCAATCAAATACAGGATATCCTGCTTGGTCCGCTCAATATCGAAATAACGCACGCCGACCTCGATGCTGGACAAACAAAATTGGCAGCTGAACGGACAGCCGCGGCTCGTCTCGAAATAAACGACACGGCTGGCAAGGCTCGGCACATCCTCGGCGAACCGGTACGGCGTCGGAATCATGTTCAGGTCCAGCTTCGGCCGGGGCGGATTAATGATAACCTCCGTGCCTTTCCGGTACGCGGCGCCATAGACGAAATGATATTTCCGAGTGGTGGCCAGCTCCTGCAGCAGGTGCTTGAAGGTTTCCTCCCCTTCGCCCATGACGATGAAATCCACCTCCGGCAGCCGTTCCATCCAATAATCGGTATCGTACGACACCTCCGGCCCCCCGAGCACAATGCGAATCTCGGGCCGGATTTTTTTGAGCATGCGGATGATGTGGATCGTTTCTTCCATATTCCAGATGTAACAGGAGAAGCCGAGCACATCGGGCGCCCGTGAAAATAAATCGGACACCACGTTCATAGCCGGGTCTTTGATCGTATATTCCACAATTTCAACCGGAATTTCCGGCTCGCAGAACGCTTTCAAACAGCGCAGCGCAAGCGAGGTGTGGATGTATTTTGCGTTTAAGGTCGCGAGGACGACATTCATATCAGGCCAACTCCATTTTTCTCGGTCTACACTATTCCTATTGTACATCAAAAGTCAGCACAGACAAACCCGCTGGCATGATGAAAAACCGTGCGCCTCCCGCCGGGATAGGGAAACTGCTTGCCGCACGCATCCAGATTTTTCTACTTTGAGCCGCTAATTTTTGAAAATCCGCCTGGACGGGGACCATTTCAACGGCTCCTCCCAGTCCCGTCCCGTTGGTTCCCTTGGCAGGATCGGCTGCCAGAAGCAGCACAAAAAAAGCATCCGATCTCTTCCCAGGCTAAAGCCGGATCGAATGCTTCTTAATCTGTATGAACGGGTACACAAGAACCCAATTATTGAACCGCTGCCTGCTGCTCTGCCGCTTCCGCCCAGTCGATATCGAAGTACGGCTCGAACGCCTCTTCCGCCGGTGTAAACGGAATCACCTCGGCCTGCACCGGTGCCTTTTCCGCCAGCATTCCCAGATCGCCCGGCTCCAGCCATCGTCTCGTCTGCACAAGCATCCGCTGCTCCACTTGCCGCTTTTGCTCCAGCAAATGCTCAATACTGCCCTTTGATTCCCGGATTCGCAGCACCAGCTTCATCCGTTCCTCCATCCATTTGGCCAATTGATACAGAATCATTTGCTTTCGCTCCCTTCCTGATGAATCCATCGTACCTGACCAACCTTAAAATAAGCTTAGGGGAGCCTTAGCATCCCATGAACATTACGTGACAACTTCGTGTACATCCGGACAGCAGGTGCAGCTGTATGAGGAAAACGCTTTATTGTTACTTTTTCCACGAGCTGGGGGTTTTATACAAGCATCGGCCAGACAATTTCCGCAACCATAAAGGACAGGCCTCCGATTGAATGAGAGGTTAGTACACGCATCGATATTAGCCGCATTCGGACTGACGAACGCGTTCAGCTCCTGGCGCTTCCCGTTATCCGCTAGCCCACAGCTTGACTGGCTCCTGCCTCAATATTGAAATCCATTTCAAAAAATTTCAGTCCCACAATTCGAATTCCCCGCTTGTCCAACAGAACGGGTTGAGCTATATGGTCGACCGACCGCTGTCATGCAGCGAGACACCGCGCGCTGGAAGCTGCCCGCGGCGCGAAGAGCTTGATATCCCCCATCACAAGCACTTTCATTAAAGTCAATCAACATGCAATCAGATGCCCCCCTAAATCAAAAAAAGAGGTCCCTCCTGTCTTCTAGGACAAGAAGGAGCCCCCTTTTGCTATTGATTGCCTGGCTGGCAGGCGGGCCGTGATTAGATGAGGTCGGAAGCCTGGAGCAGCCTTTGGAGCATAGCGGCTACCTCAGCGCGGGTCATGTGCGCTGTCGGCATCAGCCTTGCATCGCTTCGGCCGGATACGATGCCGGCCTTCAGCACATCGGCAGCTGCGGTCTGCGCCCAGCCGGCTACTTCCTGACCGTCGGTGTACGAGCTCAGCAGCTCACCCGCTGTCTGTCCGGACAGCTTGGCCTTCAAGCCGGTCAGCTTCATTGCTTTGGCAATCATTGCCATACCCTGCTCACGGGTAATCCGGTCCCCCGGTCGGAACGTGCCGTCCTCAAAGCCTTCAATAAGACCATAGGCTTGAGCCGTGATCACAGCTTTGCTGTACCAATCCGAGGCTTGAACATCGCTGAACGCTGGCGTTCCGTTGTCCAGGCGAAGCCCTAAGCCGCGTACGAGAATAGCAGCAAATTCAGCGCGGGTAATATCCGCATCCGGGCTAAACACGCCTTCGCCCGTGCCGTTAATCACCATCCTGGAGCCCATGTTGTTGACAATGGCTTGTGACCAATGCCCCGCCACATCACGGAACTCGATCGGATGCCACACAATCGAATAGGTGCTGTTGGTCAGACTGTTCACCTTGGCATAATACTTGCCGTCGATGAGCGTTACCTTGGTCGGCACATGGCGTACCGTTCCGTCCGGTTCAACCACAACGCCGGTCGTAATTTTACCTGGGTCCACACCATCCGGGATCGCAATCGTGCGTTCTACAAAGGCATTGAACTTCGTCACTTCGATGACCTTCCCGTCATGAGCAGCGGTCACCGTGAATTCCAGCGAAGGCACAACCACCTCAAAGGAGCCTTGGGCGGCCGCACTCTCAACGACCTTCGCTTCAGCTTCGGACAAGGATGAAATTTCAATCTGGATTTTGATATCCGCAAGCGGGATCGATGATCCGAGCTGTGCGGAAATCGCATCAATCTGGATTTGGCCCGCTGGCAGCGTGTATCCCGCTTGAGCGGTCCGCAGCTCCAGAACGGCCTGCTTGTCTTCCATGTTCTTGATCATCTGGCCATTCAGCTCGCCGATAACGACATCAGAGCTCGTCTGGACAGGAATCGTTACCACAGCGCCTTGACCTTCGGCAGCGAGCTTATCATCCAGCTTCTTCTGATCGACGCTGATGGTCAGCACATTTTGTCCGCTGCGCTCGCTTGTAGAAGCCGTTCCCGCATTCTCCGCCTTGCCGTTGACCAGAACCTCAATCGAGCTGACGGTTCCCGATGAGCTCGATCCGGAACCCGAAGAACTTCTGGAGTCGTTGCTCGATGAATCCTTCGGCATGACGGCATTGGAGGCCTCCGAAGCGTCGCTTCTGCCCATATCATTGATTGCCTTCACGGTAAACGTGTAGCTAACGCCATTGGTCAGGCCGGTAATCGTCACCGGGCTGGCATCCGCTGAAATGACGGTCGATCCCGGCGAAATCGTAATTTCGTAGCCTGTAATCGCACTTCCGCCAGTATTCTGAGGCGCGGTGAAGGTAATGGTTGCCCGCCTGTCACCCGCTACGGCCGTTACCGCGGTCGGTGCAGACGGAACCGTAGCCGGGATTACATGGATTTCATTAGATGCCGCACTCACACCGCCGGTTCCGCCGGCTTTGACGATGAAATAGTAGGACGTTCCATTCGTCAGATTGCTGATACTATAGGTCGCGCTGGTCACTGTCGCCAGCGGCGGTTCCGAATAGCCGCCGGATACGGACGCCATATAAATATAGTAGTAGGTCGCATCGGTCACGGTGTTCCAGTTCAGTATGACCGAGTTGTCCCCCTTCACGCCAGTCAAGCCTTGCGGGTTCGCCGGCGCATTCAGCAGTTGAACCGCCTGCGTCACCGTGAACGTTACCGGTGTCAGATGATCCGCAGATACGGTTACTGTCGCAGTATAGGTCCCTGCGGACAAGCCGTCCTTGGCGCGAACCGTAAAGCTGGCAGGAGCGGCTTCTGCGCCAAGCGTAGAAGGCGGCGGGGTCAAATCAAAGGCAGATGCCCCGGTGCCGCTGAGAGCCGCCGACAGATTCGTCAGGCTGCTCGTTCCTGTGTTCGTCAACGTAATCGTCATTGTTTCCTGCGTACCGGATGCGTAGCCCACACTCAAGACCGCTGCTGTCTGATCCGCGATAGGCGCAATCCCATACGTCGGGGCCTGGCTCACAGTCACCTTCGCAGCGCGGCTGGTCGCGGTGACCGTTTGCTGGCCGGGCACTTCGGTATTCGTATTGGTCACAACCACATAATAGTACACATCGCCTGCCGCCGATGTCGGTACCGTATAGGTCGAGCCCGTGGCTCCCGCAATCAGGATGCCGCCGGTATTGCTGTCCGTGCTGCTGCTGTACCACTGGTAAGTCAGTTGGCCCGCATCACCGACGGAAGCCGTGACCGACAGTGTCACCATATCGCCTTGAACTGCTGCACGATCCTGAGGCTCAGCGCTGATGCTCGGCGTAGCCGCATCGACAGGCGCCGTCACAGTGACCGAAGCCGTCTTGGTATCTTGAGATCCGTTAACCACCTGCCACACCGTGCCGTCCCATGCCTGTTTCTCGAACGTAGCCGTAACGGTGTAGCCGCCCTCGGCAGCAGGCGTATACGTCGAAGTATAGCTGGCTCCAGAGAAGCTGAACACGCCAGATTGCCCACTTTCGCTAGACTGCCAGTTGACCGGAATATACCGCTCGTCTCCTATAACAGCCGAGTTGGCCCCTTGACGATCCCCTGTAGCGGTCAGCGTAATCGGGGAGCCTGCCTGTACCGTAGATGGCGACGCTCCGAGCGTATTATGGGCTGCATCCGCGTTCGTCGGTGTCGTCGCTGGCGCGAAGTTGGAATAGCCGTAATAGGAGCCGCCTTCCACCACGAGCCGGAACAGGTAGCTTGTTGACGCGTCCAGCCCTGTCGCCGTGGCTCCGGCAGAATCTCCAGTCAGCGTGCCGGTGACTGCGTCCTGCCAGCTGTCGCCTTCATCCTCCGAAAGCTGCAGCTTCACTGATGTCGCGCTGGCTCCCGGCTTCGGAAAGGCCACCGTCACGCTATCGTAGGTCACCGCCGTCACGCTCAGCTGCGGATCGCGGTACGTATAAGGTCTGGTATAGAACGCCATCTCCGAATACACGTTAGCCCCGTTGCCGCTGAACGTATTCTGCTTCGAGACACTGTAGCTTCCCTTGCCCGCCGTATCCGGCTGGTTCATCGCGTACGTGTTCATCGTCGTAATCGCATTCGGATTGACGCCCGGATAGTGGTTCGTCAAGCTGAGCCCGACGCTGCTGTTGGTCAGCGTATTTCCGGTTACGGATAAGGTCGTATCGTAAAACCCGACAATGCCGATTGCCGCGCTGGCATAGTTGTTATTCCTAGACGAATCAAAGCCAGCTATCGTATTGTTCTCAATAACGGTTGATCCGCCGTATAAATAAATACCGTATTCAAATCCGTCGGACAACCGCAGCCGGTCCGGATACTGCGTGCCCTTCAGCGTGTTGCCCCGGACTGTAACCATTCCTCCGCGAACGTCTATCATGTTGCGGAAGGCGTTGGACTCGTCGATCTCGCTGTCGGTGATCGTCACCTGGCTGCCGCTGCCCGGATCGGTGTGAATGGCGAACGAAAAACCTCGGTTCGGCTGGTTTCCGTCATTTTCGCCAAAGAAATCCTTCAGCTTCGAGTTGTCGAGCTCCAGTTGTCCGCCATCCTGCACGTTGATGACGGTCATAATTTTGCTGCTGCCGTTGCGCAGGGTCACATCCTTCAAAGCCAGGTTGCCTGCCGGTCCTACATCAAACACGCCATCGCCATAATAACTTAGACCGGCATCAGAGGCGGAGGTTACAGGAATACCGGCAGATACAGTCACCTCGGCCTGATTGCCGTTTACGGTCAAAGCCCGATCGATATCCACACCCGTTATCGCATAGCTTACATCAGCGATCAGGTTAATCGTAGACACGGTCGAATTGCTCAAATAAGCCTGGAGCGCCGTTGAATTCGCGGCAGTTACCTCTGATCGAACCTCCGTAGTGAAATTCCACGTCGTCTGGTCAGCAACACCGCCGTACAGCGCGCTGCCGGATACCGGCGCAAACGCGCCGCCGTCAATAAGAACATAATAGTCGCTGCCGTACAGCAGCTCAGGATCCGGATTAATGGTCACGTCCGCGCCGGAAATCGTGACTCGGTTTATATCATTCACCGGAATGGTCTCCACAATCTGATCGTCCCAGCCTTGGCGGATGGTCAAATTTTTCCCGGATACGGCTGTTACCGGCTCGGCAAAGCCAATGGACAGATTAGACGCTGCATCCACCCCGGACGCGCCGTCGGCAGGACTATAGCTGGTAGCGGACAGCATCGGTCCGGGTTGACTGCTGAAGAGGAATATATCATCGATCAGACCGCCGATGCCTGTGCCATACTGCGCCGAGCTGCCGACAAGCTGCATTTGCACCTCGTCCACCTCGTCGAATTCCGTGCCAAGCAGCAGCGTCGTTTGCGGGCCATAAGGGCTGACATACAGATCCTTCTGCGCCACCGTAGCTCCTTCCTCGAAGCCAGTGAAGCGCAGCTCGCTGTACATCCCGCTATAGGTGTCCGTAAAGCGCAGGCCCTGCAGATCAAACGCCGCTCCGTTCTGAGATCGGATGACCAGCGTGTCAGGCTTGTCCATATCCAATAAATCCGGTGAGATATACAGCGACTTGGTACTGTCCGAGTAAGTAAGCCCGTAGGAGCTGGAGCTCGATGACACCTCGATGAGCAGATTTTGCAAATTCGGCTCGCTAATCGGAACCGATTGAGCATAGTCGTTATCCGTCCCGTCCGGAGCGGTATCGAATTCAACCTTGGTAATCGTGCCCGCGCTCGGGGCCACGGCCACGGTGGCTACGGCCGAGGGGGATTCGCTCCAGGAAAGATTGCTCTCGCTATCCTCCAACGCAAACACAACCTCCCGGTCTCCGGGTTCGCTTCCGCCTGTGAAGACGACACTGCGCAGCACCTCCTGGTACTCGGCGGCCGTCGCCGTGCCTGACAGGGACAATACGCCGGTATTGGCATCGAAGCTGCCGGCTATACCATAGGCCTGCGTGTACGAGAGCGTATCGCCCGCAGAGAAGCCGCTGCTAATCCGCACCGAGGCTGAGGCAAGCGATGCAGAATCAATATCGGATACCACGGCGTTGGCCGCGATAGAGGCCGATCCGCCCGGCAGCACCGCCAGCAAATCATGAAGATTGGTGACAACCGGGGCCAGCGGGCCATCGAAGATGAAGGCCCCTTGGCCGAACGTTTCACTTAGATCATCGGTTGAGCTCAGGGCAGGGAAGCTGGAAATAGGGGTGAGCGCGTTACTCGTCGGCTCAATCCGGTAAAGCCCTTTCATGGTCGTAACGTACCGATCGCTGCCATACTCAATCACATTCGTTATCGCGATGCCCTCTTCCGTGAAATTCGTGAGGTTCGTCGCATTTCCTGTCGAATCGTAGAGATACAGATCGTTCACATAGGAATTCCCCACTCTGGCGGAAAAATAAAGCTGGTTGTCCACCACCCACATGTCGAATACATATCCGCCGCCATTCTCATCGCCGGCTTCGAATTCCGTTGTTTCGTTCCCGTTCTCATCCGTCGATATCAGCCAGTTTTTCCCGTTCCCCGGATCGGTAAAGACATTATTCGGATTTTCGCCGCTATAGAAAATCTTGTTATTGTACGCGATCATCTTGGGGATCGTGACTGAGGCATAATTGTTGATATTCGAATCGCGGTCTGTCACCTGGCTTACACTGGAGCCGTCATATTTGAAAATCTCGTTATTGTGGAGATGATTGGATCCGGGATCAAGGGTAGGCGAGGTGACTGCGAAGTAAAGTTCCCCGTTCAGAACGGTCATTGCTCCCGTAATACCGTTATACGGGCTGGACAAGGTCCAGACGTTCTCGACGGCCGATCCGGTCCACCGGACAAGATACTGATCGGTCATATAATAGATTTGGCCATTATATACCGCCACTCCTGTAGATACCGACGGTCTGTCGGCGTCGCCGCTTACCTTGGACAAGACGCTGTTCACCGTATCGTACGCATACAAGTTCATGCTGCTTTCCAAATCCGTAGCGAGAAAATACAGCGTCCCGTTCAGTTCAGCAAACCGCTGGGCATTGTCGAGCCGTTCCGAATCCAAATATTCGACGCGGGTACCGTCGAAGCTTCCAAACCTGCCGCCCCTGCTGTTATCTGCAGGCGTCAGGAGTCCGTACACCTTGCCGTTGTAGGAATACACCTGCGAGGCGAAGCCATCAAAGCCCAGTGCATTGGAATCCACCACCGTCTTCGCCGACAGGCCGGTATCCGCATTGTAACCCCCAATCGTGCCCGGGCTGTACGTCCGATCGGTTCGGATGTTCAATAACAGCGACGGGCTTGAGGAGGCGGTTGCGTGCGCTTTGCTTGTCTCCCATCCGGGCAAGCTCAGACTGGACGCGATCAAGGAGACGCTTGCCAGAACCACCGTTCCTCGTTTCAGACCGTCTCCTAACCGGGACTCCTTTGTTGATCGTGCTTTGTTCATAATTCCTCTCCTTTTTGTCTACAAATACAAGCTTCCACACCATAGCCGCCGTCTTCGTTCTCACCTGTCATGACAGGAACTGTACAAAAAATGACAAATACCGCAATGGAATAAAGAAGCATTTCGACATCTGGTACTAAAGTCCTTCTTTTTAATCTTGAAAAATAGCTAAATTAACCATGACCGTCTTCGTCACCGCCGAATTCGCGGTTCTCAAATAGGACGAACACTTATTGAACAGGTCCTTTAGCATTAATTACCCTGATTTCGACATTTATCTCCCTCTATATCGGATACTGCCATGTCCCAATGCCGATCATCAAAAAAGGACAGTGCCCGCTTCATCGTCCGGCCGGAGCTAAAACTGTACACAGATGCGCATGCGTATCGCAGCGGAGCAATCGTGAAGTAAAAATGCAGCGGCATCCGGAACCGGACACCGCTGCATTCTTACTTCATGAAACTGCTATTCGTTCGGATACACCATTACCTTCAGGCTGCCGCTCTTATTATGAATGGCCCGCTCCATGGCAGCCTGAGTTTGAGCCAGCGGATACCGGTCCGTGATGAGCGATTTCGTATCAATCAAGCCGGACGCCAGAAATTCGATCCCGCTCGGGTACGTATTGGCATAACGGAAAATACCGTAAATATCGATTTCGTTATCCGCAATAAACGGAACATTCAGCGGAATTTCATCCTGGGCGGGCAACCCGACGATAGCCAGCTTGCCCCCGCGGCGGATCGAATACAGGGCGGACTGAAGCGCCCGGGGATTCCCCGCCGTTTCCCAGGCTGTGTCTACGCCGACACCGCCCGTGATTTGCCGGATACGCTCATTTGCATCCTCTTCCCGGACATTGATCGTATGCGTGGCACCAAGACGCGCTGCCGCATCCAGACGCACCTGCTCCAGATCGGTCACAATAATCCGGCTGGCGCCGAAGGACTTGGCGGCAGCAACCGCCATGAGCCCGACCGGCCCCATTCCCATAATAGCCACTGTCGAACCCGGCTGCAGACGGCTCCGCTTGGCCGCGTGAATCCCGACCGAGAACGGCTCGTTCAGGGCAGCCTCCTCAAAGGAAAGATGGTCCGGAATCGGGAACACCATATCCTCCCGAATCGCCATATACTGAACGAATGCTCCGTCTACCGGCGGTGTAGCCAAAAACTGTACATCCGGGCACAGATTATACCGCCCTTCCTTGCAGGCGCTGCAGCGGCCGCAGGTGACTCCCGGCTCAACCGCGACACGGTCGCCTTCACGCAGCCGCGTAACGCGTGACCCGACGGCGGCAACGACCCCTGCGCATTCATGACCGAGAATAATCGGTTTTTCTACAACAAACCGCCCGATACGGCCATGCTCATAGTAATGCACATCCGAGCCGCACACCCCGACCGCCATCACCTGAATCAGCACCTCATCCGCCCTGACCTGCGGCACCGGACGCTCTTCAATGATGATAGTTCCCGGCTGCGGCATAACCGCTGCTTTCATCGTTTGCGGCAAAGCTGTTTTCGTCATTGTCAGTTCCCCTTTGCATATGCTTTCAGACCGGTGGTCTGACTTTTGAATTCGCTTTCTACTACGATACGATGTTCATTTTACCAGCTTTTCCGGGTTCAAGCCCATGAATGTTAGAATTACTCCAAATCACACCAAATGACACCAAACCGACTTGTCCCGCAGCGTTTTTCCCGGATTGACCGAAGGAACGAACCGGTATAACGCATCTGTTCCTTACTTGAAACCAGATGCTTTTTTTGCGCCTTCCATACTACCATACAAGTATGGTAGTATAATTTTTATAAACCCTTCCCGGAGGTGAACACGTGAGCATGATTGTAAAGCCCCAGCCCGCCTCCACACGAGATGCCGTGTATGCGGCGCTGCTGGATCAGATTCTTCGTCTTGAATTGCCGCCCGGAGCGAGCATATCCGAAAAGGACATCTCCGAACGCTTCGGCGTCAGCCGGACGCCGGTGCGGGAAAGCTTCGTCCGCTTGTCCCAGGAAGGCCTCCTGGAGGTATATCCCCAGCGGGCCACCTTCGTGTCGCTGATTGATTTGGAGCTGGCGGAGGAAGCCCGGTTCATGCGGGAGCAGCTGGAGCGGGCCGTCATCCGGCTGGCCTGCGGCGCTTTTCCGGCGGAGCACCTCCTGGCGCTTCAAACGAACCTCACCCAGCAGAAGGCCTGCATCGAAGAGGAAGACGACAAGAAGATGTTCGAGCTGGATGAGGCGTTTCACCGCACCATTTTTGAAGGCTGCCACAAAAGCAATACATGGGCTGTAATTCAGCAAATCAATGTGCATTTGAACCGGACCCGCGTCCTGCGGCTGGCCGACGATCACCACTGGGACGAACTGTATAATCAGCACCTGCAAATGGTCGAGTCCATCCGGCTGCAGCACGCCGATCAGGCGGAGCAGTTGATGACGGAGCATCTGCATCTCACCATTGCCGATCAGGCGCTGCTGAAGCAAAAATATCCCACCTATTTCAAATAACCGGAGGCGAAGCTCCCTTTATGAAAATGGTATTCCGATGGTTCGGTGAGGGCAATGACACAGTTACGCTAAACCAGATTAAACAAATTCCCGGTGTCGAAGGCATCGTCTGGGCGCTCCATGACGTCCCGGCCGGTGAAGAATGGCCGATGGACAAAATCCTCGCTATTAAAGCACAAGCCGATCAGGCGGGACTGCATATGCAGGTCGTGGAGAGCGTCAATATTCACGAGGATATCAAGCTCGGGCTGCCCAGCCGGGATCTGTTCATCGACAACTACAAGAAAACCATCGCGAAGCTCGCCCAGGTGGGCGTGAAGGTGATCTGCTATAACTTCATGCCCGTGTTCGATTGGGTCCGCACCGATCTGCACAAAGCGCTGGAAGACGGCTCGACGGCGCTGTTTTATGAAAAAAGCAAAGTGGCGCACCTGAACCTGTCCGAGCATGTCAAAGTAATTAATGAAAATCCGGAATTTACGATGCCGGGCTGGGAGCCGGAGCGTCTGGCGCATCTGACCTCGCTGTTTGAAGCATACCAGGGCGTTACCGAGGAGCAGTTATTTGAGAACGCCAAATATTTTCTGGATGAGGTTATTCCGGTCGCGGCCAAGCACGGCATCAAAATGGCGATTCACCCGGACGATCCGCCATGGCCGATCTTCGGACTGCCCCGTATTATGACGGGCCAGAACAATATCCGGCGCTTCCTGCAGCTGCACGACAGCCCGTACAACGGCCTAACCCTGTGCAGCGGATCGCTCGGCGCGAATCCCGCCAACGATATTATCGCCATGATTCATGAATTTGCGGGCCGTATTCCGTTTGCGCATATCCGCAACGTCCGCGTGTACGAGAACGGGGATTTCATCGAGACCTCACACCGCACCCAGGACGGAACCGTCGATATCGCCGGGGTTGTTCAGGCGTTTCATGAGGAGGGCTACGAGGGCTATTGCCGGCCGGACCACGGCCGTCACCTTTGGGATGAGCAGTGCCGCCCCGGCTACGGCCTGTACGACCGGGCGCTCGGCATGATGTATTTGTGGGGACTTTGGGACGCATACCGCAAGGCTGCGGCAGAAAAGGAGACGAACCAGGCATGATCGAACTAACGAAGCATTCTTTTCTACAGGGGAAAGTAGCTGTCATTACGGGCGGGGCCGGCGTATTGTGCCGGGCGATGGCAATTGAGCTGGGCCGTCAGGGCGCGCGCGTCGCGATTTTGAACCGAACCGTGGAAAAAGGAGCTGAAGTTGCCGCCGAAATCCGGGCTGCCGGCGGTACGGCCGCTGCCTTCGCCTGCGATGTAACGAAGCCGGAGAGCGTGCAGCAGGCTGCAGCCGAGGTGCTCGCACAGCTCGGGCCGTGCGACATTTTGATTAACGGGGCGGGCGGCAACCACCCCAGCGCCAATACGACGAATGAAATTTTCAAGCCGGAGGATCTGGACAATCCGGACATCACTACCTTTTTCGGACTGAGTGTGGACGGCTTCCGCAGCGTGCTCGATTTGAACTTCGTCGGCAGCCTGATTCCGACCCAGATTTTTACCAAGCACATGCTTGGCCGCGCGGGAACGACCGTCATCAACATTTCGTCCATGAGCGCGCCTTCCCCGATGACCAAGGTTCCTGCCTACAGCGCCGCCAAAGCAGCAATTAACAATTTCACCCAATGGCTGGCCGTCCATCTGGCGGAAAGCGGCATTCGTGTAAATGCCATTGCGCCGGGCTTTTTCCTGACCAAGCAGAATGAGAAGCTGCTGCTGAAGGAGGACGGCTCCCTGACAGAGCGCTCCGGCAAAATTATTTCCCATACGCCGATGCGCCGCTTCGGCCGGCCGGAGGACTTGCTCGGCACGCTGCTGTGGCTTGCGGACGAGAACATGTCCGGCTTCGTTACGGGAACGACCATCCCTGTGGATGGCGGCTTCATGGCCTATTCCGGCGTATAAGCCGGCGGATGCGCAGCAACTCCGAAACCTACACAATAAAGCTTCACTTGCGAGGAGGGGCCATACGCCCCTCCTTTTTGGCGGCTTGCGGGTGTTCTCTCTTCGCAAAGCGCGGTCCGGTTTGTTACATTTTTGCGACAGTATCTATGGAATTCCGCCCGCTATAACCTAAATCTGTTATGATTACATGTGACAACATCAATCGTCATCATTGCCCGTGACAAGGGCAAAAACGGAATCGTGTAGAACGGCGTTTCGTACATTGCGGCTCTCCATACGTGCAGCTTCCCATGACAGCAGGCAGCCGCGCGGCGCCGCCATACGGACGCATGATTTACAATTTACAACCCATCAGCGTGATTAAATTTTAAGTGAAGCTTGAGGTAAAGTATGATTAATCCAGTCTTTCAACCCTTTTTGAAGCTCGGGGATGCGGTCATTATTACCGATGCGGACCACCGCATTTTGGCCGTCAACCGGACCTATGAAACCATTACCGGTTATCTGGAGGATGAAATTGTAGGCAAAAAAGCCGGAATTCTGCGTACCGTGTACACACCGGAAGAAACGTTCGCCAGCATGAAGCAGACGATTCGTGCCGGCAAGACGTGGTCCGGCGTCTTTACGAATCAGAAGCGCAGCGCCGAGCTGTGGCATTCTTCGATCACGATTACCCCGTTCGAGCTGGACGATGGCGTGTTCTATGTCGGCATATTCCGGGAGCTCGAGCGGCTGAACCGCGGCTTTTATTTAGCGGAGGAGCGGGTCGATTCCATTCAGAAATCGCTGCTGCGCGTACTCGCCGTGTCTTGTGAAATTCGCGATCCCGGGATCGAATCTCATCTGAACCGTGTGCAGAAGCTCTCCGAGCTGCTCGTTGCAAGACATAATGAACGGATGGAGCTTGGCCTATCCGCCGCCCGGATCGCCCGGATTGGACATTCCAGCATCCTGCACGATATCGGCAAGTCCGCCATACCCGAAGGAATTTTGTACAAGCCCGGTCCGCTGGCGGATTACGAGCGCAAAATTATTGAAATGCATCCCCTCATCGGCGTTGACATCGTCAGCAAAATTTTTGCGGAGCTGGACGACGATTTGTTCGAGCACGAGCTGGCTACGGCCAAAAACATTATCCTTTACCACCACGAGCGGTGGGACGGCCTAGGTTACCCGCACGGCCTGTCGGAAACAAAAATTCCCGTCGAAGCCCGAATTGTAAGCGTAGTGGATGTATTCGACGCGCTAACCTCCAAGCGGGCATACAAAGAAAAATGGACGACCGTTGCAGCGCTGCAGTATTTGGACGAGCAAAAGGGCGCACAGTTCGATCCGGACATCGTCGATTCCTTCTTCACTTTGCATGAGGACGGCCTGCTGTCCTCTTATGTCGAGCCGCGGTAAAGCATATAGGGCCTTTCTTATGCAGGCTGCAAGAGGAAGGAACAGCACACTCCAACAACAGCCTGCCCTGAGCCCGGATCGTTCAGCATAAACACCTGATAAGCGGTTACATAGAGGCTGATTTAACAGCCCTGCTTCCTCCTTCCAGGAAAAAACATTCATCTTTGAACGATACACTTATCTCAGGTTTTTGATACATGATGTTTCAATAGTCTGATTTTAACTTTTTGCTCCTTTCCTTGCTTCGCTCCGGCTTTCGTAAGTGCTGAAGAAATGATTATCGGTGAAACAGGTCCCAGCAGGAATAATCCTACTTGGGCGCGGCCTAACTTTTTAATCGCAAAAATAGCTTCTACCATCGCAAAAAAGCAAAAAAACGTTCTCCTCTCTGCTATGGGAGGAGAACGTTTTTCGGTTTATTCGTTTGTGGTGAAATCAACGAGAATGGTTTTAATCTCGTACGGCTTGATATCAAACCGAATCGGGGTATTGTCGAACCGTTCCCCTTCCGGCTCTTCCATTAGGCTGCACTCCTGCCAGGAACGGATTCCCCAGTCGCTGCTGATCGTCACCTCGCCGCGCTTGCCGGCAAACTCATGCAGGCGCAGCACGGCCACATTTTGATCCTCGGCCTTCTTCACCGCATCGATCATCACATGGCCTGCGGAGATAGAAAACAGTGAAAAACTCGGACGCGCCGGTGTTCTGCGCACCCAGGTGAGAGGACTGTTTAATGCCCATGCCTCCTGTACAGTCCCCCCCTCATACCAATCACCGGCATGAGGCAGCAGCGAGTAAACGAAGTGATGCTCGCCCTGGTCGGCCTGCGGATCGGGGAACAATGCCGATTTAATCAGCGTCAGACGCATCACATGGTCCTTTATATCGTAGCCGTATTTGCAATTGTTCAGCAAGCTTACGCCGTAGTCCCGTTCGGACAAGTCGGCCCATTGATGGCCTACGGTTTCGAATTTGGCATAGTCCCAGCTCGTATTCCAGTGTGTCGGCCGCTTGACGTTGCCGAATTGAATATCGTACGTGGCTTCGGTTGACCGGACATTGACCGGGAAAGCAGCCTTGAGCAGCTGCCGCGGCTCATGCCAATCCACCTTCGTTTGGAAATCAATTCGTCTGGAATCCGCATACCAGACCATGGTCTGCTCGATGGTAGAGCTCATGTATTGCCACTCGAACCGGACTGCCGCACGCAGCAATCCCGCTTCCAGCACCTCCACACGGCACAGATCCTGAATCACCCTCATTTTTTGCTGGTAGTAGATATCGATATCCCAAGCTTCATGCCGGCTCTTCGGTTTATCCTCGAACACTTGGAAAACGTTACCCGCTTCCCCCGCAGCCAGCACTTCCCGGCCGGCTTCTTTGTCGTAAAGGCGGGTTAGCTGCCCGCAGCTGTTCCATGCCACCTCATAGTATGGAGTCGAAATTCCATTGTCCCGAAGCTGGAACGGTGCGGCAGCAAGTCTTTCCCCTGCCGCCTGTCCTTCGGCAAATGTGATAACCGTGTAGCCCATAGCCGGTACGGCAGGCACCCGGATATGCCACTGCATGTTCTCCAGCTGCGCTTCCAGCCGCTTCCCCTCGCGGTCCAGCCAGCCCCCCGTCTCCTGCCCGTCCAGCGCGGGAACACATATCTGCTCCGTGCGCTCCCACGCAGCTCCGTTAAATACGGTCACACCGGTGGCGGACGGGTGGAAGGCAACCGCTTCTGAGGCCAAATCCCGCTGGGACCTCCCTATGCGCTCCGCTTCGGCATACTCTTCCCGGCAATCGTCATACACCTCCCGGATGGAGGAGCCGGGAATGATATCATGAAATTGATTGCGCAGAATGATTTTCCAGCCCTTATCCAGATCTTTCTGCCTGTAAATCAGCCAATCCCCCTGCAGCAGGCTTCCCATCATGCCAAGCCATTCCGCTTCCCGGTACAGCAGCTCCAGCTCCCGGTTCATGCGCTTGATAAAGGCCTGGCTCGTAAAGGTTCCGCGGTGAAGCTCCAGATACAGCTCACCATCCCAGGTATGCACATACTCCTCGGTCGATTCCACACGCCGGGCCAGCTCTTCAAAATAATCGTCCGCCCGTCCGGTTGTAACATGCGGCAGTCCGGGAAGCTCCGCCAATCTGCGGCGCATCTCCAGCATCTCACGGTTAACCCCGCCGCCCCCGTCGCCGTGACCGTAGGCCAGCAGCAGCTCCTTGTTTAACGGCTTATCTTGATAAGCCTCCCAAATCCCCTGCACGGAACGCGGCGTCACCTTGCCGTTATACGTATAGTAGAACGCCCCGTTATCCTGACCCGGCTCCGGCGTTGTGATGAAATGGGTCAAAATCCGGGTTCCGTCCATTCCGCGCCAATAAAACGTGTCATGCGGCATCCGGTTGTACTGGTTCCAGCTGATTTTGGTCGTCATAAAGGCCTTAATACCGGACTTCACCAAAATTTGCGGCAGCGCCCAGCTGTAGCCGAACACATCGGGCAGCCACAAATACATGCACTCCGTACCAAACTCCTGCTTGAAAAAGCGTTTCCCGTACAAAATTTGGCGGATCAGCGATTCACCGGACGTTAAATTGCAATCCGCTTCCAGCCACATGGCGCCTCCGGCCTCCCAGCGCCCGTCCTTCACCCGTTCCCGGATTTGACGGTAAATCTCCGGATAGTCTGTTTTTATATATTCATACAGCTGAGGCTGAGTCTGAAGAAAAACATATTCCGGGAACTGCTCCATCAGCCGCAGGACGGTGGAAAACGACCGCGCCGCTTTCTCGCGGGTATGCTTCAGCCGCCACAGCCAGGCTACGTCTATATGCGTGTGTCCGATGCAACGGACCGTAACGGCATGCTGCTTGGGCATGTCCGCCAGCCGCCGCTTGAGCGCCGCCAGTGCCTGGACGACCGAAGCATAGAACTGCTCCGAGCCTGGGCGTGACCAGTCCAGCCGCTTGAATGCCCCGTCCAGCGCTGCCAGCAAATCATGCCGCTCCGGGCGGCTGTCTGCCAGAAGCTTCACCGTCTCAATAATGGCCGAGGCTGTATAAAACAAATCGTCGGTATCCTCATCCAGCCAGCACAGCGCTGCCTGCTGAAGCTGATGCTCCAGCACCTGAATCTTCCCGTAGCCGTTTAACCCCGACCAGAGCCGGAACCGCAAAGAAACATTGCTCCCGGCCAGTTCAGCGGGCAGAAGCACCTCCTGATGGAACGCGTCCACCCCTTGATAAGGGCGCCCGTTCAGGAACAACAGCGACTCAAACCCGCCGATATTGCCCCCGACCGTATCCCCGAACTGAAAGCGGCCTACAAGGCGCCGGCCTTTCCATTCCAGCGGCAGCGCGATATCTGCTGCCAGCCATAGATAATGATCCCGGCCTTTCCAGCGGTCCCCGGGACGAAGCTCCTCCCATACGCCATCCTCTGACGGATAAGCGCCGAGGTCACCGCCTACATCGAGCTTGCTGCGGAAGGATGGAATCGGCCTCTCATCGCGATATCGTAATTCCTGCAGCTCCCCAATTTGCTTCTCCAGTTTCTCCGTCGTCCAAAACATCGGATTAATCTCCTCCTAGCCGGAGCAGCGGGCCTTAAATCGCTTGATCGCCGGCTGCCGGGCGGATCTGTAGTTGCCTTGCCCTGTATATGCAAGCATGGTCTGAACAAGGAAGCTTTCGTCAGAAAGCTTCTTAGAAGCTCCGACACCTACTTTAAGGATTCAGGGCGTGGCCGTATACAATCCGATCGGCAGAACCTGCACGGGTCGTGCAGGCTGCAGTCCTGTATAATCACAAGAGCAGCATGGCATAATCCTCAGGGAAGCTGCGCATATTTTTTCCGGTATTCGCCTGGAGTCATATCCTCTGTTTTACGGAATGAGCGAATAAAGTTTTGCGGGTTTTGATATTGCAGCCGTTCTGCAATTTCCACAATTTTCATATCCGTCTCCAGCAGCCATTTCCTAGCTTGGTTCATCCGAACCTGCGACAAATAATCGCTGAAATTGATGCCCAGCTCCTTGCGGAACACCGCCTTCAAATAATTGGGATGGTAATTGAGGCGAGCCGCGCACACATCCAGTGTCAGCTCCGATTCAAATTCGGCATGAATAATATCCTTCATCTGCTCGGAAATGTTCTTGTTGCGGGAATCCCACTTTTTGCCCAGCACCGAAACGATAGGCTCCAGCACCTTGACCATAAACCAGTGCTCCACATCTTCTACTGTCCGAAGACTGAACAGCTGCTCCACCAGCTCCCGGTCATCTCCTTTGGTCATCGGCAGCTGCTCCCCGGCGTTCTGGACCTCGCGGATTAAATCGGTCAACAGCCTGAACAGCAGCATCTGGTATTCCTGATGGCTCGTCGTTTCCTTCAAGGTCATGATTAGAAACTCGTGCAGCAGACCGCTCGCTTTGTCCAGGTCCGGCACGTTCAAGGCCTCAATCAGCTGCTTCTCAATCCACTCCGGATACATCGTAATCACTTTGAAATCCGGCAGCACATCCTCCAGGAACAGAATCGCCTCCTCGCCGAAGCGGATTCTGTATTTCAATGCCTCCAGGCTCTCCCTGTAGGCCGACTCCGCCAAGGGCAGACGCGAATGAAACCGGCTAATGCCAATACTGATGCTCAGGCCCAAAATCCCTTTTACGGTCGACTGAAGCATCTCCGCCCAGGTAAACACTTCATTTTTTGCAGCCTCCGGCGATTCCTCCTTCAGCTTAAAGATTGTAACCTGGTTGCCTCCCAGAACGACCGGATCGAACCGGATCTGCTCCGGGAACAGCTCCATCACGATGTTGGAGACCGCAAACATCAGCAAATCCCGGTCGGTCTCACGGAACCGGGTTCCGGCAAATGTGTCAATCTGCACCGTAACGATGCACAACATTTCGCCATCCAGTGTAAAATGATACTGGCCCGCTTTTTCCTCAATTTCCTTCGTTCCGATCTCGCCGAGCAGCAGCTTTCTGATGAAAAACTCCTTCAGCTGCCGCTTCTGGCCCTGAATTTGATCCAGCAGCTGGGTCTGGGAATGGTGCAGTGTCCGGATATGCTCACCGATGACAACCAGCTCGTCCTGCGATTTGTCCGGACCGGACCGGTCGGCACCGACGACCACTTCAAATACTCTGCGAATCGGCATATAGATTTTGCGCAGCCCTACAAGTGAAAGCAGCAGCAGCACAACAAAAATGCCGGTGCAAATCCATACCGTATACCAGCCGATAGCCCGGGACTCCTTCGTAATCTCGGCAATGGAAACAATCGAAACGTAGGTCCAGCCGTTATAGGAGGACGTGCGGTAGCTTACTCCGATGGATTGCTTGTTGATGTCCAGCATCTCAAAGCCTTGGTCACCCGGAGTTGCCTTCAAATGCGCCATAATCCGGTCCATCACGGCGGCCGGAAACACCGGCTGATCCACGGCGGTAAGCAGCCGGTAGTCCTCATCCAGAATGACGGTCTGAACGTCTCCGTTTACAGCCGGGACCAGCTTTTGCAAACGGTAATTCGGTATTGTAACTACCAGTAATCCGACTGGATTATTCATTACATTAAGCGGAAGCTTCTTGATTAACCGGACCTTGGAGGCTTCCTGATCGGACTGCCACTGGGAGGTGACCGGAATAGACGCCATGCTTGTAAACCCTTTCAATTCCTCATTCGTCGACAAGCGGTTATAGCCAGTGCGATTGAAATACCACTGCCCGGCAAAGCTGACCAGTTGAACCTCCTCAATCCCCAAATCATAGGATTGCAGCTTATGCACGCCCTCCGCCACTTCATATATTTTGGCAAAATCCCTGTAATCCAGATCCGACCCTATCGTTAGCGTGATGAGCGAGGTATTCATAAACTGCATCATCGAGGCATCAATGCTTTGCAGCAGCTGCTCCACCTTCAGCTGAGTTTGCTCCAATACCTGCATATTCCCCTGGATCACCTTGTCTTGGATGATATGATTTGCTTTGTAATATGAAAGAAAGCCGAGAGAAAAGACCGGAAGCGTAACAAGGATCATGCTGAATATCATCAATTTGCGCAAGTATTTGGATTTCCACATCGTGATCCCTCATTAATTTGGTTGTTTGGGCTATTATAAAAAATACAGGAACAGAATACAAACACGTGTCCTGTATCCCAGCTTAGCTTGCACCATAAATATCGTCTATAATCATTAGGGCAGATGCTGATTCTGAAGCGTGGTTACGGGCTTTATCAAGCAAGGACAGCGCGGAGATAGGCCAAAAAACCGCCCCATGCTCACCCGATTCCCGGATGAGGCGGACAGCTTGGCGATTGCGGGATGAATGAAAAGGCAGGAAACCCGCCGGTGAGGCCGGGCGGATTTCCTGTTGCATTGCAGGTTATTTGCCTTTATTCTTGTTGTAATCGGCCGTAAATTCCTCGATAATTTTGTCTCCGCCGCTCTTGCGCCATTTGTCTACGGCGTCGTTCCAGCCTTTTTCATCCAGCTCGCCGAAGGCATACCGTGTAATCGCGTCGGTCATAGCTTTTTTGAGGTCGTTGCCCTTTTGCGTGTTCGTGTCAGACAACAGTGAGGCGCTAAGATCGACCACCGCGTTATTTTTATTGTCTACAAAAATTTTATCGATTTTTTGCTCCAATTCGGTCTTCGTAATCGACATCCCCACCATCGGGTCATTCCACTTGAAGTTCTTCAGGTCTCCGCTGCCCGCAGCACCGGATATTATTTTGGCCTTGCCGTTTTCAACGGTATAATCCGTGCCTTCAATACCATACATCAGCATGGATTGAATCGGCTCTTCCGCCATCTGATCGAGGAAGGCAATGATTTGCTTCACTTTTGCTTCGCTGGTCACGCTTTGCTTCGGAATGGCAATCAGGGAATCATAGCCAAAGGTTGCCCGCGTGCGAAGTCCTTGTGCTCCTTCGAAATTTTGCGTTACATCAATTTTCGCTTTCGGGTCCTGCTTCAGCATATCGATATGACGGGTTGCCGCATCGTCGATAACGGAGAAGTACATCCCGGCTTTGCCCTGATTGAAGTATTCATATTTTTTTGCGATGGGGAAGTCCGAGCTAATCAGCTTCTCGCTCACCATTTTACGGTATAAATCCAGCGCGGTTTTGAACTCGGGATACATGAAGTCCGGGGTCACCTTGCCGTCCTTCAGCCCCCAGGCATTCGGACCGCCGTTCATAATCGTCAGCTGCTTCAGAAGCTCCATCACGCTGTCTTCCTGGATACCGAATGTATTGTTCTTGCCGTCCTTATCCGGGTCATTGTTCGTAAATGCTTTTGCGACATTGTAGATGTCTTCCGCCGTTTTCGGCACCGGCAGTCCGAGATTATCCAGCCAGTCCTTGCGGAAAATCATGCCGTACCGCGACAGGACACGCTCCCGCGGAATCCCGAACAGCTGCCCGTTGATGCTGGCATTTTCAACAGCGACCGTGCTCATTTTGCTTAAATTTTTCGTCTCCTTCAAGAAGGGGGCCAAATCCCAGAATACGCCGGACATCTGGGCATTGAGCATGGCGGACTCTTTATTTTTACGGATAAGCAGCACATCAGGCATTTTCCCGGAAGCTATCGTTGCGCTTACTTTATCATCATAGGCGCTTCCTGCTCCGGGCACCCATGTAATATCCAGCTTGGTGTTGGTGATTTCTTCAATTTTCTTAATCGAGGCGTTGTCCTTTTTGGGAGGCTCCGCCAGCTGTTGAATCATCATAATATTCAGCTCAAGCGGCTTACTCGAATCAGCCTGGGTGTCGGCAGCTTCCTTTTTAGGACCGCAAGCGGCCAGCAGGGAGGCGGTCAAGCAAGTGACGCAAGCAAGCGTGAGCAATTTGGTCGTCATACGCGGTGCTTTCTTTTTCATACGAAATCTCCTCTTTCTCATGGAATTAGCCTTTCACAGACCCCAGCAGCGCGCCTTTGGCGAAATGCTTTTGCAAAAACGGGTAAACAATCAGAATCGGCAACGTGGAGAGTACAATAACCGCCATCTTCACCGTCTCGGCCGGCGGCGGCACAAAGTCGTCACCGAACTGCGTCGAATCTCCAATCCCCCCTTGTGAGAGTATAACAATTTGCCGCAGCCAAACCTGGATAGGCCATAATGTATTCTCATTAATGTACAGCACGGCGCTAAAGTATGCATTCCAGTGGCCTACCGCATAGAACAGGGATAACGAAGCAAGCACCGGCGCGGACAGCGGAAGCACGATGCGGAACAAAATGCCGATGTCGCTGCAGCCGTCAATCCGGGCCGCCTCCTCCAGCCCGTCAGGAAGCTGCTGGAAGAAGTTGCGCATAATAATCAGGTTAAACGCGCTGACCAGGCCCGGGATAATCAGGGCGGCAAGGCTATCAAGCAGCCCTGTCCATCGGACGACCAGATAGGTCGGAATCATGCCGCCGCTGAACAGCATCGAGAACACGATCAGCTTCATAATCAGCTTGTTCCCCATCAATTCCCGCTGGGCCAGCGGATAAGCCATAAGAGCCGTAAACAGCAGATTCATCAGCGTCCCGACGACAGTAATAAACACCGACACGCCCAGACTGGATAAAATAATATCGGTCGACAGCACGTATTCATAGCCGACAAGCGAGAATTTGGTCGGGAATAAGATGAAGCCCTTCTTGATCAGCTCCTCTGGAGCGGTTAAGGACGAAGCCAGAATGTAAATGAAGGGCAGCACGCACGCGGCGGCAATGAGCGTGAGCAGCGTATAATTGACGATATCCAGCACCCGGCTTGATATGCTTTTGTCTACCATAAAGGGGCCTCCTTCCGTTAGTAAATGCCTTCTTCCCCAAAGCGTTTGGCCAGCTTGTTGGCCCCAATAACCAGAATCAGGCCGATCATCGATTTAAATACCCCGACTGCGGTACTATAGCTGAATTTCCCTTGTGAAATCCCCATACTGTACACATACGTATCGAATACTTCCCCAACCTCGCGGTTCATCGGATTGACCATCAGGAAAATTTGTTCAAAGCCGGTGTCCAGGAAGTTCCCGATCCGGAGAATAAGCAAAATGATAATCGTGCTGCGAATCGCCGGCAGCGTAATATGCCACATCTGGCGCCAGCGCCCTGCGCCGTCAATCTTGGAGGCCTCATACAGCTGCGGGTCAACCCCGGCCAAGGCCGCCAGGAAAATAATCGTTCCCCATCCGGTTTCCTTCCAGATGACCTGTGATGTAATCAGGGTCCGGAACCATTCCCCGCTGAGCAGGAAGTTAATCGGCTCCTTGCCTGCGCCGGTAAGCATCGAATTCACAATGCCGCTTTCGGAAGAGAGGAACAGGAAGCTAATCCCGACCACAACCACCCACGAAACAAAGTGCGGAATATAAACGAAGGTCTGCACCACACGCTTGAACGCTTCCTTGCGGACCTCGTTGAGCATTAAGGAAATGATAATGGGCAGCGGGAAAAAGAACAAAATGTTATAGACCGCCAGCAGGAAGGTGTTCCGGAACAGCGTCCAAAACGTTTCATCCGTAAAAAAAGCCTCAAAGTGCTTAAAGCCAACCCATTTACTATGAAGAATGCCAAGAAACGGCTGATAATCCTGGAAGGCGATTAAGATGCCCCACATGGGGATGTATTTATAAATAATGAAATACAGTAAACCGGGCGCCAGCATGAAGTAAAACCATTTATGCTTTTTAAGCCTGCGGTTAAAAATAGCTCGTTTGGATTGCGTTAGCGATTGCTTCTTCGTCGAAACCGCTTGCATCTCTCATCCCTCCCCAATATCCATCTGTGTTGTTCTTTTTCTGTGGTAACTCTAACGTACCGGACCGGAGGGATGCGCGTCTACAATCCCTGCGGCAGATAATCGCCGGACAAGCCGCGCCAGGACTCGCTTCTCCGCCTTTTTCGCCGCCGGATAATCCATACGGAAGATAGGATAATCCTTGGGGATTATCACTGAGGCTTCATGGTCAGCACATGGCCGTGCCGGGGGGCCGTGGGAAGCGAGGCCCGCTTCGACCAATCCTCCCAATGAATCAAATCCGGGGTAAACCATACGCCGTAATGCTCGGACTCGAAATAATCGAACAGCAGGACCCACCCCCGTTCTCCTTCCCCTGTCAAAGGGAACAAGGCCGGCCCTTCGGTAAGCCGCGGCGTCAATAGAGGCGATATCGCCGTCATCTCGGGGCGGTCCAGACCGCTTTTGCCAAAACGGCATGAGCGCAGCGCTTTATAATCCGTATCCGGGGTGTTCGTGCCCCGTTCATCCTTAAACAGCATCACATATTCGTCTCCGATGTCCGTTACGTTCGCATCAATGACGTTATAGCCAGGATCGAAGAAAACGGCAGCCGGGGAAAATTCCTGGAAATCAGCTGTGACGGCAGACCAAATCCGGTGATCTTTTGGGGGCGCCTCCCCTTCCTTCAGCACTGTCGAGGACCAGATTATCCGGTGCTTGCCGAGAGCCGCATCCCAAAACACCTCCGGAGCCCATGTGTTCTGTGTGCCGGGCAAGGCTTCCATGACGGGCAGCAGCCGCTGCTCGGTCCAGTTCAGCAGATCGGCGGAGCGGGCGTAACCGATAGACTGGGAACGCCAGCCATCGGTCCAAACGGCATGGAAGGTCCCTTCGGCATCCCGGTACACCATCGGGTCCCGGAGCTGGCCGGTACCGACCACAGAGCGAAGAACAGGCTTGCCTCCATTCAGCTCCTGCCAGGCAAGCCCATCGCTGCTGGTTGCCAAATACATAGCCTCATCATCGGTTTTGAAATAAGAGAACACGTACATTTGCGCATCAGTTCCTTTCGTTTATCCTTTAATCAAAAGGGGCAGACCGCATTAAGCCTGTCCGCCCCCTTCCTTGCATGTTCTTCTCCGTCATCGGCCGGCATCGGCCAGAGTCTCCTGATCCCCCGGATCTCGCTCTCGTTATTAAGGAATCACCTTATACAGTTTACATCCATGCGGCGGGACAAGCGCCGCCAGCTTCGTTCCCGGCAGCTCCGGCTCATCGGTCCGGTTCCATAAATCCCGCACTGCGGAAGGCTTCGCATTTCCCAGACCGAGCCAGTCCAGCTCCACAGCGACCTCGGTTTCCGCAGCTCCGGTGTTGAACAACGCCACGTACGTGCCGCCATCCTCATCCTTGGCCGTCCAAGCAATCCGATCCCCCTGGCGGAACAGCTGCCGGTTCCCATAGCTGTGCTTCAGCAGCCGCAGCACCTCCCCGTTGGTGAGCAGAGACAATGTCCAAGGATCGTTGTCCGGCAGATGGCCGCCAAACATCAGGGGCGAACGGAAGATGCACCACAGGGTCATCATCGTCCGCTGCTCATCCGGGGTAAACCGGGTAAAGCGGTCGCCTGCGCCCCGCTCCCCGGAGCGCAGCGCAATGTGCCCGAGCGGGAGCATATCCGCATCCGGCCAGTGGCCCGGTCCTGCAAACGGCGCCCATGCATGGCACCGCTCAAACATCGCGTACAGGTCTTCCCAATCATCCCAATAGTCGTCGGTCATCCGCCACATATTGGCATGCTGCTGCAAATGCAGCCCTTCTTCAACCGGAGCCGGGCCGGGCGACAAACTGAGAACCATCTCTCTGCCGCACCGGTCGATGGCGCTGCGAATCAGCTCTACCTCTTTGCGGTGGTAGCCATACAGCTTTGACTGCGCGATGTCGTCCACCTTGACGAAATCAACACCCCACGCCGCGTAGAGCCGGAACAAGGAATCGTAATATTCCTGCGCTCCGGGCTTGAAAGGATGAACGCCATACATATCCGTATTCCATGGGCAGATGGAATTGGTATGGGCAATGGCCCTAGCCGTGAATGCCGTGCCCAGCACCGGAGTATCCGCATGGGCCGCTTGGCGCGGAATGCCCCGCATGATATGAATGCCGAATTTCAATCCTTTGTCGTGCACATAGTCCGCCAGCGGCTTAAAGCCGTTACCGTCCGCAGCCGACGGAAACCGCTTGACCGAAGGCATCAAACGCCCGTAAGCATCCATCTGCAGCGGGACAAACGGACGATACTGCGCGGAATCCGCATCCGGCTCGTACCACTGGATATCAACCACCACATACTCCCAGCCGAACGGCTTCAGGTGCGCCGCCATATAATCCGCGTTTGCTTTCACTTCCTCCTCGGTCACACTGGCCCCGAAGCAATCCCAGCTGTTCCAGCCCATCGGCGGATAGTACGCTGTCTGTGCCAACGCTTCAGCCCCTCCTTCATGAATTCAGTTCAAGATATCATTGATAAACTAGAAGCCCGCAGTAGACATGCCTTTCGATTCAGGCCTGCTTCCATTTCGAACCGGAACGAGGCCCTGCTTCCAGCTTCCCTTCCCTATTTTCTAAAATAACCTCTCCCCCCATGACCGTCCACAATCCTGAAGGCAGAAGTACTCTTCTAGAGCAAACCTGCGTCCAGACATGCCTGCCCGCCGCTCCTCATAATCATTAGGGCATACCTGATAATCCCCAGAGCAGCGCCGCTCCAACAAAATATTAGATTATTTTGATGAAATTGGTTACTATTGTTTTGAAAGAGGTGACTCGTATCCATGTTAAAATCATTTTCACTATCCACCCATACCCGAGATGAGATGATCGATGTAACGAGCCGGATAGCCGCCTGCGTTCGTGAGAGCGGTGTCACCGACGGCATCGCCGTCGTGTACTGCCCGCATACGACAGCCGGCATTACGATTAACGAGAACGCCGATCCGGATGTCAAGCATGACGTGCTGCTGCGCCTGGATGAAGTATACCCCTGGGAGCATCCGCGTTACCGCCACGCTGAGGGGAACACCGCAGCTCATTTAAAAGCGATTACGACCGGCTCCTCGCAAACGGTGATTATCGACCAAGGACGGCTCGTTCTGGGCCGCTGGCAGGGCATTTATTTCTGCGAATTCGACGGCCCTCGCCAAAGACAGTTCCTGGTCAAGCTTATCAGCAGCTAACAGCAGGCATCCCGTCTGCCATCGGGAGGGTTATCATGAACGTCCGCCGCTCTGTCCGTTTCAAGATTGTCATCGGCTTTCTGCTCGTTATCGGTCCGCTGGTATTGTTCCTGCTTTACCACAACATGTACGCAACCGGTGTAGTGCGGGACCAAATTTCTTTAAACTACAGCAAGCTGCTCACCGAATATGTAAAGGGAACCGATAACATGTTGCGTGAATTTGATTATTACTTGTTCCGGCTCGAGCGCGATCCGGACCTGATTGTCATGAAAGCGTTTCCTCCGAGTTCGGACGATTATGTGCTCGCCAAACAGCGGCTGTTAAATAAATATTTGACCGATATCGGCTACTACAGCACCGTCAATTCCCTCTTCCTGTACTCCCGGACCAACAAGGACATCCTGCTGGCGACACAGGAAAACAACTTCTATTACGAGCGTACGGATACGCTGCGCCGGCTGGTGGACCAGGCCCTTCCTTCCAGTGAAGCCGGATTGCTCCGTAAAAAGTGGCTGATTCTGCAGTCAGGCGATCAGAAGCTGCTCACCCAGTTTATGGAGATGGGCGAAGGTATGGTCGCCGGGGCTTTCATCCGGCTCGACAGTCTGGCCCTGCCTCTTCGCAGCTGGGATGTCGGAGAAGGGGGCGGCGTGCTGATTACCGATTTGAACGGTACCCCGCTGACCACGCAGTTTTTCCCGCCGGAGCGGTTTGATCATCTGCAATACAAGCTTGAAGCCCCCGATACGCCTTACCAAATGGCTCAGGCTTCGGACACGGAGGAGCATTTCCTGCTCGTCAGCCAAACGTCCGATTATGCGGATATCCGGTATACGCTCATCGTGGCCGAGAACAACATGCTGCGCAACCTGCCCTACCTGCAAAAGACGATTTACATCATTCCGCTTGTCGTCGGCTTTGTGCTTATTTTGTTTCTGGCCTTTCTGCAGCGGGTGCTGCTGACCCCCATGGCGCAAATTATACGCGGCATGCGCCGGATCGGGCAGGGTCGGCTGGATGTCCGGCTAGCGCCCGGCACCTCTTCCTCCTCTGAGTTTGACTTCATGCTGAGCACCTTCAATGAGATGGCCCGCCACATCGAGAATCTCAAAATCAGCGTGTATGAAGAAAAGCTGCGGGTGCAGAAGGCCGAGTTCAAGCATTTGCAGGTTCAAATCAACCCGCATTTTTATATGAACTGCCTGAACATCATCTATAATCTGGCCGCCCTGCAGGACTACAAGGCCGTGCAGCACATGTCCCTGCATCTGGCGGATTATTTCCGGTTTATTATGCTGTCCAACCGGAGCACCGTCACGCTGGCCGACGAGCTGAAGCATATCCGCAACTATCTGGACATCCAGCTGCTGCGTTTTCCCGACATGATGTCCTATGACGTACAGATGCCCGATCACTATGCAGGCTTCTTCATTCCGCCGCTGCTCATCCAGCCTTTTGTAGAAAACGCGGTGGTACACGGCTTCAAATCCCGCCGCCGTCCGTTCCGTATCGAGATTACAGCCGGCCCCGCGCCGGATTTGCCCGCGCCGTTTATGCTCATTTGCGTCACGGATAACGGGCCGGGCTTCCCGCCGGAGCTGCTGGCCGAGCTGAATTCGCAGGCGTACTACGACCAGTCCGCAGAGCACCATATCGGCATTTGGAATGTGCTGCACCGGCTGAGAATGCAGTTTGACGAGGCCGCAGAGGTGCAGTTCAGCAACCGGGAAGGCGGGGGCGCAGAGGTCCGTCTGCTGCTTCCTCTCCCGGCTGTGCCGCTTGAAGCAGACAAGGCCGTATCGTCTTGAATAGCCTAAGGAGGATACCGTATGTACCGATTGCTTGTCGTGGATGATGAACCGATTGCCGTGCGCGGAATTACCCGGGGCATTAACTGGAATGATCTAAATGTAGGTCTGGTCCTGGAGGCGCTGGATGTAGAGGAAGCCAAGCTGCTGCTGAAGGAGCAGCAGGTGGATATCGTAATCTCCGATATCGAAATGCCCGGAGAAGACGGACTGAATCTGCTGTCGTGGGTGAAGCAGCACTCTCCGGGTACGGAGACGATTTTCCTGACAGGCCACGCCAACTTCGCTTATGCTCAGAAAGCCGTTCAGCTCGGCAGCTACGACTATATTCTGAAGCCCGTCGATCACGCGCACTTGAAGCAGATTGTCGCCGGCGCCATTCAGAAGCTGCAGGCCGAGCGGGAGCAGCAGCAGTGGAATGAAATGTACAAGTCCTACTACAAGCAGTGGCAGGATCAGCTGCCGTCCTTGGTCGAGCGGTTCTGGCTCGATGTGCTGGAGGGTCGTATTCCGCCGCTGCAGGAAAGGCTGGAGCGCGATTACGGCACATACGAGCTGCCGCTGTCTGCCGGCAGCAAGCTGCTGCCCATCTTGCTTAGTGTGGAGGCATGGCAGGCGGAGTGGAGCGCCAAGGATGAGGACATTATGGAATACGCCCTGCGCAAGGCGGCAGGCGAGCTTATTTTGCATGAGTATCCGGGCTGTGTGTTCCCGCACCGGAGCGGCGGTTACAATCTGGTGCTGCTGTATTTGCCGGATGCACCTGAAGCGCTGCTGCCGCAGGACGTTCTGAAGAGGCGCTGCCGGGAATACATCGAAGCGTGCCGGAGCTACTTCTACTGCGGAATTTCATGCTATATCGGCGAATCCGCCACAGCGGCCGGACTGCCGGAGGCGGTCCATAGATTGCTGGAGGCCGAGCGCCGCAACATCTCGGGCACAGCCGACGTCGTTTGCCTGCAAGAAGAGAAAACCGGCGGCAGCGCGGCACCGGCCCCCTTCCCCTTGTTTACCGACTGGATTCCGCTGCTGGAATCCGGTCAGACTGCCGAGGTGCTGGCCCGCCTCGACAGCCATATGGACATCCTTGAACGAGACGGGGATGCCGAATCGCTGGAGGCGCTGTATTTCAGCCTGCTCCATGCCGTGTACCAAGTCGCCCTCAAAAAAGGACTGTCCGTACGGGGCCTGCTCCCCGATCAGCTGAAGCCGGACAGTCCGGCCCCGGCCCGCTCCGTGCCGCAGCTGCGCGTCTGGGTCATCCGGCTGGCCGAAGCGTTCACCGCTTATCTCGGCAGCTGCGCCAAAAGCGATTCAGCAGTAATCGCCAAGGTGAAGCAGCTGATTACCGAGCAGCTGCATACCGAGCTAAGCCGGGAGGAGCTGGCCTCCCGGGTCTATTTGAATCCGGCGTATTTGTCCCGGCTGTTTAAGAAGGAAACCGGTGCCTCGCTTTCGGAGTTTGCACTGCAAACCCGGATGGAGGAAGCACGCAGGCGGCTGTCCGGCAGCCACGATAAAATTAGCAGCATTGCCGAAGCGGTCGGCTACACACACTTTTCCCATTTCGCCAAAATGTTCAAACGGGTTACCGGCCTCTCTCCGCAGGATTACCGGAAGCTGCATCAGGACTAATCGTCCGGTATGCAGCTTTTTGTTCTTTGAGAAAGTCACATTCGTGTTCATCAGGTCACGACACTGGCAGAAAAAGGGTGACCCAGGCAGCTACAATGAATATACGGATGCGGCAGGCTGTGTATAAGGCAGGCATTCTCCCAGGCCTCCGGCTTGCCCGGCATCCCCAAGGAAATATCCGTTCAGCAGCTATCCTCTGCAATCCGGGGATAGACAAAAAGGAGACAGGCACGATGAACCTATCTTGGAAAAGAACGATCCGCAAATATTGGATATTTTATCTGATGCTGCTGCCAGCCTCCCTCGTTCTTCTCTTCAACAACTACCTGCCGATGTTCGGAGTCATCATCGCCTTCAAGAACATCAACTACGCTCAGGGCATTTGGAACAGCCCGTGGATTGGTTTGGACAATTTCACCTATCTGTTTTCCACCGAGAAAGCCTGGATCATTACCCGCAACACGATTTGCTACAATCTTATTTTTATTGTGCTGAACCTGGTGGTGGCCGTCGCCTTCGCCATCATGTTCAATGAAATGCGCAGCAAATGGCTATCCAAATTTCATCAAAGCGCCATGTTCCTGCCGTTTTTCCTTTCCATGGTCGTGGTCAGCTATCTGGTATTCGGCTTCCTTGGCCCGGAGCACGGCTACCTGAACAAAACGCTGCTGCCGCTGCTCGGCAGCGATATCATTGAATGGTACTCCGATCCGAAGTACTGGCCTTACATTCTTCCGATCGTCAACACGTGGAAATCCATCGGCTATTACACCGTTATCTACATGGCAGCCATAATCGGCATCGATCAGGAATATTACGAAGCCGCTTTGATCGACGGCGCCTCCAAATGGCAGCAGATTAAAAGCATAACCGTCCCGCTGCTTGTGCCCGTCATGGTCGTCATGACACTGCTCCAAATCGGCCGGATGTTTTATGCCGACTTCGGCTTGTTCTTCCAGGTCACTCGGAATGCAGGCGCCATCTATCCGACAACCCAGGTCATTGACACCTATGTGTATCAAACCTTCCTCACCATGGGCGACATCGGTATGTCCTCTGCAGCCGGCTTGTATCAGGCGGTTGTCGGCTTCCTGCTGGTCATGGGCTCGAACCTGCTGGTCCGCAGAGTCAGCAAAGAAAATGCCCTGTTTTAAACGTCCGGAGAAAAACAAGGCCGGAGGATTCACCAACCTTTCAACAGGAGGAGAAACGCTTGAACACCCTTCAACCACAAACCAAGCGCAGCGCGGTAAAAGCATCCCCCCGGCCAAGCGCAGGACCGAATGCGCTGTCACGTCCGGCCAATCTGGTCGTCAATTCGTTCTTTCTGCTGTATTCGGCCTGCTGCATCCTGCCGCTGCTGCTCGTCGTCGCCGTCTCCTTCAGCTCTGAGCGGGATATCATCATTGACGGCTACACGTTCTGGCCGAGCAATTTCAGCCTCGACGCTTACGTGTTTCTGTTTAAGGACTGGCAGCAAATCGTCCGCTCCTTCGGCATCTCTGTGCTTATCACCGTAGGCGGCACCGCACTCAGTCTGCTGATGATGGCGCTGTATGCGTACCCGATTTCACGGACCGACTTCCCGCACCGCCGGTTCTTTTCCTTCTTCATGTTCTTCACGATGCTGTTCAACGGCGGTCTCGTGCCGTGGTATCTCGTATACACCCAGCTGCTGGATATGAAAAATTCGTTATGGGCGCTCGTCATCCCGCTGCTCGTGTCGGCCTTCTTCGTGCTCATCCTGCGGACCTTCTTCGAAACGACAGTTCCGGTCCCGCTGCTGGAGGCAGCCAAAATTGACGGCGCCAGCGAGCTGCGGATTTTTGCCCAAATCGTCCTGCCGTTATCCATGCCCGTGCTCGCTACAGTCGCGTTATTCCAAATGCTGAACTACTGGAATGACTGGTTTCTCAGCCTCGTCTTCATTACAGGCAGCAAAAACGTCAACCTGCAATTTCTCATGTATAAAACGATGCTGGATATTCAGTTCCTGACGACCAACATCCAGGCCGCGCAGGGCATGAGCCAGGGCGGAGGCATCATGAATCTGCCGACGGAAACCGTACGTATGGCGATGGCGGTTCTCGGTATCGGCCCGATTGTGTTCGCTTATCCGTTCTTCCAGCGCTTCTTCGTAAAAGGCCTGACCGTCGGGGCCGTCAAAGGCTGATGCGAAGCAGTCCATCCATTGAGGCAGCACCCGGCTACGCCGGTGTCATGCATATATTTCACTTTGTGATAGGGGGATTTATTCTGTGAAAAAGACCATGCGCATCGGAACGTTATCCTGCATTATGATGCTTACCGCTTCCATGATGCTGTCCGCCTGCGACACCTCCACCAGCTCCACAGGCAGCCAAAGCACGCCGGCGGCTGCAGGCGATGGAAATAAACAGCTGGCGACCATCAAGCTTGTGTACCCGGGAAGCCCCCAGGCCGATGAGGCCAAAATCGAAGAAGCCATTAACCAGAAGCTGGCGTCGACCTTAAATGCGAAGCTGGACATTATGCCGATTGACTGGGGCCAATGGGAAAACAAAATCAACCTCATGATTGCCTCACGCGAGCCGGTGGACATTATTTTTACCGCCCAGTGGAATGGTCATGCGATTAATGTATCCAAGGGTGCTTTTCTCCCGTTGAATGACGACAGCCTCCCGAAACACGGGAACCTGCTGAAACAGTACGGCAAAGGCATCACCGATTCCCTCGATCCGATCTTCCTGGAAGGAGCCAAAATCAACGGTAAAAACTACGGCGTACCAACCAACAAAGAGCTGGCTGCACAGGGCGGTGTCATATACCGCGAGGATATCGCCAAGGAATTGAACCTTGACATGTCCAAGGTGAAAAAAATTGAAGATCTCGAAGCGGTGCTGAGCGCCGTCAAAGAGAAAAAGCCCGAGCTGACTCCGCTTTTCCTGCGGGACGGGGATAACCTGAACTCCCACTATTTCTCCCAGTACGATTATCTCGGCGATTCGACAATTCCCGGCGTGATTTTGAAGGATGATACCAGCACCAAGGTCGTGCCGAAATATGAGCTTCCGCGCTACAAGGAGATCGTCAATGCCACACGTAACCTGATGAAAAAGGGACTCGTGAACAAGGATGCCGCCACCACTCCGCTTTCCGGGCAGGATGCGATGAAGGCCGGCAACGTCTTCATGATTACCGGTTCGTTGAAGCCGGGCAAGGATGCCGAAATGGCCAGCGTGATCGGCTTGCAGGGCAAGCTGAAGCAAATCGACATGACCGAGCGCACCATCTCGACCGGTGAAACCGCAGGCTCCATGCTTGGCATTTCCAGCGCTTCCGCCGATCCGGCCAAAGCGATGCAATTTATCAATCTGCTGCACACCGACAAAGAGCTGAACAACTTGCTCAACTTCGGTATTGAGGGCACGCACTATGTCAAAACCTCGGGGGACATCATTAAAGCAGGCCCGCAGTACAAAGGCTACTCCCCAGGTGCAGCATGGCAGTTCGGCAGCCAGTTCCTGAACTACATCTGGGATAACGAGGACCCGAAGAAATGGGAACAATTCCGCGCGTTTAATAAGGATGCCAAAAAATCGCCGGGCCTCGGCTTCACCTTCAATGCCGAACCGGTCAAGACGGAAGTCGCCGCCGCAGCGAACATTGTCAAAGAGTTCGATCCGGGTCTGGATACAGGTTCGGTAGAGCCCGATACCGTGCTGCCGAAATACATGGAGAAGCTGAAGGCCTCCGGCCAAGACAAAATTATTGCCGAGAAGCAAAAACAATTCGACAGCTACCTGAGCACAAAAAAATAACCGGCTGCTCGTCGTCTGATTGCAGCTTGATTCTAAACCTAAAGGCAGTGCCGCCGAGGAACGAAGCAGTCAGAGCCTATGTTCGTTTGTATACAAACAGCCGCCTTTAAGAAGGAATGAATGAATCCCCATTCCTTCCCGTCCCTGCTTCAAAGTATTCCGATTCCTTTACAGCACGACCATTACTTGCGGATGGAGCAGGATGAATAGGCAGCACTTTACGCATCCGGCTGGAGCTTCCAGCCGACGTTAGAGAGATTGATAGTGACAATATGAAGAAGGTTAGAAAAATAAAGCCAAGGCCCGGGACAATGCTTCCCGGGCCTTGGCTTTTGATGCAGTAATCCTTCAGTGGTACATGTACATCATGACATCATTCCATTCGTGGAATGTCCAGTGCATGTGGGACATTCCACGAGAGCAGCCTCCAATGCACAGTGCTTCCGCTGTAGGATTGGAGGGCGACCCGCATGGCACTTGCCGAAAAAACCGGGTAAGATTAGCCGTGCGCCTGGCAGGCTTCGATTTTATTCCACCGGATGCTCGACGTACTTCACCTCGCCCAGCTCAATTTGAGCCTGACCCTGCGTCAAGTCCGTCATCCAGGCGGCGAACCGCTCCGCCTCCGCTGCCAGCGGCAGCGCGAGGACCGTAACCTTGTCCGTGAATTCCGTCGGACCGGTCAGCACTTCGCGTCCGCGCAGCTCGTTGTCGACCTTGCCATGCCAGGTGTAATCGATAGCGATACGCACCTCCCGATGCAGCACCTGCCGAATCGGCTTAGCCGCCGCCAAGCCGGCGACGGCGCCGTCGGTGTACGCCCGAATGAGTCCGCCGGCGCCGAGCATAATGCCGCCGAAATAGCGGGTCACGACCACAACGACATTTTTCAAGCCCTGGTTCTTGATGACCTCAAGAATCGGTTTGCCTGCTGTACCGCTCGGCTCCCCGTCATCCGACTGCTTCTGAAACTGATCCCGTTCCCCCACGACATAAGCGGAGCAGTTATGAGTGGCCGACCAGTGCTCCTTCTTGATGGTTTCAATAAAGGCGATCGCCTCTTCCTCAGTGACTACCGGTTTTACATGGCCGATAAACCGCGATTTTTTAATCACAATTTCATCGGAGGCTTGCTGCTTGACGGTTTTATACTCCTGAAGCATATCTTCTCCTCCCTTCCACATTCGTTTTCCTGAAAAAATAACCGGGGAGCCTGCGCACACCTGCGCTCCGCTCCCCGGTCCGGGTCCGGGCTGCAGCTGCAGCAATCCGGCTGGTATTCGTATATATCGAGCGAGCTTAGCCTTTCAGGCGTGCTTCCAGCTCTGCTTTTTCCTTCTCGAAGCCCGGTTTGCCGAGCAGCGCGAACATGTTTTTCTTATACGCTTCTACGCCCGGCTGGTCGAATGGATTCACACCCAGCAGGTAGCCGCTGATGCCGCACGCTTTTTCAAAGAAATACACCATGTTACCGAACGAATACGCAGAAATGTCCGGCAGGGTTACGATCAGATTCGGCACGCCGCCATCTGTATGCGCGAGCATCGTACCCTCGAACGCTTTTTTGTTCACGAAATCCATTGTTTTACCCGCCAGGAAGTTCAGTCCATCCAGGTTTTCTGCGTCTTGGCCAATGACGATTTCTTCCGGAACGCGATCGATTTGAATAATGGTCTCGAACAGGTTGCGCGTACCTTCTTGAATGAATTGTCCCATGGAGTGCAGATCTGCCGAGAAATCAACGGAGGCCGGGTAAATTCCCTTGAAATCCTTGCCTTCGCTTTCGCCGTACAGCTGCTTCCACCATTCGGATACGAAGTGCAGCGATGGCTCATAATTGACCATGATTTCGATTGCTTTGCCCTTGCGGTACAAGGCATTACGAACAGCCGCATATTGGTAGCTCGGATTCTCAGCCAGATTCGGGTTCGCATACGCGCGGGACGCATCGGCAGCGCCCTGCATCATCGCTTCGATATCAATGCCTGCTGCTGCGATTGGCAGAAGACCTACAGCAGTCAGCACCGAATAACGGCCGCCTACATCATCCGGGATTACAAACGATTCGTAGCCTTCCGCATCAGCCAATGTTTTCAGTGCGCCGCGCGCTTTGTCCGTTGTCGCGTAGATACGCTTGCGTGCAGCCTCTTTGCCGTATTTTTTCTCCAGCAGGTCACGGAACAGACGGAATGCGACTGCCGGCTCCGTCGTCGTACCGGATTTGGAGATGACGTTCACGGACACATCCTTGCCTTCCAGCACCTGCAGCAGATGAGTCACATAGGTGGAGCTGATATTGTTGCCGACAAAATAAATTTCCGGCGTTTTCCGTTGTCCTTTAGGCAGGACATTGTAGAACGAATGGGTCAGCATTTCAAGCGCTGCGCGGGCGCCAAGGTATGAGCCGCCGATTCCGATAACTACCAGCGCGTCCGAGTCGGACTGAATGCGTTTTGCCGCCTCTTGAATACGGACAAACTCTTCTTTGTCATAATTGGTTGGCAGGTCAATCCAGCCAAGGTAGTCGTTGCCTGCACCTGTCCCCTGATGGAGCTGATCATGCGCAAGGCGCACCGGCGCACCAAAATAATCGACCTCATGCTGGCCTACAAATGTCAGCGCACGGCTGTAATCAAATTTCAACAAACTCATTCTACTCAAACTCCTTCCGGTTATCAGACTGGTCTATAGGTAAAACTGGTTCATGCTGGCAGGCTCCAGCTTTCAAAGCGCCATCGATTCATGTAAGATGAAGAAATAAAACAGCTAATGAGGTGAAGCAATGAAAACCATCGCATTTATCGGTCTCGGTGTCATGGGCTTGCCAATGGCCCGCAACCTGCTTAAAAACGGCTTTGAAGTAACGGTATACAACCGCACCGCCGCCAAAGCGGAGGAACTCGTCAGCATGGGCGCCAAAATCGCCGCAACCCCTGCAGATGCCGCCCGTTCGTCACAGCTGTTGATGACGATGCTCAGCAACGACGACTCCCTGCTGGATGTATTTCACCGCGAGCAAGGCATTATGGAAGGCCTGCATCCCGGCCTGACCATCATCGACAGCAGCACCGTCGCCCCGCAAACAAGCCAGCAGCTGTATCGTGAGCTGCAAGCCCACTACGTCGACTTCCTGGATGCTCCTGTAACAGGCAGCAAGCCGGCTGCCGAAAGCGGAACGCTTCTGTTTATGGTCGGCGGTGACCGTGAGGTTCTGGAGGACAATGAGGTTTACCTGCAAGCCATGGGCCGAAAGGTCATCTATATGGGTCCTTCAGGCTCCGGCTCCTACGCCAAGCTGGCACATAACACGATCGTCGGTATCAACGCGCTGGCCCTATGTGAAGGCATGTCGATGGCGGCCAAAGCCGGGCTTGATCCGGTTGATTTCCTGGAAATTGTCCAGTCCGGCGGTGCGGCCAGCAAGCAGGCCGAGCTGAAGGGCGAGAAAATGATCAACCGCGACTTCAGCACCCAGTTTTCCTTAGAGCTGATGCATAAGGACTTGCGTCTGGCCAGCATCCTCAACTCCGGAATGGGAGTAACGACGCCGCTTCTGAATTTGGCCCAAAACATTTTCTCCATGGGCTTCACGAAGTCCAATCCGGCTGACGATTTGTGCGGGGTCATCCAATGCTATGAAGAATGGATGGGGGCCCGGGTCGAGCAGGCCGCCGCCAAGGTCAACAGCAGCTATCCCTCCAATGTGACAGATCGGCGCCGCAATATGCGCGTCACTTTGAACATTCAGCTCCAGTTGTCTGTCTACCAATGGGAGAAGGAAGGCGCCTTTTCCGGCCAAAACATTGACGGCGTGCTGCACGATTTGTCCGAAAGCGGCATTCAGATCGCCTCAACGTTTCCGCTGGCCAAAGACATGTTTATCGTCATCCATTTCCCGTCCGAGGCTGAGCTTCCGCCCATTACAGCCAAAATCATCCGGATTGAGTCAGAGGCCGATGGTTTTCATTATGGTTGTATTATCGCCGGATTGCCGCCAGTATACCGCAGCAAGCTGGAGCAGTACATCGCACTGCATCTTGAGCAGCTTGCCTGAGCATAATTCCGTCCTTAGGAGAGAGGAAGCGGCTGAGCCAGCCGCTTCCTCTTTTGACATCCCCTGAAGCTAGAATCACAGCCTGAGACTGCTTATTGCAATCGGCCATACCAGCCGCCGCCCTTGCCTTGGTCCATACTGTCATGCAGCTATCATGGCTGCCAACGATGCCGCCTTCGGTCCGGAGGAACGTTATTACTCCGCCAAATACGAGCAAATATAGTCGGTAACCGTCTCGATTTTCAGCTTGAACTTGGCATTAGCCGGAACAATGAACTCCCCGGTTCCGCTAATTTGCTTCCATTCGCTCTCGCCCGGCAGCAGTACGCTCAGTTCACCGGCTTGAATTTCCATAAGCTCTTTCAAATCCGTACCGAATTCATACTCTCCCGGCATCATGATACCAAGCGTTTTTTTCGTTCCATCTGCGAACAATACCGTGCGGCTCGTTACTTTTCCGTCGAAATAAATGTTCGCTTTCGTAACAACGGATACTTGATCGAATTGAGACATCAACGACAGCTCCTTTAAAATATGTAAAGAAAAAGCCCGAAGCTATCGAACGGTAGTTCGGGCCTTTCTATGTTAAATATACAAACGCTTCAAGCCGCGATTACAGCAGTGCTTTAACCTTCGCCACTACGTTTTCAACCGTGAAGCCGTACTCTTTGATAACAACCGGACCTGGAGCGGAAGCACCGAACTTGTCGATGGAAAGCACCGCGCCTTGGTCGCCTACGAAGCGATCCCAGCCGAAGGAGTGGGCCATTTCCACACCGAGACGTGCTTTAACGCCCGGCAGGATGACGGAATCCTTGTATTCTTGGGATTGCTTGTTGAACAGCTCGAAGCTCGGCAAGCTGATAACACGGACAGCAATGCCCTCTTCAGCCAATTTCTTCTGAGCGTCGATAGCCAGGGAAACCTCGGAGCCGGTAGCGATAATTTGCGCCTTCGGATTAGCAGCATCGGAGATCACATATCCGCCGCGGGAAATGTTCTCATGAGCCAGCTTGTCTGTGCCTTCCAGATTCGGAACAGCTTGACGTGTCAGGACGAGAGCAACCGGACCTTGTTTGTTGCTGACCGCATATTTCCATGCAGCAGCCGTTTCATTCGCATCCGCCGGACGAAGAACCGTGACACCCGGAATGATGCGCAGCGCAGCAAGCTGCTCGATCGGCTCGTGAGTCGGGCCATCCTCGCCTACGCCGATGCTGTCATGTGTAAAGACATAAATTGCAGGCACGTTCTGGATAGAGGCCAGGCGGATTGCCGGACGCAGGTAGTCGGAGAATACGAAGAACGTACCGCCGAATACTTTCAGACCGCCGTGAAGAAGCATACCGTTCACTGCAGCGCCCATTCCGAACTCACGCACGCCGAAGTATACGTTGCGGCCGCTGTAATCCTTCGCAGTCAGTTGTCCCAGGCCTTTCATGTGAGTCATTGTGGAGGACTCCAGGTCTGCGGAACCGCCGATCAGCGATGGAACATGGTTTGCAATTGCGTTCAGCACGATACCGGACGAGTTCCGGGTACCCATGCCTTTATCAGCAGGCGTGTAAACCGGAATATCCTTGTCCCAGCCTTCCGGCAGGTCGCCGTTGATGGCTGTTTCGAATTGCTGTGCCAGCTCCGGATATGCTTTTTTGTACGCTGCGAACTGCTCGTTCCAAGCGGCTTCTTGTTTGGCTCCTGCTTCTTTAATTGTCGCAAAGTGAGCGCGAACTTCATCCGGCACGTGGAAATGAGCGTTCTCGTCCCAGCCGTAAGCCTGCTTCGTCAGCTTCACTTCTTCTTCGCCCAGCGGGGAGCCGTGCGGTCCTACGTGTCCGCCTTTACCTGCTTTGTTCGGGCTGCCGTAGCCGATAACCGTTTTTACTTCGATGAGTGTCGGGCGATAGTCCGCTTGAGCCGCCAAAATCGCTTTGTGCAGAGCTTCCAGATCGTTGCCGTCTTCTACACGCAGAACTTGCCAGCCGTAGCCTTCAAAACGGGTTTGAACGTTCTCGGAGAACGAAAGGTTCAATTCGCCGTCAAGGGAGATATCGTTTGAATCGTACAATACAACCAGCTTGCCGAGCTTGAGGTGACCGGCCAGGGAAGCCGACTCGGAGGAGATCCCTTCCATCAGGTCGCCGTCGCCGCAAATGACGTAAGTGTGGTGATCGATTATGTTGTAGTTCTCTTTATTGTAAACTGCAGCCAGGTGAGCCTCTGCCATGGCCATACCGACAGCCATACCGAAGCCTTGACCGAGTGGTCCGGTTGTAGCGTCAACGCCCGCGGTGTGGCCTACTTCCGGGTGACCCGGAGTTTTGCTGCCCCATTGGCGGAAGTTTTTGATTTCATCCAGGGACAGGTCATAGCCGCTCAGGTGCAGCATGCTGTACAACAGCATCGAGCCGTGTCCTGCGGACAGAACGAAACGGTCGCGGTTAATCCAGTTCGGGTTGGATGGGTTGTGCTGCATGAATTTTGCGAACAATTCATATGCCATCGGAGCTGCGCCCATCGGCATGCCCGGGTGACCGGAGTTTGCCTTTTGAATAGCATCAATAGAAAGCGTACGAATGGTGTCGATGGAGAGTTGATCGATCGTTTTATTAGCTACCGTCATTCTTATAATTCCTCCTAAAATTGTTCACGTGTGCAAATGATGAGATTTTCAATTCATTGCCCTATTGTACCATTTGAAAACCCGCTTTTCCACCATTTCCATGAAACAACATCATAAAGATATTTTACAATCCATACAATAAACATTTATAAAAGACAAACGTTCGGTTTTGGTTCGGTTTTTACCCGTCCCCTGCTCAACCGAACGCTGTCCGCATACCGCTTTTAATTAAACACAACGGTTTTGTTATGATGAGTAATAATCCGGTCTTCCACATGCCATGCAACAGCGCGGGCTAGTACGATCCGCTCGATATGGCGGCCGATGCGTTTCAGGTCGGTGACATTGTCACGGTGGCTGACCCGCTGCACATCCTGCTCAATAATCGGTCCCCCGTCCAGCTCCTCGGTGACGTAGTGTGCCGTTGCTCCGATAATTTTGACCCCGCGGTCATAGGCCTGCGCATAAGGCTTGCCGCCTACAAACGCCGGAAGGAAGGAATGATGGATGTTAATCATGCGATTTTTGAACGCTTCGATAAAGGTTGGGGAAATAATCTGCATGTACCGGGCCAGCACCACTGCATCCACCTGCCCGACGGTCAGCTCCAGCTGCTGCGCCTCCGCTTCCTGCTTCGTTCCCGGGGTTACCGGAATATAATGATACGGGATGTTGAAGGCTTCCACAGCCTCACGCATGTCTTCATGGTTGCTGATGACCATCGCAATATCCGCTTGAAGATTGCCCGCCTTCCATTGCCAGAGCAGCTCCAGCAGGCAGTGATCCTCCTTGGACACGAGAACGGCCAGCTTCTTGCGGCGTGCCGCGGGTGAAATCGTATACTCCGCCTTCAAATCCCCCGCAACGACGGAGAAATCACGTTCGAGCGATTCCAGACGGTCTGCAAGATTCGTCAGATCAAACTCAATGCGGATAAAGAACATGCCGCCCTCAGGGTCCATCGTATACTGATCGGACTGTACAATGTTGGCCCCTGCATCAAATAAAAAGCGTGACACCTTTGCCACAATTCCCGGCTGATCCGGGCAAGAAAGCAGCATGCGTGCCCGCTCTTCCCCGGCTCCGTTCGTTTTCTTCTCGCTCATCTGTCTCTATCCTTTCTGTGCCAAGCCCGTGAAGCCTGCCGCGCATCGGGAATACGTCCGAGACGCGGCACTGATCGATGCCCATTCGGACATCAAATCGTCCTGCTCCATGAACAACGTCCTATTGAAATAATTGCTTGCCTGCAAACCAGGCGGTCAAGCGCTGATTAATCTGCTCCTCGCTGCGCTCCGCCAGCACCCGGTGCTCTGCCACGAGATCATACAAACGCTCCATCGGCTCGCGCCCGTCCGCCTTCTTAGCCTTGGCGTCTGTTTTCAGCAGCTCCCAGGTAGACAGCACGAACTGGCGGTAATCCACTTCCTGCTTCGTAAAGAAATGCTGCAAACGCTCAACATCCTCCAGAAATTCACCGCCGAACCGCTTCTCAACATCGCCGCGCAGCAGCGCTATTTCCGCTTCGTACATCGGACGGACCGTTTTGTCTTCCTTGCCGATCCACGGTGTTTCCAGAATAAACGGGCGGCCCTGAAGAGCATCGTGGTGAACGATACGGTGCATCGCCTCAAAGCCAATCCAGCCCGATCCAATCGGCGCATGACGGTCTTTGCCGGCGCCGCGCATGTTCTTGCTGTCGTTCAAATGGACAACCGCTATCCGGTCCAGACCTACCGTCCGGTCGAACTTGGCCAGTACGCCGTCAATATCATTTACGATGTCATAGCCCGCATCATGAACGTGGCAGGTGTCCAGGCAGACGGTCAACCGGCGGTTATCCTCCACCTGGTCCATGATGGAGGCGATCTCCTCAAAGCTTCGCCCAATCTCCGTCCCTTTCCCCGCCATTGTCTCCAGCGCGATGTTGACATCACATTCCTTCGTCCCCGCGATAACCTCGTTCAAGCCCTCTGCAATACGTTTTATGCCGTACTCGGCATCCTTATCCGTATAAGCGCCCGGGTGAAGCACAATATTTTGTACCCCGAGAAAGGCTGTGCGGCGGATTTCCTCCTGCAGGAACCGGACCGCCAGCTCGAACGTATCCTCTTTATAGGAACCGAGATTAATAATGTAAGGCGCGTGCACGACAATTTCATCAATGCCCTGTCCGGCCATTACTTCCCGGCCTTCTTCAATATATTGATCCTCGATCGGTTTTCGGCGGGTGTTTTGCGGCGCGCCGGTATAAATCATGAATGTGCTGGAGCCGTAAGACTCCGCTTCTTTTGCCGCATTCAGCAATCCCTTGTCCGAAAACGAAACGTGCGAACCGATTTTTAGCATCGTTTACTTCCTTCCTTATCGTAAGATAGCTATACGACATGCTGATAGCCATACGTCTCATTGTACCTGCAAACTCGAAATAAATCTAGAAATGCGGTATAATTTGGAGGAGTGCGAGTGAAAGGAGTTTTATCCATGGAAGCATCTGGCGGCTTTATGCTGTTTCTAATATTTTGGGGCTGTGTGCTGCTTTTTTTCATGTCCATCGGCGGTTATTTCATGTTCCGCAAATTTTTCAAGGTTCTCCCCATGGCGGACGGGAAGTCCAAGCTGGACTGGCAAAACTACTACGTGGACAAGTCACGGCATATGTGGACGGATGAAAGCAAAGCGTTTCTGGAGAAGCTTGTTTCTCCGGTGCCGAACGCTTTTCGGGACATCGCCCGTCACTCCATCGCCGCCAAAATCGGCCAGGTGGCACTGGAAAGCGGGGACCCGGAGGTTACGCGGGAGCACTGCATTCAAGGCTACATTCTGGCAACGCCCAAGCGTGATTACAAAAGCCTGATTCAGTTTCTGAACCGCGAGAATATCGACTATACCCCCTACCGGGATTTGCTGGAAAAATAACGCTGTTTACAAAAAAGAAGCCCTGCGCCCGAACACCGACGTCATCGTTTCCGATGCAGCCGGCCGCCGGCCAGGGCTTGTCATTTTACATCTGGGTCATTGCGAGAACAGTGCTCTGAACTGCTCTACGGTGAGTCTGGGGTCCATGGCGAAAGACACGTCCACTGACCGGCCATCCGAATGAGCAAACCGTCCCCCCTCCAGCACAAAGCCTCTTATTCTGGCTGTCTGCTCCAGCTCAGGAAACCGCTTTGCCGCGGCAACCGCCTCCACAGCGGTCGGAAATACGTGAAGCACCGTCTCCCCCCGGCTTGAGGCAAACGGCACATGTACGACGTGAAATCCGTTGCCGCCGCTTTTTACATACAATTCATACCCATGCTGGTACGCATGATAAATCTCTTTCATTGCCGCTCTCCTTTTCGTTTCGCACGGGCGTGTGTTGTTCCGTCCCGCTTCCGCCACTACTGTTCCGCTGCTGTTCCGGGCATGACCGCCTCGCTTGGTTGTTCCTTGGCCGGACAGGCTTAGCTTGCAAAGAAACATATATGGCTATTGTAACAAAAACAGCACCGCGCGCCCAGACAAATCGCTTTGCTGCGCTGGGCAAAGGCCCCTCCTCTGACTAGAGAATCAGAAGGACGCCGGTATGCCAGGCAGGAACAGCATTTCTCTCTGGCAAGAGAGCAGGGGATAGAAAACAAGGTCTCCACTCCCACGTGTACCGTGGTGTTGGAGACCTTGGTCTGATTACACTTACCGGAAATATCCCCATGCCTCGCTGGAGGCAGGTTCTTGTTTACTCACCCAGAATACGGTCCAGACTCAGGATGCTCACCAGCCCTGCATCGGTCCGCGCCATCCCAAAGCCCCCCCCTTCTCCGGAGCGGCCGTATCCATCCATCGGCGGCCCGACATCAGGAATAAATGAGACCCGATGCACCTGATCCACAATAAGTCCAGCCAGCTCATTGCGGAAGTTCACTACTACAATCCGGCTTGCCTTGGTTGCCGCGTGCTCCTGGAGGCCTAGTCGGAGACGCAGGCTGACAACCGGAATGATTTGGTTTCGCAAGTGAATAACGCCCTTCAAATACGCTTTACTGCGAGGAAGCACCGTAATATGCATCATTCGAATAATTTCACGGACATCGCCAATTGGAATCGCATAGCGTTCGTTGTCTAGCCCCACCTCAACATATTGATCCTGAGGAGTCACTTTCATGCGAGCACCTTCTTTTTTTCGATCGAAGATCAATTGATTTTGAAGAACGAGACGGATTGGTTCAGCCCTTCCGCCAGCTCCGCCAATGACTGGGCCGTCGCCGCGGTCTCCTCGCTGCTAGCCGCCGACTCTTCTGTTGCAGCGGAAATGCTTTCGACGGCAATCAGCACCTCTGAGGATTGTGCCGCCTGCTCTTCACTGGCCGCAGCAATCTCCATCACCTTTTGAGCAGTCTCATTCACCATAGCGGCAATGCTCCCAAACGCCTCTCCGGATTGGCGGGTGGATAACGCGCCGTCATTTACCGATTTGACGCTTTGACGGGTATTCTCCTGCATTCCTTTAATGATGAGTGTAATCTGCTTGGTGGCCTCACTGCTCCGTTCTGCCAGCTTACGCACCTCGTCGGCAACAACAGCAAAGCCTCTGCCTTGATCCCCGGCCCGAGCAGCTTCAATCGCGGCATTCAGCGCGAGCAGATTCGTCTGGTCCGCAATATCATCGATTACCTCGATGATATCCCCAATTTTTTGGGAATCCTCTTCCAAACGGGCCATCTGAACGTTCACCTGATTCATGCCCTCCACAGACGTCCGGACGATCTCTTCGCCGTTCTGGGCGATTTTGACCGTTGAATTGGAAAAATCCGCAGCCTGCTCCGCACTCCGGGCGACCGAATTAACCGCAATGGACAAATCCTTAAACAGTTCATTGATGGTTTGGGCGGCAGTAGCCTGACTCGTGCTGACACCGGCGATTTCCTCCGTGCTTGCAGAGATTTGCTGGGCTGCCGCAGCCACGCCTTGGGCCATACCCGTAATGCCGCTGACCGTCGCGCGGAGCTTGAGCACCATATCGTTAATCGAGACAGCCAGACGCCCTACCTCGTCCTTCGTACGGATATCCGTCGTCTCCCGCAGCTCGCCATTCGACACCTTGGCGACCAACTCCACGATCCGGTTCAATGGACGGGAAATCACCTGTGCAATGAAATAACCAAAGCCAATGCTAAATAGAAGCGAAATGACAATAATGGTCAGGGTCACATTCCGGGTAGACTCATATTCTTTGTCGGAAGCTTGATTGGCAGCTTCAGCCAGTTGATTGTTTATCTCAATTAACTCATTCAATAGGTTATTGACAATGTCGCCCTTTTCCTTCAATTCCCCGTTCAGCAGCGCCCTGAATTCCGCCTCATTTCCCGCATTGCTCACCTGAATGGCATTGTCCAGAGCCTTTGTATATGCTTGCCAGGCCGGAGTAAACTGCTTCAGCTTCTCATCCTCCTTCGGAGTCAGCTCCGTTTGGCGATAATGACTGATATTCGATTCCGTCTGATCGCGGAACATGATTGCTCTTTCCTGATATCCTTTCTTTTCCTGCGCAGTATCGGCCATATTCATATCACGCAGATTGATCCGGATTCGCTGGTACGAAACTTGGGCTTCCGCTATCATTTGAATCGGAACCAAATTATTTCTGTACATTTTATCCATGCTCTGATTCAATTTATCCATATTGCTCAGTCCAAACACACCGACAAAAGCCAGAATCATCGCCAACAAGACAAACGAAGAAATCAACTTTACTGATGTTTTCAAATTAAGAAACCACATATTCCCCACCCCGTTGTCATATTCTGTACTGCGTCTGCCTCTAAGCCATGAAACCGAGTGAATCCATATTCGCCTATAAAGAAGCGCTCCCCTTCCACCTTCACCCCCATGTCATAGTCAAAATGATACAAAAGCCCTCCTAAAACGGAGGAAGGTGGATCGTTCCCCTCTTGACAATAAGTCAAGCGAGCAAATAAATATTCATGTACAATAGATGTCGTACAATTCGTGTTGTTCGACATGATTATATAAAAAAACGATGTATTTCGACAATATCTGATTCCCATACTACCATAATGTTTAGGTTCACACTACCATATATTTGAAAATAAAGTGCTAAAGGATATATTCCTTCAGGCAATCTTCAACATAATCGGAAGCCGCTTTCTTGATTTGCTCTACTGTATGTATGTACCGCTGGGTCGTATTGATTTGGGCATGTCCAAGCATCTCCTGTACCTGCTGAATAGAAGCCCCGTTAAGCAGAGCTAACGTTGCATTCGTATGCCGCAGCCAGTGAGGTGTCAATTTCTTCTCCAGGCCGCTTTGTTCCCGTGCTGTCTGAATGATTCGTTCCACCTGTCTGACACTGATTGGGAATAGACGCTGCTGTCGCCCTTTCCGGGTTTTAAGAATAAAGCCGTGAAGAATGTTCCACAAGGATTGCGGCACCTTCACTTCCCGTTGTTTCCCCCCTTTTCCATAAACCACGGTAAGCCACATCGACGTTTCCAGCGGGTCCGTATGAAAATCTCCGACCCGGATAGCAACCAGCTCGGACACCCGCAGGCCTAATAAAACCAAGGTAACTCCCACCAGATAATCCCGTTCTCCTTGTAAGTAAAGCTGCTCAAACAGCCGCACCACCTCTTTCTTGGTCAAATAATGCTGGCTGCTGTTCACGCGCACCTTTGGGCTTCGGATACACGTTGTCGGATTGTGCGCAAACAGCCCAATGTTGGGATCGCTCCCCCATCGGTACAATGAACGCAGCGGGGCGATCAGATTCGATACAGTCGCTGGTGCCTGCGGTCGGCTGCTTTTGCTACAGAAGCCTTTCATAAGCCCAATCTTAAAAGCCTCGATCTCCCGCCATGTCGCGTCCTGCAGCGTTTTGGGAGCAATAAACTGCTGGAACTGATGAATCGCATTCGTATAATTACGCAGTGTATATTTTGAACGTTCGCAGATGCTGAGGAACATACTAATAATCTGCTCATCGGTAAACTTCTTCAGGTCTACGTCTTTAAGGTCCAAGTCTAGGTTTTCGGAGAGATAGAGTGATGTTACCGGCAAAGTCATTTGTCTGTATACCTCCCTTGTCTGTGTCGAACAACACGAATTGTACGACATCCATTGAATCGAGGATTCATTCATTTTGTCGAAACCTTTTTGGCTTGTATTGTTTTGCTTGCTTACCCCTTTATCTTCCTCTTGAAGGTCACTATAACTCAAGATTGTCCATTTTACAAAAATATAATCCGCACAAATCCACACCAACCAAATAAACCAAATAATCCTCCAGAATGTCCGCATTGAATGCGGCGCTGGAGGTCCTTACTGCATCAGCCATCCCCCTTGAGCCTGCAGCGTCTTCTATTTGTGCACAGCAATGCAATTAAATGCCAGTCCTTCTCCTGCCTCTTCGGCAATAACGCCAAACAGCTTGACCGTTCCTGTGCCCACCCAGCCTTTCATCATCATCGGACTCGTTATGGAGTAATATCGAACCGTGATCCGATTGTCTCCCGGCATCAATCATCACTCCGCAGGGAACGCCGCCGGCTATGGTATCCAAGCTCCCATCCGATCCGTTCGCCGCACACGCCTGTACATAGCGATAGAGGCTCTGGGTTCTGATGTATAGGCACAAAAAAACAGCCCTGCCGAAGCGAGACTGTTTTGTCTTTCATCATGATGCGGTTGAGAGGACTCGAACCTCCACGGGCGTAAGCCCACTACCCCCTCAAGATAGCGTGTCTGCCATTCCACCACAACCGCACAGTATATAATGTGAGCCATGTAGGACTCGAACCTACGACACCCTGATTAAAAGTCAGGTGCTCTACCAACTGAGCTAATGGCTCGTAGCTTCAAAGTCGTAACAATATTGATGACCCGTAGGGGATTCGAACCCCTGTTACCTCCGTGAAAGGGAGGTGTCTTAACCCCTTGACCAACGGGCCTTATTCAGAACATACAACTCTTAAGGCGACAAGTGTTATTATAGCGTATGAAATTAGGCTTGGCAAGTGGTAAAAATAGCCGAAAACGTCTGCTAGCAATTCACTCAAGGCCTCTTCGTTGAGCGGGAGCCTTACCCTATCCGAATCCATAAGCAAGGGTGCTGCCGGCATCAAAATATAAAGCCAGACTGCTTCGGATTGTACACGATAGCCCCTTTTGACATAACGGGGTGAAACGCTGTGCTTCAACAATCGCGCCGCTGCTGTGGTCGACCGACCGCCGTCATGCAGCGAAACACCGCGCACTGGGAGCTGCGCGCGCCTTGCCCCTGAATTTGAGGCATTAAAAAAACCGCTCTTGGCGGTTTATGCTTACATCATACGGAGAGAGAGGGATTCGAACCCTCGCACCACTTACGCAGTCTAACCCCTTAGCAGAGGGTCCCCTTATAGCCACTTGGGTATCTCTCCAAGAAAAAGAAATGGCTCCCCGAACAGGACTCGAACCTGTGACAACTCGATTAACAGTCGAGTGCTCTACCAACTGAGCTATCAGGGAACAACACTTACGATTTTATCATGAAGGAATTTCTTCGTCAAGTCTTCTATCTCCACCTAACCTCCACCTAATTTCCACCCAGTGTTAGGGCAAGGTGCCGCCGTTTGTACGTTTGTACGTTTGTACGTTTGGTACACTCGGCTCCACGCTCCTGCTCCCGATGAAGCATACACATGCGGAGATTATCCAAATCTTTTACTTGGCGCTCCTAGCTTGACCCGCCCTTTCTTGGTCGCTGGCGCATTTACCCGATTTCACATCGGGGCCCGATGTTCCATCCTGGGGGGATAGCGGAATAAGACGCAGCCTGCTGCGGCAGCGTCCGCAGCCATATTTCTTAATATCCAGCTTGCGCTTGCGCATATATACCATCTGGCAGTTCGTGCATTCCAGCCTGTACCGGTATGGCTCGGTCCGCTTTACGGCGGCGATGGGCTGGCAATATCTGCTGCCGCCTACAATTGCAAGCAATTCCTTGAAATCCGAATCGCGGTGCTGGTATCCGCCCTTGGCCAGATGCAAATGATAATGACACAGCTCATGCTTAATAATGCGTTCGACTTCCTCCGCTCCATGGGTAACATACTGGAGCCAGCTAATATCAATATTATGGCTTCTTGTAAAATACCGCCCTCCCGACGAGCGAAGCCGCCGGTTAAAGGTTGCCCGGTGCAGAAAAGGCCGACCAAACGACTCCAATGAGACTCGCTCTACCCACTCCTGCAGCTGCCGGTCATCCATTTGATCCGCCATCACGGCCAGTCCCCTTTCCTACACAATTCTTCACTTGAATTTGTACCGTACAATCCGCTACACTGTCAAGTAGAAGTTCTGTGTCACTTGCACTTGGAGAGGAGAAAGACCCACAATGCCCACTATGCGCTACAACGTGCTTCAGCTAGGAAGCCGTATCGATTTTGTTGAAATGCCAGCCACCCATGCTTACCAGCTAAGCGCGCTGTTTAAACGGCTGCACAAAGAAATCGGCAAGCTGACAGCTGAACGTGTCCCTCAGCTTCCGCACATTATTGCCGAATGTGATGAATTGGAGCTCCATGATGAAGCACTGCACATTCAAAACGGCCTGGACTACATTAATGAGCTGGAGCGTTCCTTCGCTTCCATTCAGGAGCCCGCTTATCCGCTGATCTCCCTGCTGACGGAAATCCGGGCGCTGCAGGCCCAGCTGGAGCAGTGGTATGAAGAGGAACTGCATTTATAACAAGCCCTGCTCACAGCAGCATGATGTGATGTGCCTGGTGCCGTACATCATCTGCAGATTTTTAAGATAAGTTCTAGAATAGCTGCATCAGAGGGGGCTATGAGCCTGCCCTGCATACCCCTCCAGGCGCCTGAGCCAGCCTGACCGGACGACAAAATTCGAGTAGGACCTGCACCCGTTTCCGCAGATGCCCATATGATGAAATTAACGGCATCCAGAGGGAAAGGGGATAAGGCTTATGCCAAAATGGCTGTGCAACCAGCTGACCCAGGCATTCTTGAAAAAAGACCGCCGGCAAATTCGCCTGCTGAACGATTGCTGGTTTTTTTACCGCACCAAATCCAGCCTTCGAGACGGTGAAGGTCATCCGGTCAATTACACCAACCGTTAATACAGCTGATCTGCTGACAAAATAAGCAGCGCCCCCGTTTATACCGGAAGCGCTGCTTATTGTTATTTCCAGCTACCCCTTACGGCTGCTTCATCGTCAAGCTGACGCGCCCCTTGCCCATATCCACGCTCAGCACCCAGACCGTTACCGTATCCCCGACGGAAACCACATCCCGGGGATGCTTCACAAACGAGCTGCTCAGCTGCGAAATATGGACCAGACCGTCGTTTTTGACCCCGATATCGACAAAAGCTCCGAAATCAATCACATTGCGAACGGTTCCTTTAAGCTCCATACCCGGCTTCAAGTCCTCCAGCTGCAGCACATCCGTCCGGAAAATAGGCCCTTCCAGCTCCTCCCTCGGGTCGCGGCCCGGACGCATAAGGCTGTCCAGGATGTCGCGAAGCGTCGGAACACCAACGCCAAGCTGCACAGCCAGCGATTCCGGCTCCAGCTGCTTCAAGCGGTCATTCAGATCCTTCGACCCGAGCTCGTTCAGCTGCAGCTTCAATTCCTTGAACAGCTGATCCACCACGCGATACGATTCCGGGTGAATCGGCGTCTTATCCAGCGGGTTGTCCCCTTCCGGAATTCGCATAAAGCCGACACACTGCTCAAAGGTTTTGGCGCCAAGACGCGGCACCTTCTGCAGCTGCTGACGGGAGACGAATTTTCCGTTTTCTTCACGGTATTTTACAATATTTTTGGCAATCGTTGCATTGACGCCCGAGACATAGGCTAGAAGTGACGGAGAAGCTGTGTTCAGATCGACGCCGACATGGTTGACCGCCGACTCAACCACCACCTTCAAGCTTTCCTCCAAACGTTTTTGCGACACGTCATGCTGGTACTGTCCGACACCGATAGATTTCGGATCGATTTTGACCAGCTCGGCCAGAGGGTCCTGCAGCCTGCGGGCAATCGAAACTGCGCTGCGCTCCGCCACATCCAGCTTCGGAAACTCCTCCTGCGCCAGCTTGGACGCCGAATATACGCTTGCACCGGCTTCATTGACAATCAAATACTGCAAGGAGCGCCCTTTCGCCTTCTGCTTCGCGATAACTCCGGCCACGAACTGCTCCGTCTCCCGTGAAGCGGTACCGTTCCCGATTACGATAAGACTCACCTGATAAGAGCCAATAAGCTTATCAAACAGCGCCTCCGCCTCGGCAACCTTATTGTTCGGCGGGGTCGGATAGCTGACCGCCACCTCCAGCAGCTTGCCGGTATCGTCAATAACCGCCAGCTTACAGCCCGTCCGGTAAGCCGGGTCTACGCCAAGCACCGTTTGGCCCTTGACAGGCGCCTGCAGCAGCAGATTTCGCAGATTCTCCGCAAAAATCTCAATCGCCTGCTCCTCCGCCTTCTCTGTCAGCTCTCCGCGAACCTCCCGTTCGATGGAGGGGGCAATCAGCCGCTTGTATGCGTCCTCAATAACCGCCGTAAGCGTATCCTTCGTTATAGACGGCCCTTTCAATACTTGCTTGCCGATGTACTCGTGAATTCGATCCGCAGGAACCGTTAAATTGACCTTCAGGACATCCTCCCGCTCCCCGCGATTAATTGCCAGTATCCGATGCGGCGGAAGCTTGCGCACCGGCTCCTGGTACGCGTAGTACATCTCGTAAACCGATTCCTGCTCCGCATCCTTCGCTTCCGTCACAAGCGTACCCTGCTCCTGCGTATATCTGCGCACCCAGGTCCGGATTTTGGCATCGTCAGCAATATTCTCGGCGATGATGTCCATTGCGCCTTGTACGGCGTCCTCCGGCGACGCCACGCCCTTGCTCTCATTGACATAGGCTGCCGCTTCCGCCAGGAGATCTCCGGACCGCGGCTGAGTCATCATCCATGCCGCAAGCGGCTCCAGCCCCCGCTCCTTCGCCACGCTCGCCCGCGTTTTCCGCTTCTGCCGATACGGCCGGTATAAATCCTCCACCGCTTGAAGCTTCACCGCTTGTTCAATCGACGCCCGCAGCTCCTCCGTCAGCTTCCCCTGCTCGCCGATGAGCCGTATCACTTCACGCTTGCGTTCCTCCAGCCCGCGCAGGTATTGAAGCCGCTCCTCGATATCCCGCAGCTGATTCTCGTCCAGTTCCCCCGTCATTTCCTTCCGGTACCGGGCAATAAACGGAATGGTATTGCCCTCATCCAGAAGACCGACGGTCGTCTTCACTTTCCCGGCAGCCAGCTTCAGCTCCGCGGCGATTTGCTTCATAATCCGCTCTTCGAGCGCCGCTTTCAGCCCCGGTGTAAGCTCCTCTATAACAGCAACAGCTTCATCCGGCGTATTCGCGATATTTTTCTCCGACATAGCTTCATCCCCTTTGGCCTTTAGCTTCCCTTCCGACAGCGGTACTGAATCAAGATTACAAGCATCTGGCAGCAGCTTATCCGGCAACGAAAAAACGAGAGCTGTCTCACCCTCGTCTGCCTTCATCGCTCTTCAATTAAAATTCTATCAGACCGACACTAATCTGCAAAGCCTCATCAACCTTGCGCATTGTTTCTTCGTCCAAATGAGTAATTTTGTCCGTCAGCCGCTGCTTGTCGATCGTGCGAATCTGCTCAAGTAAAATGACCGAATCGCGGTCAAACCCATGCGTCTCGGCATCAATCTCCACATGCGTTGGCAGCTTTGCTTTTTGGATCTGAGCCGTAATCGCTGCCACAATCACTGTTGGGCTAAACCGATTTCCAATATCGTTCTGGATAACCAATACAGGCCGAACGCCTCCCTGTTCCGAACCGACCACCGGGGAAAGATCCGCAAAAAACACGTCGCCACGCTTTACAATCAAAGTTCACACCCCACTAACCAAGCGATCGAGGGTATCGTCCGCTTCTTCCTCCGCCAAAAACGCTTCCGAAGCCATGTGCAGATTAATTTTGGCCATTTCCATATACCCGCGCTGCATCGACTCCCGCAAGAACCGCTTTTTGCGTTCCATTAAGTAAAGCTTCATCGCTTGGCGGATAAACTCGCTGCGATTCGAATTCTCCTTCTCCACAATGCCGTCCACTTCTTGAAGAAGATATTCGGGCAGACTTATCATGATCCGTTTCGTATTATGCACATTGGACACCAATCTCGCACCCCCAGAACTTACCCAACCGTTAGTAACATTATGCTGTTAGGCCAACCATTTTATACAAAATTAGTCTATGCGCTGCGTATAGCAGATATGCTGCATTTCACCCCGAAGCAGAATTCGAGGGAATGTGCCATTTTCCGACACCTTTTCCTTATGGTATATCTATTCGCTGTCGGTTTTGGAAATCCTTTTTACAAATTTTATTTCCCTCGTGGAAAATGTTCCCCCTTGTCCTGCGGCTCTTCAGCACAGATATACAAAAACCGATTCAGCCTGCGGAAACACATCACAGAAGCGCAGGAAAAGGAAAAAGCAGCCTTCACCGCGCCGAGGAAGCACCTCAATCCCCCCGCGACGGCAAAGCCTGCATTCGGAGCTTCTATATCATCGTTCAAATTCCCCGCTCACTTCCAAAGCCCATTGACCGTTTGTACCGTAGCGCCGTCCCGGATATATACCCGGGGTACCCGATTCGATACCATGCAGGTCACCTCGTAATTGATCGTTCCCAGGGCAGCGGCCACTTCCTCGACTGCAAGAACCGCATCCCCTTGACGGCCAATCAGCACAACCTCGTCACCCGGCTGAACATCCGGCACGCCGCTCACGTTCAGCATGCATTGGTCCATGCAGATTCGACCTACTACCGGCACTCTCCGCCCGCGCACAATCGCCTCACATTTGCCGCTGAGCATACGGGAGAAGCCGTCCGCATATCCGACCGGCAGCGTTGCAATTTTCTCCTCCCCCGCCGCCCGGTATGTGGCCCCGTAGCTAATGGCCGTCCCCTGCGGCACGGTCTTCACCATCACTACCCGCGTTTTGTAGGAGAGCACCGGCTGAAGCTCAATCCGGCTCTTGTTCACCTCTTCGGACGGGTACATGCCGTACATGCTGATTCCAAGCCGCACCATATTAAAAGACAGCTCCGGCATATCAATCGCTGTCGCGCTGTTGCCTGCATGCAGGAGCGCGAACCTGCGGCCGTGCTGTGCAAACCGGTCCACAATGGCCTGAAACCGGCGGTGCTGCTCCAGCGTGTAGCTTTTGTCGGTCTCATCCGCACAGGCATAGTGCGTGAACAGGCCTTCGACCTCTACCCCCGGGCACGCAATCGCCCTCTGTATAAAATCAACCGCCGTAGCTTCTTCATGCAGCCCAATCCGGCCCATGCCGGTATCCAGCTTCACATGAATTTTCAGCTTATGCGACTCTTCCGGCATCTGCTGTAGAGCTGCCAGCACCTCGTCCGTGAAGACAGTTAGTGTTACATCGTGATCGCGGGCCACATCCAGCCCTTCGGGCCCGGTGAATCCGAGCACCAGCACCGGCGCCGTAATCCCCGCTTGACGAAGCTCCAGCGCTTCATCCAAAAAAGCGACCCCCAAATAATCAACGCCGCAGGCGACCGCTTCCTCCGCCACCTTCACGGCTCCGTGCCCGTATGCATTCCCCTTTACCACTGCCATCGTCTTCATCCCGACCGGCAGCACTTCCCGAAACGCCCGCAAATTCCCCGCCAGCGCATCAAGTGAGACCTCCACCCGTGTCGCGCGATAAAACCGCTCCACTCCCGTCACCTTCTTCAAAAATTCGGGAATCCCACCGCCTCGGCCAACTGCGCCGCACGATGGGATTCCTTCTTCTATAATAAGATTATGTTAATCCGTTCCCAGCAGGCTGTCAATGAAGGAGAGAGGTTTATCAGGCTGGCATCATTTACATATCAGCGCCCAGCCCGCCCGGACTCCGCTTTGCGCGGTATTAGGCGCTTTTTCTTGGCCGGTCTGCACCAATAAGCTGCTGCTGCGCAGTGTCGAGCATACTTAGGGTGCATTCCTCTCCACCGCACAATGCCTCATCGTATTCAATGCCGCCCGGCTGAGCATCCATCCAATACCTCTTATAAATGAGCTTGCGCCGTAACGCCCCTGGGATACGTTCGCCAATCGCCGTAACGCCGCAACCGCGCGCCTGGAACTGCGTGCGGCTGGCGCTGCAAGCTGCGTGTATCGCAGACGCTAGTTCGATGCGGCTCGCTTTCACCTCATCCAGCCTGAGTTTATACTTTTCCGTCAATGCCGAGGAAATCCTCACTCGCTGCTTCCGGTTATTTCCCAACCTGCCCTTGAACCGATTGCGCCACCTTAATCATTTCTCTTATCGGCAAATCACTGGAGGACAGCCGGTATTCTACTCCGTCAAAGGTCCAAACCAGCGTTTTCTGCTCTTCTCCCGTCAAAACCCCCACCGTATAGCCAAGATCTACACCCTCGCCGTACTGGGACATCACCATTCGATCCTTCGGGCGAGATTCAAGCAACGAATAATTGTATTTGCCGGAATAACGCAGCAGAACACCGCTGCCTTCACCGAACTTAATGTCCGAAATCTGGGCCTGCTTCACGCCTGACGGAATGTAGGCCGGATCAATGACACCGAAGCCTTGCTGTGCGGCCGACGCACCGGCCGCAGCCGCTTTGGAACCTGAGACGGCTCCGGCAGCAGCCCCTGCTCCTATCCCAGCCGCGCTAGGCGGATTCGTTCCTACTCCGATGCTTTGGCCTGGAGCTACTCCGCTCGAAGCGGCGTTTTGCGCGCCTGCAGCTGCTCCCGTGCCTTGTATGCCGCCCGAACCGCCTGTTTGCAGTCCGCCCATAGCGCCGGCTGCAGCTCCTGCGGCCGTGTCCTTGCCCGCCTGGCCATTTACTGCCGATTGGCTGCTCCCTCCGGCTGACGGAGCCGTCGCTTTACCGCCTGCTTGCGTGCCGGCCGAAGCGCCTCCTGCTGCGGACGCAGCTGTCTGGCTGTTAGCAGCCTGAGCTCCTGCGGCTGCAGTCCCTGCCGCCCCGGCACCGGTACCGCCGGCAGCAGCGTTACCCGCCTCCGCTTGGACCGGCTCCACACCGGCTGCAGCCATCGCCGGCAGCATTTGCAAGCGCGAGCTTGTCATATTGCGCTCCATGTCGAACGAATCTTGATCAAACTTTCGCCCGAACTGGAAGTCCGTGAAATCAACCTTGACCACCACCTGCGCTTGATCATCGGACACCTCGACATGAGATGGTGCATACGTTTTACGGTCCAGCCATATTTTTTGGCGGGCCAGCATGCCATGCTGATAATTGGCCGCTACATCAAACACATATTTGTCCTGGTCCACCGTAAACTGCCGCTCGGAATCGAGCAAAATGCTCTGCACCAGAGACTGGTACAAGTATACCTGTCCGGAATTTTCCGGCCAATCGCTTTGGAAACGGAACATTTTATTCAGATGCGGTGTCAGCACGAACACCCCATCATCATTTCGGAGCACAATTTGCGTAATGTCCTTCTGCTCGCTGGTCAGCGCAATCCGGTAATAGTGCGGCTTCTGATACCAAACCTCCACCCCGTACTCCTGCGGCTCCTGCCCTGTCTGCAGCGTCATCCGGCCTACCGCCGAATAGCTCTCCATCTTGCCGACAACCCCATCCAGTGCATTCACCACATCATCCGCACTCTTCTTCCCGCAGCCAGCCAAAACCGTTCCCACTACCATCACCACCAACAGCAACCACGTGAGCCGCTTCATCCTCGCATCCCCTCTCAAGCATTTTCACCGATTGGTAATGTCTATGAGAGGACTTGGCCAAATATGCAGACAAGAGTGACGAGCAGTTTGAAAACAGTTCCCCGCTTCCATACAATGGACATGGACGCTCTTCTTCCGACCGGTTTTCATCATGGCGAAGCCACAGCACGCTGCGAGCTGGAGCCGCACACGACGACAACAGGAACAATTCGTACCTATGCTTACACTTGACGGAACCCTGTCACTTCGAATACACAAATAAAATTCCTCCATTCAATAAAAAAAGACATTCCGAAGAACATCCTTTTTTTGTACCGATATAAATAGGTCAATGACCGAATTTTCATTAAAGCTTACATCAAGAACGATCTATTTCATCAAATAAACAACCCCGCCAATAATTCCTGCCCACATCAGCGTACCTACCACGAGCCCTAGCATAATTCCCCGCCCAGGCGCCAGCGGCTCTTCCTGATGCATTTCCTCATCCTGCTTCATCATGGCCATACCTCCACAATGTTCCTTTTTACAGTAGTATGCGGAGGGGAGGGAGAGGATATACCTCGAAGTATATTTTACTCACCAACCAAAATGGGATTCCTTCTTTGTTCCCTAAACTATAGCATAATGAGAGCTTTCCTGCATCATATCCCGTTGTATCCTTTAATGGAAGCGACCATAGCACCCTTGGCAAAATGCTTCTGGCGAAACAGGTACACAATACGAATCTGAACGACGGCGATTTTCACGGCAGTCAGTCATCAGGCCAAGCAGCATATAGCTAAAGGCTTGAAATAAGCGCTCCTGGAAGCACGGGGTCAAAATACGCCCTCTTAGCCGAATTTTTTCGCCTTTTACCAGCCAGTTGGTCAGCACAACTAACATGAGACCGATCATCAACTTGAACAGGCAGGGACTATTCGTGGATGCGGCAGGAATTTCTTGCGGAAGCCCTATATTAATTCATTGCCGCCATTACTTTTTGAATAAACTTTTGCTGGTCTGAGTTTATAATTATATATTGATTCGCCAAATTTCTTGCAGGATCTCCTGCGTAGAAACGTTCATATAATTCATGACGGGAAGCAAGCGGACTCCCTATCAAATCCCATGCAAGCTTGAATAAAGAAATTTTATTATGCGCTTCGATTCCAGCCCCTCGTAAATATTTTTGTATAAATGGTGATAAAGGTCCGTCAATTTCCCTAGTGCTTGAAGGTAACCGAAAAAATCCTCCTGCTCCAATGATCTGTATAATCCCCACCGCCCGGGGATAATAACGGCTACCCAGATTTCTTGCTGTTTCAATATAATATAATTAAACCTGAATTTCGAAAGCTCATAAGAACGTGGTGGTAGCCGTCCAAGAGCGGTGGATTGACTGTAAATAAGTGGGGTTATAGCCAACGATAATTCGGAGAATTGTCCACATGGATATAACTTCCCCCTCCCCAGTGAAGGAGCGCGGTCGTTTTCCATGTAAAATGTTAGCAATTTTCATTCCAGTTGAACGATTCTGGCTTCGATTCTGGCTTCGATTCGCTTCCAAGCGTGGCGGCTTGCGAAATCCTTGACCAGCTTGAGCACGACAGTGCGACTATGCCGAACGAGCGTTGCCGCGCAATGAAAGAATTCCAGCCGGAATCGGGCAATCGTATATCCCCGATGCACCGGTTCGCAGCAATCGCGTTTGAAGCGCTCGAACAAGTTATAGGCCAACAACTTGATCAGCAGATCGAGTTCGTTGGATTCAAATTCACTCGTGGCGATCCGGTCGATCTGACATTTCGCACCCTTGAGCAATGTGAAAAAGAAATAAAAGAAAACGAGAAAAGATGTCGAATACCTCTGTAGAGTCTATAACGTACGGAGGAAACGAGATGAACCCGAATATCCAGATCGAATCGATTTATGCAGCAGGCTATCTGAATCTCATTAGTCAGACGATGAAGGAGATGAAGATTCCCCAGACGATAGATGAGAAAGTACGTAAGCGTCAAACCAATCCCACCTGTTCGTAGGCAAAGCAATCCCTCATAATGAATCCATCATGCTAACGAGAGGATGGATTCTAAATTGGAAATGAATCTGCAAGCCATATGGAGCGAGCGGATCGCGGCCTACCAGGCCAG
>NZ_JBBBNV010000022.1:0-86744 GCF_037137075.1 Paenibacillus sp. y28
GCACCCTGGCTCGTTTTTTTATTCATTCCCTATTTATGGGTTTTATTCTTGTTATTTGCTTCATGATTTCGCCGTGTCCGGGCCCTACAGCGCGGGTCCTTCACATTGATGTTTCCCAGAGGCTGCAACAGAACAGGACAAGCCGTAATACAATTTAAAATAAGGACAACTGATTCGACTCCGACATTCCCCGGAAGCATCCCATTCCGCCAAGCAGTTCGATGACCGTCTTACTTGCTTTGGAACGCTGCTGGAAATCTTCAATAGACAAGTAGTCTCCGTCTTCTCTGGCCGCGGCGATATTCCGGGCGGCATTGTCCCCAATACCTTGCAGGGCAGAGAATGGCGGCACCAGCGCATCTCCGTCCACTTTGAACCGAACGGCGTCAGACCGGTACAAATCAATCGGCTTGAACCGGAATCCCCTCGCCGTCATTTCCAGCGCCATTTCCAGAATGGAAATCATCGCCTTTTCCTTCGGCAGCGCTTGGAAGCCCTTCTCTTCAATTTCCTTAAGCTTGCGCAAAATCGCGTCATAGCCCTGGCACATCAGCTCGATATCGAAATCCTCAGCCCGCACGGAAAAGTACGTCGCGTAATATTCAATCGGATAATAGAGCTTGAAATACGCCGTACGTACAGCTGAAATAACGTACGCCGCCGCATGCGCCTTGGGGAACATGTACTGGATTTTCAAGCAAGAATCGATATACCACTTCGGTACGCCATGCTTGCTCATGTCTTGAATCCATTCTTCCGTCAGCCCTTTTCCTTTGCGGACGCTTTCGGTGATCTTGAACGCAAGGCCGGCGTCCATTTTGGCTTTGTAAATCAAATACAGCATGATGTCGTCCCGGCAGCCGATAACGGTCTTAATCGTGCAGGTGTTGTTTTTGATCAGCTCCTGCGCATTGCCGAGCCAAACGCCGGTACCGTGAGACAAGCCGGAAATTTGCAGCAAATCCGCAAAGGTCGAAGGCTGTGTTTCTTCCAGCATCTGACGCACGAACTTCGTACCCATCTCCGGTACACCGTAGGTCGCCACCGGGGTTCGGATTTGCTCCGGCGTGACATTCAAGGCCTGCGTGGAATTAAACAAACTCATAACCTTCTGATCGTTCATCGGAATTGTGGTCGGGTCCACGCCCGTCAAGTCCTGAAGCATCCGCATCATCGTCGGATCATCGTGCCCCAGAATATCGAGCTTCAACAAATTTTCGTCAAAGGCGTGGTAGTCAAAATGCGTCGTTTTCCAATCGGCCTTCGTATCATCAGCCGGAAACTGAACCGGGGTTACATCCTCGACCTCAATATAATCCGGCACAACGACGATGCCGCCCGGATGCTGTCCGGTGCTTCGCTTCACCCCGGTGCATCCTGCCGCAAGACGCGACAGCTCGGCATTCCGCCATTTCTTTCCATACTCCTCTTCATACTTCTTGACGAAGCCGAATGCGGTCTTCTCAGCCACCGTACCGATGGTACCCGCCCGAAACACGTTCTTTTCACCAAACAGAACCTTTGTATAGTTGTGGGCTTCCGGCTGATATTCCCCGGAAAAGTTCAAGTCGATATCGGGAACCTTATCCCCTTTAAAGCCAAGGAACGTTTCAAACGGAATATCCTGCCCTTCCCCCTTCAGCTTGGCTCCGCAATGCGGGCAATCCTTATTCGGCAAGTCGAAGCCGCTAGGAATGCTTCCGTCCAGAAACCACTCACTGTGCTTGCAGCCATAACAGATATAATGCGGCGGAAGCGGGTTAACCTCGGAAATTCCCAGCATCATTGCAACGACAGAGGAACCGACCGAGCCCCTTGAACCGACCAGATAGCCGTCTGCATTGGATTTCTTAACCAGACGCTCCGAGATAAGGTACAAGGCCGAGAAGCCTGCTTTAATAATCGGAACCAGCTCCCGCTCCAGCCGTTCAGTAATGACCTCAGGCAGCGGATCTCCGTATATGCTCTTGGCCGTCTCATAGCAGGTTGTCCGTATTTCGTCATCGGCCCCTTCAATAATAGGAAAGAACGCCTTTTTGGGAAAAATATCGAATTCCCCGATTTCATCGGCAACCTTGTTCGTATTGGTGACCACAACCTCATAGGCCAGCTCTTCACCCAAATATTCAAACTCGCGAAGCATCTCTTTTGTCGTCCGGAAGTGAACATCCGGCTTGCGCTGATCCTTGAGCGGACTGAAGCCGGTAATGCCAAAAATCGTAATTTCCCGGTTCAGCTTGTCCCGCGGATGTAAATAATGGACATTGCCTGTAGCAACAATCAGCTTGTTTTGCTTTCGCCCGATTTCACAAATGCGGCGGTTTGCGTCCTCCAGCTGACTCCGTGAGCCGACAAGGCCTTTTTCCACCAAATGCATATTTACATCGATCGGCTGGATTTCCAAAATATCATAGAACTCCGCAACCTGTTCGGCTTCTTCCTGCGATTTGTTCAGCACCGTTTCATAGAACTCGCCCTTCTCGCAGCCGGAAGCCAAAATGAGGCCTTCCCGGTGCTCAATAAGCTTGGTGCGGGGAATACAAGGGACCTTGTTGTAATACTCGGTATGGGATAAGGAAATTAATTTGAATAAGTTCTTTTTGCCTGTCGCATCCTTAGCATAAATCGTGCAGTGAAACGGACGTGTATTAATCAAGCTCTTGCCGACGTTCTCATTCAACTGATCCAAGACAGTCCAATTCCGATCCTTGGCATCCTTGAGCATATGAAACAGAACAAATCCGAGCGCCTTGGAGTCATCTACAGCCCGGTGATGGCTTTCCAGGCTCACCTTGAACCTGTCGGTCAACGTATTCAAGCGGTGATTTTTAAGTGTCGGATACAGCGTGCGCGCCAGTTCAAGCGTATCCAGCACGGGATTCTCCAGCTCGGGATGTCCGAGCCGCCTGCAGCTTGCCTGGATGAAGCCCATATCAAAATTCGCGTTATGCGCTACAAGAATGCTGCCTTTGACGAATTCCAAAAATTGAGGCAGCACCTCTTCCAGCTGGGGCGCACCCTGGACCATTTCATCGGTAATATTCGTTAATTGTGTAATATGATAAGGAATTTTCTCATTCGGATCGACGAAGGTGCCGAACTCTTCAATAATTTTCCCGTCCTGCATTTTGACGCCCGCCAGCTCAATGATCTTGTTGCTGGTTACGGAGAGCCCCGTGGTCTCAATGTCGAACACGACATACACGGCGTCCGCAAGGTCAATCGGCTGTGGACGATACACGACCTGCACCGCATCATTTACGACTGCCGCCTCTACGCCGTAGATAACCTTAATGCCGTGCTTCTTGGCTGCCTTAGCCGCCTCCGGGTAGGCTTGTACATTATAATGATCGGTAATGGCAATGGCCTTGTGCCCCCATTTGGCCGCCATCTTAATGTATTCGTCCACCGGGGTAATCCCGTCCATCGTGCTCATGGTTGTATGAAGATGCAGCTCGACCCGCTTCTCCTCAGCATCATCCTTGCGTTCCGAAGGAGGCAGCACCTCGCACAGATCGGAAGGAATCATCACCAGCTCCGGCACCTGCATAAACCGGTCATACTCGACCCGGCCGCGCACCTTCACCCATTTGCCATTAGCAAGCAGCTGCAAAATTCTCAAGTCCTCTTTCGTCTTCGCGAACATTTTGAGCGACAAGGAGTCGGAGAAATCCGTCAGATTGTAAGTAAAGAGCGTGCTGCCATTACGCAGCTCCTTGCTCTCCAAATTGAAGATGGTCCCTTGAATTGTGACCTTCTTCTCCTCGTCCGTGACAGAGCTGATCGGAACAGGCTGATCCTTAATATCATAGCCGACCACCAGCTTCGTTTCCGCCTCCGGTAAAATCTCCTCTTTCTCCACAGATGCCATCATTTCCTGAATGACAACCCGCTCCTGCTCCGCGACCTGACGGGCAAACTTTTCAAACTCCTCGGTTCTTGCCGCTCCCGCCGTCAGCTTAACATCATACGTCCGCATGAAGCGGTCGGAGAAAAACTGTCTCACCCAGCGGTCAATGCTGCGCTTCTTGGCCAATTCAAGGCCGATGTCATCCAATAGGGAAACCGTAATATTATGCTTCTCAATCGTCATCTGAGATTTGGAGAGCCAGCCGTTCACGGACACTGCTTCCCGCTGTACCCATTCGACGAGCAGGTTCCAGTATTCCTGTACCAGATCTTCATCCGTTACAGAAAGGGGGTACTGAATGACAAAGCTGGTGCTCGCGATATGACTAAACTTCGTTGTAATTTGCTGCGTAACGGAACGGTACAAGTCAGCTGGCAGCAGCCTGTCCAGCACGAAATAAAACGTCCACTGCTTATTCGTGCGGCTGCATTCTACCTTATCTATATAACCGCCTGAAAAAAAAGAACCGACTACGTCGGCCGGAATGTCAGCCTGCTGCAGCAGCAGCATGAAGCGGTCCTTTTTTTCCGCTAAGTTGCTCATGAAGTTTCCTCCTTGAGTGGCTCGTAGCGTATTTTATTCATCTGCATCCTGCTAGTACGATTTCCCGAATACGACTGTGTGCTCGGCTTTCTCCCCGCATACAAGGCACGTATGCTTCGTTTCCTTCGGCTCAAACGGAATGTTACGGCTGGTTGCGCCTGTTTCGTCCTTAACCTGCTTCTCGCACGCGGCGGAACCGCACCATCCTGCGAGAACAAAACCGCGTTCTGCTTCAAGCCGGGCTTTCATTTCATCCAGTGTATCGACAACGGACAAGTGGGATTCCAGGAACGCCTTGGCATTGTCATACATGCGCTGGTGAACCTCCACCAGAAGCTTCTCGATTTCTTCCACAATATTGTCTGCCGCTACGATGCGCTTCTGTCCGTCTACACGGGCTACAAGCACGACCTGACCATTTTCAAGGTCACGAGGCCCAAGCTCGACCCGAATCGGAACGCCGCGCATCTCGTATTCATTGAATTTCCAGCCCGGACTTTGGTCGCGGTCATCCACCTTCACGCGAATGCCGGCTTTTTTAAGCTGACTGAACAGTTCGTCAACCTTGGCAATAACCTGCTCCCGTGTTTTCGGCGGCCCGATTGGAATCATGACCACTTGAGTCGGAGCGACCTTCGGCGGCAAAATAAGTCCGCGATCATCGCCATGGGTCATAATCAGCGCACCGATAAGACGGGTGCTGACGCCCCATGAGGTTGTGTGAACGTATTGCTGCGTATTCTCACGATCCAGGAACTTGATGTCGAAGGCTTGTGCAAAATTCGTCCCCAAATAGTGAGAGGTGCCCGCTTGTACCGCTTTGCCGTCTTTCATCATCGCTTCAATGGAATACGTGTCCACCGCGCCGGCGAATTTCTCGGAAGGGGTCTTCTGACCGACAATGACCGGCAGCGCCAGCACATTCTCTGCGAATTCACGGTACGTTTCCAGCATCAGCATCGTTTCCTTGCGCGCATCCGCTTCGTCCTCGTGGGCTGTGTGGCCCTCCTGCCATAAAAACTCTGTTGTACGCAGGAACGGCATCGTCCGTTTCTCCCAGCGAACTACGTTCGCCCATTGGTTAATCAGTAGCGGCAAATCCCGATAGGATTGAATCCAGTTTTCGTACATGTACCCGATCATGGTTTCGGAGGTCGGACGAATCGCCAGGCGCTCCTCCAGCTTTTCACCAGCCGCTTCGGTTACCCATGGCAGCTCCGGATTAAAGCCCTCCACATGCTCTTTTTCCTTTTGGAAAAAGCTCTCCGGAATAAACAAAGGGAAATAAGCATTCCGATGTCCCGTTTCTTTAAAGCGCGCATCGAGCTGGCGTTGAATCAGCTCCCAAATCTCATAGCCGTCCGGACGAAATACGATGCAGCCCCGGACCGGGGAATAGCTCATCAGCTCGGCCTTGCTAATTACATCGATATACCAACGGGAGAAATCCTCCTGCTGGGGGGTAATTTCCTTAACAAACTGTTTCTCCTTCGACATCTCGGCGAGTTCCTCCTACCCTTACCCTCGAATTAACTGCAATATATCATTATAAGTTACAGCAATCATCAACAGCATCAGCATCGCAAAGCCGATAAAATGAACCATGCTTTCCCGGTTCGGATCAACCGGCTTGCCCCGTATTGCTTCAAAAATCAAAAAGAGTATACGGCTTCCGTCCAGCGCCGGAAACGGCAGCAGGTTAAACATCCCCAGATACAAGCTCATAATAGCCGCCCAGAAAATATATTGCGGCAATCCTGCACTGGCATGCTCGCCGGTGACTTGAATAATCTTAACCGGCCCGCCTAAATCCTCCATCTTGAATTGACCAAGAACAAGCATTTTGAAGCCCTGCAAAATATTTCGAGCGGCGTCCGACATCGTGCTCCAGCCAATGCTGATTGCATCGCCAAACGATGCGCTGCGCTTGTCTGATATCAGTCTGACCCCGACCAGTATCGTACCATTATTGTTGGTCGGTGTAACCTCCAATTTAACTTCCTTACCGGCGCGGTCCACCACCCACTGCATTTTTTTATCCGGCGAAGCTTGAATTAGATTGATCAGCGGTCTGCTGCTCGAGCCTATCGTTGTGTTATCCACCTGCTTGATAATATCTCCTGCAAGCAAGCCGGCTTTCTGTGCAGGTGAATCGGCTTCCACTCCATCGATTTTGACATTCTGAGCCACACCTGTCAAAAAAACGACCGTAACAAACAGCACAAAAGCCAGCACAAAGTTCATAAACGGTCCGGCGAAAATCGCCAGCGCACGCTGTCCTACCGTCTTGCTGCCGAACTGGCGGTCCAACGGGGCAATCTGGTTTTCCTTCTCTCTGGCAACCATCATGGCCTGCGGATGAACAGAATAGTGCTCTACTGCACCGTCATGTTCAATTTCCAGACGCAGCGCTTCTTCAATATCAATAAATTGAACCGTACCGATTACCAGATCCGTCCGGTTTTCCAGCCGATCTAGCACTAAATGCGTCACCGTCCGGCCGTCCAGCCGAATACCGATCGTTTGGCCTGGCTGAATTTGTACGATTTCCGGGTCCTCTCCCGCCATCCGGACAAAGCCGCCTATCGGGAGAAGCCGCAGGGTATAGCGTGTTTCGCCGCGTTTAAACGAGAAGAGCTTGGGACCAAAGCCAATCGCAAATTCCCTTACGAGAATGCCTGCCCGTTTGGCAAAGTAAAAATGCCCCCACTCATGTATCGTCACCAGCACAAAGAAAAACAAGATGATTTGAAAAATCACTTGGGGTGTAAACAAGGTCGGTTCCTCCTAACTGGCTCCGAAAAAGGTTGTGTCCTTAGATTATCACTTTTCATTATTCATTTACAAGCTCGAAAGACACCTCGTTCGTTCGGAAAGCAACCCTGTCTTTTCTATTTCAGCGAAAAAATGCCGAGCGGATTTCACAACGTTCCGCAAGGCATTCAAGCGTTTCTTCCTTACAATGACCAGCTCTGAGCTGCAGCCCGCGCCCATTGGTCCGCTTCGAGAATCGTATGCAGATCTGGATTCGACAGCACCTCATGCCGCTCCAATACCGCTGCTATAACATCCTCGATCTCCAAAAAAGCAATCTCTCCTTTTAAAAAGCGTGCCACAGCAACTTCATTGGCAGCATTGAAAACAGCCGGGGCGGTTCCGCCGAGACGCCCGCTTTCATAGGCCATTCGTATACACGGATAACGCATTTCGTCCATTTCCCTAAATTGTAGTGTTCCGATCCGGGCCAAATTCAGCTTTTCCGCTTCAAACGAAGCACGCCTCGGATACGTAAGCGCATATTGAATAGGAACTCTCATATCCGGCGTGCCCAATTGGGCCATTACACTGCCATCCACGAATTCAACCATGGAATGAACGATGCTCTGCGGATGTATCAGCACTTCGATTTGATCGTAGGAAACATCGAACAGCCAATGGGCTTCAATAACCTCCAGCCCTTTATTGGCCATTGTAGCCGAATCAATGGTGATTTTGGCGCCCATCGCCCAGTTCGGATGCTGCAGCGCTTGCTCAACCGTAACGCAGGCCAACTCCTCCCGGCTGCGATCACGAAATGATCCGCCTGAAGCAGTCAAAATAATTTTGCTCAGTTCGGCACGGTTTTCCCCGTTCAGGCATTGAAATATGGCCGAATGCTCGCTATCAATCGGAAGCAGGCTCACTCCGAATTTTTTGGCTTGCTCCGACACTAGATGCCCTGCACTAACCAAGGTCTCCTTATTCGCAAGACCAATGTGCTTTCCGGCTTCAATCGCCGCAAGCGTCGGTTTAAGCCCTTGACTGCCGACAAGCGCCGTAACGACAAGCTCCGCTTCATTCCCGGCGGCCACAGCAAGCAGCCCTTCCTGTCCATAAAGCACCTTGACGGAATCGGGGGCCTCCGCCTTCACCTTCTCCGCCAGCTCTTTGGTAGCCACGGAAACCAGCTTCGGCCGAAACTGCCGGATCTGCTCCAGCAGCAGTGAAATATTCGTCCCTGCAGAGAGGGCTTCAACTGTGTACTGTTCCGGACAACGGGACAGCACATCAAGTGTTTGTGTACCAATAGAACCGGTCGATCCCAAAATCGAAATCCGTTTCACCCAAACCCTCCTCATGCTTGTAAAGCGACTGGCTTTCTCATCATTTCCTATCCGGCTTATGATCCGGGCAGTAAAAATAACAAATGAAGAAATGGAAATACGACCATCCAGCTGTCACACCGATCCAGTACTCCTCCGTGCCCTGGAAGAAGGGTTCCTGTATCCTTAACATCCCGAATACGTTTGTAGGCCGATTGGATCAAATCTCCAAACTGTCCGACTACCGCAATCACGATGCCTAAAACAACTGCTTTTCCATAAGAAACGATCTCCGGGAAAAAATACGCGAAAAGAAGTGCTGCTACGACGGACCAAACTACGCCGCCGAGAGAGCCTTCGATTGTTTTGTTGGGGCTAATCTCCGGCCAAAGCTTCGTTCTGCCAATCGCTTTACCACTGAAATACGCGCCGGAATCCGAGCTCCATACGCAGACGAACACGAACAGCGTCCAGAACAGCCCGTGCTCCATAGTCCGGGTTGTAATCATGTAGGAAAACCCGAGCCCTATGTAAACGACCCCGGCAAATAACAGCGCTGCGTGATCCAGCGTCGTGCGGTTTTTGGAAATTACAGTCCATCCGAGCAGCAAAAACAAAAGCAGCCATACAAAAGAAAGAAACTGGACCTCGCCAAGTCCCATCAAGGACCACGGAATAACCATCAGCAGCAGTACAACGGCGCCAATCCATACGACAGGATTTTTACGGGACATCCGATTTAATTTGACATATTCCAAGTATCCGATGAAGGCCAGTATGCTCATCATGAACGCAAACGTCCAATTACTAATATACAGTAAAGCTAGAAACACCGCGCCGGCGATCACGCCCGTTATAATTCGTTGTTTCAACGGTCACTCCTCCATGCCACGCAGCCTGCAGACTACACACCGCCATATCGCCGTGCGCGGCGCTGGTACTCCGCAATGGCTTCATAGAAATCATCTGTCGTGAAATCGGGCCAAAACTTGTCCGTAAACCACAGCTCGGAATAGGCCATTTGCCACAGCAAGAAATTACTGATTCGAATCTCACCGCTTGTGCGAATCATCAAATCCGGATCGGGAAGCCCCTTGGTTAGCAAATAGCCGCTGTATACATCCTCATCTATCATATCCGGCGCCAGTGTTCCGTTTTGAACATCGGCGACCAGATTTCGAATACCATCAAGCATTTCGGCCCTGCTCCCATAGTTCAGAGCGAAATTTAGAATCAGGCCAGTATTATTCTCTGTGCGCTTCATCGCAGCTTTAACCGGTTCCAGCGTATGCTCCGGCAAGCCCCGCTCCCAGCCAATCATCCGGATTTGCACATTATTCGCCATTAACTCATCGATTTCCAAGGGAAAAAATTCTTGAGGCAGCTTCATTAGAAACTCAACCTCATCCTTAGGGCGCTTCCAATTTTCAGTGGAAAAAGCATAAAGAGTCAGGACTTCAACACCAAGCTTACTCGCAGCCACAGCAATTTTTCTGACATTCTTCATTCCGCTGTGATGCCCGGCTACCCGGGGAAGCCCCCGCTGCTTGGCCCATCTTCCGTTTCCGTCCATAATGACAGCCACATGCCGCGGAACGTTGACTTTATCCAATTCTGAAGCATTGGTTTTGCTTCCCTTGCTTTGAAACCAATTCAGCATCCGACTTCCCCCATCTAGGTGATTAACTCCGGCCCATAGAAAAAATCCCCCTCCGAACAGGGGGGTGGAATGCCAGCGAGCTTCGCTTACACTTCCATAATTTCTTTTTCTTTTGCGGCCAGTGCCTTGTCAACCTCTTGAATAAACTTGTCGGTGGACTTTTGAATGTCATCCTGATGACGGCGCGACTCATCTTCCGATACGCCGTTTTTCTCAAGCTTTTTGATTTCTTCATTAGCATCGCGGCGGATGTTGCGAACAGCAACCTTCGCTTCTTCGCCATATTTTTTGGTCAGCTTTACCAGCTCTGCACGGCGTTCCTCCGTCAAAGCCGGAATGACAAGGCGAATGATGGTGCCATCGTTGCTTGGAGTTAATCCCAGCTCTGACTTCATGATTGCCTTCTCAATCGCAGCCAAAGAAGATTTGTCCCAAGGCTGGATAATCAGCGTGCGGGAATCGGGCGTATTAATGTTGGCAAGCTGATTTACAGGTGTCATCGACCCGTAGTATTCGACTTGAACCCGATCCAGCAATGCAGGTGTAGCGCGTCCGGCGCGCAGCGAGCCGAGTTCTCTTTTCAAAGAAGCAATTGCTTTATCCATACGATCTTCCGCATTTTTTTTGATGGATTGAGGCATTCCTCATACACTCCCTTTTACAATCGTGCCTATTTTTTCACCAAGAACAACCCGCTTGATGTTCCCTTGTTCCGTAATGGAGAAAACAATAAGCGGAATGTTGTTATCCATACAAAGCGAGGATGCAGTGGAATCCATTACACCTAACCCTTTGTTGAGAACTTCGAGGTAAGTCAAGGTTTCATACTTCTCTGCGGTTTCATCCTTAAACGGATCTGCGCTGTAAACGCCATCCACTTTATTTTTTGCCATCAGGATAACTTCCGCTTCGATTTCGGCCGCACGCAGCGCTGCAGTCGTATCGGTCGAGAAGTACGGATTCCCGGTGCCCGAAGCAAAAATAACAACTCGTCCTTTTTCCAAGTGGCGAATAGCCCGGCGGCGGATATATGGCTCAGCGATTTGCTGCATGGCGATCGATGTTTGTACTCGTGTCGGCACTCCGATTTGCTCTAATGCATCCTGAAGAGCAAGCGAGTTCATGACGGTAGCGAGCATGCCCATATAGTCGGCTGTCGCCCGGTCCATTCCCTTGGAGCTGCCGGAAATGCCGCGCCAAATGTTGCCGCCGCCTACTACAACAGCAACCTCTACCCCCAAATCAACGACATCCTTCACTTGCTCGGCAATGGATGAAATCATGTGCGAATCGATGCCAAAACCGACCTGACCAGCCAGAGCTTCTCCGCTCAGCTTCAAAATTACCCGTTTAAAAACCGGTTGTCCCAACCTCGTTCGCCTCCGTTCCTTAAGTAAAACCACTTCTGTCTAAAAAAGAAGGAACACGGCGGTGTTCCATTCAGGCGTGCTGCATATGAATATTATTGTTGTACTTGTGCCATAACTTCTTCAACGAAGTTGTCTTGTTTTTTCTCCAGGCCTTCACCCAGCTCGTAACGAACAAAACGGCGGATGGAGATGTTCTCACCGATAGAAGCAATTTTCTCATTCAGCAACGTTTCAATCGTTTTGTCTTGGTCTTTAATGAAGGATTGCTCCAGCAAGCAGAATTCTTCATAGTATTTGCTCAAACGGCCTTCAACCATTTTCTCAACGATGTTTGCCGGTTTGCCTTCGTTCAATGCTTGAGCTTTCAGGATTTCACGCTCTTTATCCAGCTCTTCCTGGGAAACTTCTTCGCGACGAATGAATTTCGGATTTGCAGCTGCGATTTGCAGTGCAATGTCCCGTACAAATTCACGGAACGCTTCGTTTTTAGCAACGAAATCCGTTTCACAGTTTACTTCCACCAGAACACCGATACGGCCGTTAGCGTGGATGTAGGATTCAACCAAGCCTTCGGATGCAACGCGGCCCGCTTTTTTTGCGGCAGCAGCCAGACCTTTTTCACGAAGAACTTCAGCAGCGCGAGTGATATCGCCATTTGCTTCTTCCAGTGCTTTTTTGCAATCCAGCATCCCCGCACCTGTTTTTTCACGCAATTCTTTAACCATAGCAGCAGTAACAGCCATTCTCAAAAACCTCCCGATTTTATTTATGTACCCTTGTATTCACTCAAAAAAAGGGCGGTGAGAGGTTATGTAACCTATCAACCACCCTTGCCGTTTTATTTATTAAGCTGTTGTTTGCTCACCTTGATGAGCTTCAATAACTGCATCAGCGATTTTAGCTGTGAGCAGTTTAACAGCGCGGATTGCATCGTCGTTACCAGGGATAACATAGTCGATTTCATCCGGATCGCAGTTTGTATCAACGATACCAACGATTGGAATACCAAGCTTGCGAGCTTCTGCAACAGCAATACGCTCTTTACGCGGGTCGATGATGAACAGCGCGCTTGGCAAGCCTTTCATATTTTTAATGCCGCCGAGGAATTTCTCAAGGCGCTCTTTCTCTTTGCGGAGAATGATAACTTCTTTCTTAGGAAGAACTTCGAAAGTACCGTCTTCTTCCCAACGCTCCAGCAATTTCAAACGGTCGATCCGTTTTTGAATCGTTTGGAAGTTGGTCAATGTACCACCGAGCCAACGTTGGTTGATGTAGTACATGCCGCAGCGCTCAGCTTCTTCTTTAACAGAATCCTGAGCTTGCTTTTTAGTGCCTACGAACAGGATTGTGCCGTTTTCTTCGGACACGGATTTTACAAAGTTGTAAGCTTCCTCAACTTTTTTGACCGTTTTTTGCAGGTCGATGATGTAAATTCCGTTTCTTTCAGTGAAGATGTATCGATCCATTTTTGGATTCCAACGACGGGTTTGATGACCGAAGTGAACCCCTGCTTCAAGCAGCTGTTTCATGGAGATAACTGCCATCTTCACACACCTCCTCTAGTTTTGGTTTTGTAGTGGTCCTCCGCGAAGTTCATCCCCGGCCAAAACTTCCATCCGGAAGCACCCTTGACCGAATTCGTCCGCGTGTGGTTTTTAACACCGTCAATAACTATAACATAAGTAAAAATCGGATGCAACTTCAATTCTTACTGTATTTCATCTTGTAATTTCATCTTGTATTTTCATCTTGTCATCATGTAAGCCCCTTAACGGGTTGTAAGCCTTTTGACTACCTCAGCGACATCCGGCGTTCCTTCAAATGTGTATGTGGTGGCGATAATCTTATCGTTCAGCTGCTGTTGAATAATCAGATTCAAGAAGGACTGCTGGTCCGTAATAATGCCCGCATTCGCCAGAAGCGCGGCCGTGCCTGCCGCAGTGCTTCCGGGGGGCACGGTCACCGATTTCTTCGGCAAAGACACCACAGGCGCCTCTGCCTGAGCAACAGGTGCCGCCGCGGCTGGAGGCAGCGCTTCTTGAGCTGCAGCCGCCGCGGCTGGCACTGCCTCCTTGGGAGGCTGCACCTCCGGAGCCTTGGCGACCGCGGCTGCCTTCTCTGCATCCGGCTGCGCAGGTGTATCAGCCTGATCGGCAGCGGATACTAATTTATATCCCTGTTTGCGAGCAAATTGTTCCAGCGCCTCCTTAGTCAGCTCGGCGGGCTGCTCCTTCGTACGCTGCTCAATTGACTGTGCGGAATGGACAAGCTGAAGCATAATGGTAGCGGCGATAATTCCGATTCCAAGACCGCTAAGAAACGATTTGTTACGAATCACGCGCCTCTTCCTCCTGCTTGGACAGCTGCATAATGAGCATAACTTCACCTTTATTCATATTCAGCGTCTTGGCGATAAGATCAATGGATTTGCCTTCCTGATGTAGTTGAAACAGTTCCGAGTAACGGTCTCTCATTGTATTTCCAAGCGCCGGCTGATCCTCCTGACCGGCTGCTGAGTTGTCCATAGCAAGTTCAGCCTGCTCCTCAGGCCTAGTATCAAACTCCAAAGCAGAGGCGGCCGCTTCCGGCTCGCTTGGAAGCGGTGTAAGCAATTGCTGCTTGCTTCGCTCCTCCACTTGCTGAAGCTGCTGCGCAAATTGCTGGTTCGATTGCTCCAGCATTTGAATTTTATGAAGCAGTTGTTGGGTCTGCTCGCGTTGTTCCTTCTTCATATCCGTTACTAGTTCAACAAGCTGTTTATTTTCTTCTTCCAAATCGGAAGAAAATTGTTCAATCGTTTGTTCAATCTCTTTTATGACATCCTGCTGAGCAGATGCATCCTTTTTCTTCGGAAGCATCCATGCCACAACAAGAACGCCTGCTCCAAGAAGCACTAAATACATCCAAGCGGATTCCAATAGACTCACCTTTTTTTCATCGAAAATAAAATAACTGCCGAATCTGGTTGTACTACGATGAATGCTACACGGTTAGATCAACATGCTTTCCTTTATAAGGATGCACAGAAGGAACGTGAACATTGGTTTCCTCTACAGCGTCAAGATTTGCCGCTGTTTGCTTATTTCTTCCCTTCCGCTGCTTATCCTGCTCGGACTGCTGCTTGCTTTGAATATTCGCCTCCGGCGAAGCGTTCACTTCCATTGGCTTACTTCGCTGCTCTTCACTCGTCTTCATGGAAGCCGATGCCATTGCCGCTTGGTCGTGAATCAGCTTATTGGACTGGTTTTGCTGGATCGTGCCGATCTCCTGCGTTTTAGGTATCGCTATTTGCAGCTCCACAAGTTTTAAACTCACAAACAATCCCTCCCGGCAAGCATTCGCTTCATTTAATTCGAAGACATGGCGATATCCCCGTCCATAAATTTAAAAGTAACCCGTGAAACCGGGTCATTGACGAATCGCGTATAGCGGCCGATTACAATTTTGGTCCCGCCATAAACAACCGACATCGCTTCTACAGCAGCCCGTTCCGTATCTTCCAGCGTCCTTTCGATTTCGAGGATACGGTTTTTAATCAAGCTGATTTCATCCGCTGTTTGCTTTTTGGTATGGCTCAGCTTGATTCGCATGGCAAGCCGGTCTGGATTCAATTGGCCAAGAGCAGCCATTTGGTCCAGAATGACGAGCGCTTTTTCGGTTTTATCCAAATTTTCGGCGAGCGGGCGCAATTGACCGCGCATCTCCGATAGCTCGTTTCGAAGCTCGGGCGAGACGCCGACCTCAATTGTGGTTGGGGTTGACATCGTGTTGCCGATTGTGCGCGCTTTCACTCTTTCTCCCGCCTGCACGGACCCGCCAACAATTAACCCCTTCGGCCCCTGGCAAATTACACTTTGTCCGGCGCGGATTTGGGAGTGCATGATGCTCTGCATGACAACGATATCACCCTGCGCTTCCACATTCCCCTCCTGAATAAAGGATATTTTGATATCCTTTCCAGCCTTGACCAGACCCTTGTGATGGCCAAGTATGCCCGCACTGATCTCAATAGAGCCGCCCGCTTCGAGTTCAGCGCCTTCGACTCCTCCGATGACGCGTATGTCTCCATCTGCCTTCACCTTAAAGCCCGTCAACACGTTGCCTCGAATCACAACTGTACCTGTAAAATCAATGTTCCCCACCCGATAATCGACATCACCGTTCACCTCATATACCGGGAAGACATTAATTTTATTCCGTTCTGTTTTTACAATCAGACCGTCTATCGTGGAATAAACAAAATTTTGCTCCGGATCGGTGACTACATTTTTTCCAAGCTTGAACCGCGCTTCCTTACCTAGTAGAGCAGGGACGGCTTCACCGGTGACCGTCCTGCCCGGCCTGCCCTCCTTGGGTGCGATTCGCTCCGCAATGGGCTGGCCTTTGCGCACATTATCAAGACGGGTTACCTGCTTGTAATCCACCGTGCCGTCATCAAGCTCAACTGGCCCCTTGACTTCGGTTGACGTGTCATTTAAAAATTGGATGTATCCGTCATCACCCGGAGCAGGTTCATCCCCCTGGGCCACAATCGCCGGTTGGGCTACAAATTGCAGCGGGTTTTGGGTAAGCTTAAACAGCATGTCATAGTCAATACCGTAAAGAACCTGATTTTTATTCAGCAATTCCTCCAACTGACCCACTGTACAAGTGAAGTCTTCTGGCACATTGCTGAACTGCATATAAGCCTGAAGCTTGTGCTCCGACAATGAAACGGTAACACAAAGGTCTAAAGGCATGGAAGAGTCTGACATCGATCAACCCTCTTTTCAACGTATTATGCATCTTGGAACAATTGATTTTTATTCCGTGCCAATGAGCCACGCAAACGCAAAATCGCTTTCGAATGCAGCTGAGAAATCCGGGATGGAGACAGTGACATCACTTCTGCAATTTCGCTCAAGGATAACTCCTCATAATAAAACAAAGCGACGACTGTCTTTTCTTTTTCTGTCAAACGCTCAATGGCTTTAGTCAAGCATTCCTTAAGGTAAAATTCATTGACCTTGGATTCGGGATTTTTCGCCTTCTCGTCAACGAGCAAAGAAAGTCTCGTTTCAGCTTCTTCTTCCTTAATCGGATCATCGAATGAGAAAATCGTCGTGATCGAGATATCCTGCAGCATCTGTTGAAAGTCCTTCTCACTAACCTCTAAATAATCACTAATTTCCTTGTCCGTCACGGAACGCAAGTACTTTTGTTCCAAATGCTGATAAGCTTCCTCTACCTTTTTGGCTTTTTCACGAACTGATCGCGGAACCCAATCCCCTTGACGAAGCCCGTCGATGACAGCTCCCCGGATGCGCCATGATGCGTAGGTTTCGAATTGAAGCCCCCGCCGGTAATCGAATTTGTCTATTGCATCAATGAGCCCCATGACACCGTAGCTTGCCAGATCGTCCCTGGAAACATTTTTGGGCAGACCGATGGCAAGACGGTTAGAAACATAATCAACGAGCGGAAGGTATGTTTCAATTAATGTCTTCTTGGCCTCGGCGACACCTTCCTCCCTCCACTGAATCCACAGTTCAACATGCGGCAAGTGGGACTGCTTCTGTTCAATCATAGGTTCACCCTTCCTTCTCATTCAGACATACGGCGGAGAGCATGGGCCATGTTCTCCGGACTATCCGGGAGCTTCGTCGACAGCTTGGTCGGCGCGAGCGGCAGAAACCCCTCTTCTTCTTGCTGGTTCGGCTTAGATTTGAGCAAGTCGTGCAAATCCTCACTCTCCTGAGGCGTTACTGCGTCAAAACGAGTGCCTTTGCCAGCGTCCGAGTCGGTAACGGGCTCACCGGTATTCAGACTCAGTGTCACTTTGAGTGCAAACCGCAAAGCAAACCCCAGTACAAACAAAATGACAAAAGCATACAAGCTATGCAGCAAAGCAGACAGCAGCAAATTGTTGGCAACAGAAAGCAGGAAGGTAACCACTCCGCCAATCGCACCGAGAATGAAATTCCACCGTAAGCTGCCTATCATGATTTATATCTCCTTCATACCGTGTTGTACGCTTCGAATGGTTAGCATTCCTGTCGCTGAATTAAATTCAATGGTTCTTCCGTAATTGGCTCCCGTATCTTCGGCCGCAATCGGAATCCGAAACCGCAGCAAAATTTCTTTGCAGGAGTCAACATTACGCGGACCAATCCGCATCGTATCATTATTACCGCCAAAAGCGAACATTTGTGCTCCGCCTGCCATTTTGGCTTCCATTCTATGTAAAACTGCGCCTAGACGCTGCATTTGCTCAATCATTTCGGGGATAGCGGTATCTGCATATTTGGCAATATTCAGTTTACCTTCACGCGCAATATCCGACGAGGGAAGCATGACATGTGCCATACCCGCAACCCTGCTGACTTTGTCATAGAGCGTTAAGCCAACGCAAGAGCCAAGTCCTGTCGTTTTTAAAATATTGTCCCCGGAAATAACCGCCAAATCGGCCATTCCGACTTTCACCATTTGTTCCTGGGTCATTCTAACGGCACTCCCAAAGCGTGGAATATGATCGGAAAAGACTCAGGATCCGGTATAAAGAAGAAATTCCCCTCCACTGCGTCATTGCCTTCTAAAAACGTAGTATCGATAAAAAGTGCATGATCTCCCATTTGGCCGTACTGGATTAACCCAAACGAGAGGATCGCGCCGGCCATATCCATCGCGAGCGATGGGACCGAAGGCGATAGGCTCAATTTTGTAAAATCAGCCAGCGAGCTTAAGTATGATCCCGCCAGAATATTGCCGATTTCATTTAGAGCGGAGAGCTCGAGCTCTGAAAATTGCTCTTCATCCTGAACGTCGAGCCCGACTAATTTCCGAAGCAGGCTTTTGGCCGATTCGATTTGCACTACAAAAAACATATTGCCCGGCGCATCTCCATCCACCCGCAAAAAGACGGCCATGACGATTTGCTCCGCGCCGCCGACTAAATCCGCGACCTCTTCCAGAGGAAGCAGATTTACTTTGGGCACTTTCATATCCACGGGCTTGTCCAAAAGACGGGAAAGCGCGGTTGCGGCATGGCCCGCGCCGATATTCCCCACTTCTTTCAAGACATCCATTTGAAACTCGGGAAACTTCTCGATAGTCGCCACCGTATTAGTCCTCTAACTGTTCCAATTGAATAATTTCACTCTTGTTCAGTACTTCTTCCAGGTTCAATAAGACAAGCAGCCGATCATCGCCAATCTTGGCAATGCCGCGTAAATATTTTGCCCGGATACCTCCTACCACTTCAGGCGGAATATCAATACCATCGCTATCGACGTCGATCACATCATTGGCGGAGTCAACAATCAGACCCACCTCCAAATCGTTCACTGCGACAATAATGATTCTGGAGTTATCGGTATATTCGCTTTCTTCCAGATTGAAACGGCCTCTTAAATCAATGACCGGAACAACCACGCCTCTTAAATTAATGACGCCTTTAATGAAAGCCGGTGTCTTGGGAACCCGGGTAAGCGGCTGCATTCTCTCAATCGTACGAACCTTGTCCACCTCAACGCCATATTCCTCCTGGCCAAGTGCGAACACGATAACTTTTACTTCTTCACCCATGGATAATCCCTCCTCATAGTAGGTGGTACTGTTATTTAATTAGTGCATTGGTATCAATGATGAGTGCGACTTGTCCGTCGCCCAGAATGGTCGCGCCGGAAACCGCAAATGTTTTGTTCAGGTATCCGCCAAGCGATTTCAGTACAATTTCCTGCTGGCCGATAAAATCATCCACCTGCAGCGCGGCGATTTTGTCGCCTTTGCGGATAACAACAATTTCCTGCTCGTTTTTGTCGGCCTGCTCGTACCCCGGCACGTCCAGCAGCTTGCCCAACGAGATAATAGGGATAACCCCGCCCCGATATTCCACGACCCGCGTTCCGTGCAAGGAGCGAATCGCCGATGTTTTGACAGCCGCCGTCTCCACAATCGAGGAAAGCGGAATCGCATACTTCTCTTGACCGACACGGATTAGCATTGCAGCAATAATCGAAAGCGTGAGCGGAAGCTGAACGGAGAAGTTACTGCCCTTGCCGAGCGTTGAGGTCACCGACACGCTTCCCCCGAGCGACTCTATCTTGGTTCGGACGACATCCAGACCTACGCCCCGTCCGGAAATATCGGAGATTTTCTCCGCTGTGCTGAAACCGGAAGCAAACAGGAGCATATACACTTCTTCATCCGTCATCGTCCTGGCTTGATCCGCCGTTACAATGCCATTCTTCATGGCTTTGTTTAAAATATTGTCGCGATTGATGCCGTTTCCGTCGTCCTGTACCTCAATAAATACATGATTTCCGCTGTGGAAAGCGCGTAAATTAACTGTTCCGACCTCCGGCTTGCCGATTTCAAGCCGTTTTTCGGTAGTTTCAAGCCCATGGTCGACCGAGTTGCGGAGAAGATGGACGAGCGGGTCCCCGATTTCGTCGATAACAGTCCGATCCAGCTCGGTATCCGCTCCGGTAATAACCAGGTCCACTTTTTTATTTAAGCTTTTTGCTACGTCCCGAACCATGCGCGGGAACCGATTGAATACCGTGTCCACAGGAACCATCCGCAGCTTTAGAACAATATTTTGCAAATCGCTGCTGACACGCGCCATATGCTCTACAGTTTCCGTCAGGTCCGTACGTCGCACCTCACTGGCTAGCTGCTCCAGGCGAACCCTGTCTATAAGCAGCTCACTAAACAGATTCATGAGTGTATCCAAACGCTCGATATCGACCCGGATTGTTTTGTTCGCTACAGGAGCGCCGCCGGTGGCCGCTTTTGCGGGAGCGGCTGCAGGAGTGTTTGCAGCAGGCGCTGCCGGTGTTAAAGCAGGTGCCGCTGCCGCTGCTGCTGTTTGAGCAGATGAAGCTTGAACCTCGATTTGGGCATGCCTCATTTGCTCCAGCAATTCAGGTGTAAATAAAGTCGCCTTCGCACTTTCAATTTCACTAATGTTGCCGACTTCTTTTTCGAGTACAGCCTGTTCAACCGTGGTGACAAAGTAAACCGTAAAGGATTTATCAAACTTCTCTTGTTCAATATCCTGAACCGAAGGGCTGGACTTAATAACTTCCCCTTGATTCTCCAGGTAGTTGAATACCATATACGCTCGGGCGGCTTTTAACACACAAGTATCTTCAACGGAGACCTCGAGCTTGTACACAGCCAAACCGGCCTGAATGGATTGTTCAATAATGGAAACTTGAAATTCGTCAAGCTCCCCGGAGCCTCCGCTTTTTGCTGCCGAGGCTGTCGGAGCGGCCGCAGCCTCTCCCTTCAAATAGTCCCCGCTAACAATCGACTTCAAGGAAGCGACAATGCTTGAAACATCCGCTTTTCCTGTGCCGCCTTGAATAATGTCCTCCACCATGCTTTCCAGGGAATCGAGGCTTTTGAAAATGCAGTCAAAAATAAACGCATCCATATCCAGCTTGTGATTCCGTACCAAGTCCAGCACGTTTTCCATTTCGTGAGTGAGGGAAGCCAAGTCCTCAAATCCCATCGTCGCAGACATACCCTTGAGTGTGTGTGCGGAACGAAAAATGACCTGTACGATACTAATGTCCTTCGGACTTGCTTCGAGCTGGAGCAAGCTATCATTCATCGCCTGCAAATGGTCTCGGGATTCATCAATAAACATGCTTAAATATTGACTCATATCCATGTTCCAACACCTCCTTTATGAAGTAGCTCCCAGCATACAGCCAGATGACACATACATCCTGGCAAGACAGTTCTAGATGCACAGCCGGCACTCCGGACGCGTAATCAGCCCTGACTCTTTTACTAGGTTAGCAATTGAACCAGCTTGGCTGGAATTTGATGCAAAGGCTCGACATACATGGCGCCGCCAAGCTCAACCGCGGAACGGGGCATGCCATATACAACACATGTCTCTTCCGCCTCTGCAAGGGTCGAAACCGCTCCCGCCTGACGAAGTCCAAGCATCCCCCGGGCTCCATCGCTTCCCATACCTGTCATTAATACAGCATGCCGTTTCAATCCGGCAACCGGAATCAACGATTCAAAAAGAATATCGACCGAAGGCCTATGGCCGCCTCTCGGATCTTCTTTATTCAGACGAATCCGGTACTGCGACGGACCATGACTTACGATTTTCATATGATATCCGCCAGGCGCAATATAAGCTGTGGATGCGTACAAAATCATATCATCCTCAGCCTCGACAACACGTATCTCACTCAGCATATCCAGCCGCTCTGCCAACGATTTGGTAAATCCCGGCGGCATATGCTGAACGATAACAACCGGCGCAGGAAATGAAGCCGGCAAACGAGTTAGAACCTGCTGAAGTGCCTTCGGTCCGCCAGTAGAGGTCCCGATCGCAACAATTTGGTCAAAGATGGGCGAGGTCATTTTGACCTTCGGCTTGTCCCTTAGTGGGAACGCTATGGCCGCTGCCGGTTTCGTTTCCTTCGGCGGGAGTACGGGTGCTGGCGGAGGCGAAGCCGGCACATACTTAATGCGCGTCTTTGAAGCCGTTCTCAATTTTTCTAGCAATTGGATTTTGACCTTGTACAAGTCCAGCGAAACCGACCCTGAGGGCTTCCGCACAAAATCTACAGCTCCCCATTCCAAAGCAAGAATCGTTTCCTTTGCTCCCGCTTCCGTCAAGCTGCTCAGCATAATGACGGGTGTCGGATTTTGCTGCATAATGAGCTTTAGCGCATCCAACCCGTTCATTTCCGGCATTTCCACGTCCATTGTCACAATGTCGGGCTTCAGACTCGCAACCTTTTCAACGGCTTCCTTACCGTTCTTGGCCGTTGCAATAACTTCAAACTCAGGTGCCTCAGAAATAAGGTCTGATATGATTTTTCTCATAAAAACGGAATCATCGACTACCAGCACTTTAGACCGCGTCATTGGCATCCACCTTTCTATGCTGTCAAAGCTACTTCAAGAGCTTCATCATCTTGTTTAGGAAACTTTTGACCCCTCCGGCTTGCTCACCGGATTCCAATTGTCCCGATAGAAACCGCTCCATAATTCCATGAACCGCTCTGGTAGCAGCACAGCTCGGATACAGGACGGTAAACGGAATTTGTTTCTTTACTGCCTTGGAAACATGAATATCCTCATCGATATAGCCCAAAAGCGGCAGCTCCAGCCCTAGAAACTGACGGGCTACCATGCTGATTTTATCCGCAGTCTGCCTGCCTTCCTTCAAATCGGTTACCCGGTTGACAACAAGCTTAAAAGGGGTTTGCCCATTCATCGAATGAACCATTTTGATCAGAGCATAAGCATCCGTAATCGATGTTGGCTCCGGTGTTGTAACAACAACTGTTTCTTGCGCCGCAACAATAAAACGAAATGCTTCCTTCGATAAGCCCGCGCCTGTATCAAATAAAATAAAGTCCACATGCCCGTTTAATTGGCCGACCTGCTCAACGAAGTAATCAATTTCGGTATCGTCCAGATTCAGAAGGTCATTAAATCCCGACCCCCCGGCAATAAACTGGAGATTGTTATAGCCTGTATGTATAATATCCCAGATGCTCTGCTCCCGCTTCAACAAATGATATAAGCTGTATTTAGGCGATGATCCCATTAACACATCAATGTTGGCCATCCCCACATCTGCGTCAAACAGCAGCACCTTGTACCCTTTGGATTGCAGCATCAAGGCGAAATTAAGGGAAAAATTCGACTTGCCGACGCCGCCTTTTCCGCTCGTTACTGTAATAACACGTGTTTGCTTCTCCTGCCTGGAAGCTTGTGATTGAACTAGATTACGCAGCATTTGGGCTTGATCACTCATACTGATCATCCCCTAAAATGGATTGAATCAGCTTGAGCTCGTTAACCTCCGCAATATCGTCCGGAACGTTTTGTCCCGTTGCAACATAAGAAAGCTGCAGCGGAAAATCATACAGCAGGTTAACCATTGCTCCGTATGAGCTAGTCTCATCCATCTTCGTAAACAAAACTTTGCTCAGGTTAAATCTGGAGAAGTTTTCTGTGATTTCTTTCATATCCCGATACTTGGCCGTTAAGCTGAGTACGAGAAATGTTTCTGTATGTCCTTTGTTTTGCAGCAGGCTGTTTAACTCCGAAACATACATCTGGTTGCGGAAGTTTCGGCCGGCCGTGTCCATAAAGATAATATCGCAGTCAGCAAGCTCCTGAAACGCCTTCGTCAGCTCCTGAGGAGAAAAAACAACCTCCAGAGGCACATTAAGTATTGTCGCATACGTCTTTAATTGCTCTACAGCTGCAATCCGGTATGTATCCGATGTAATAAAACCAACCCGGCGGTGATGCTTGAGCACCTGTTCAGCGGCAAGCTTGGCAATGGTTGTCGTCTTCCCGACACCGGTTGGCCCCACGAAATGGGCCACCTTCGTTTGTGGCGACAGCGTCTTTGCTCCCATTGGTTTTACAATATCGAGCAAATGGCTCCGCAGCGCCTCCATGGCCTGCTCATCCGTCCAAGCCTGCTCTGCGTCCTCACGGCTTTGGAGCGCTTTTTGACATAGCTTCTCGGCTATATCCGGAGCAATATCGTGGTCTAGCATGCGCTGCCGCAGCTTCTCGATCGGTTCCGGATACAAGGAGAAGTCCTTGCTCATTAGCGTCAGCTGCTTAATCATCTGCTTCATCATCCGAATTTCATCCGATAACGAATCTTCCTGTCTCATACTTACCGCCGACGACGAGGAGCTGAAAACCGGCTCCGGTCTAGGCTGAGCTGCCGCAGCTTGTGATTGTATCACCGGCGGCTGCTCAACAGCGACAGTTGCTGCTTGAGCAGGAATATTGGAAGCTGCAGGCTGGTAGCTTCTTGCTGCTGCTTCTCTGCTTGTGAACAATGAGGGTGAGGATACCGCCGCTGCCGATGATTCGATTTTGGGCTGTACCGGTGCTTTTGCAGCCGGCGCCGCACTTGCTCCCCCGGCCGCATCGATAGCTGCAATAACCTCGATTTTTTTCTTTGCGAACATGCCCATAAAGCCGCCGACCCGAATTTCTTTTGTATTAATAATGACTGCATCCTTTCCGAGCTCAGAACGGATTTTGTTCATGGCCTCCGGCATCGAATCAACCACATAGCGCTTCACTCTCATAGATTCACCACCCCTACACTTTGAATTTCAACGTTCGGCTCCAGCTCACTGTAAGACAAAATAGCCACATCCTGCATGCTGCGCTCAAGCAGCTGTCTCAAATACATTCGAATGGTAGGAGATACCAGAATAACCGGCTGTCCTCCTGTTTGCAGCAGTCTGTTGATTTGCTCGCTAACCTTTTGGAAAATCTGCTGGGATGATACCGGATCAAGCGCAACATAAGAGCCTTGATCGGATTGCTGCACATTCTCCGCGATTTTCTTTTCCAGCGCAGGCCCTACAGTAATGACCTTTAACGAATCAATGCCGCCAACATATTGCTGCGTGATTTGCCGTGATAAAGCCTGCCGTACATATTCGGTTAAAATTTCGGGATCTTTCGTAAAGGTTCCGTAATCGGCCAAGGTTTCAAGAATCGTAACCAAATCGCGAACTGAAATTTTCTCCTTCAACAGCTTGGCAAGCACCTTTTGAATATCACCAATGGACAATACCGAAGGAATCAGATCGTCGACCAGCGCCGGGTACGATTCCCGAATGTTATCAATAAGCGCCTTCGTCTCTTGACGCCCAAGCAGTTCATGGGCATAACGCTTAATGATCTCGGTCAAATGTGTGGCAACGACCGAAGGCGGGTCCACGACCGTATAGCCGGACATTTCCGCACGTTCCTTCATGGAGTCATCGATCCAGAGTGCCGGTAGCCCGAACGCCGGCTCCGTCGTCTCTATCCCAAGAACTGAATCGTCATCAATACCTGGACTCATGGCCAAATAGTGATTTAGAAGTAATTCGCCATGAGCCACCATATTTCCTTTTATTTTGATAACATACTCATTCGGTTTTAGTTGAATATTGTCGCGAATCCGGATAACCGGAACGACGAGTCCCAACTCAAGCGCACACTGGCGTCGAATCATGATAATCCGGTCCAGCAAATCCCCGCCCTGCTGCGTGTCCGCCAGCGGAATCAAGCCGTAACCAAACTCAAATTCAATCGGGTCCACCTGCAGCAGGCTGATAACACTTTCAGGACTGCGGACCTCCTCAATCTCCTGCTGCTCCACGAGCTGCTCGTCCTGCTCCTCGCGCTTCATAATGTTCTTTTGCATCTTCCATGCGCCAAAAGCAATAATTGCGGCAATCGGCAGGGTCGCAATAGGACCGATTGGAGTAAAGATCCCGAGCAGGGCAATAGTCACTGCTACTACGTACAGCAATTTAGGATGCTGCAAAATCTGGGATGTCAAATCGTGAGCCAAATTTCCTTCCGATGCTGCACGGGTGACAATAATACCCGCCGCAGTGGAGATGAGCAAAGCCGGGATTTGGCTGACCAGACCGTCACCGATTGTCAGCATGGAGAACGTTTTTGCAGCTTCGGCGATAGGCATATCATGAAACAGCATTCCGATAATAAGCCCGCCGAGCATATTAATAATCAGGATAATAATGGATGCAATCGCGTCCCCTTTGACGAACTTGCTTGCACCGTCCATTGCCCCGTAGAAATCAGCTTCACGCTCGATTTTTGAACGGCGATCTTTAGCCTGCTGCTCGTTAATGAGGCCTGCATTCAGATCGGCATCGATACTCATCTGCTTCCCCGGCATCGCATCGAGTGTAAACCGCGCTGCAACCTCTGCAACACGCTCCGAGCCCTTCGTAATAACAATGAATTGCACGACAACGAGAATCAGGAACACAACAAAACCGACAACGACATTATCTCCGGCCACAAAGGAACCGAACGCAGCAACGACACGTCCGGCCTCCGCTTCCGCCAAAATATTCCTTGTTGTAGATACGTTCAATGCCAGCCGGAACAAGGTTGTAATGAGCAGCAGGGACGGGAAAATCGAGAACTCCAGCGCATCCTGCGTGTTCATAGCCACCAAAATAATCATCAAAGCCAGTGAAATATTAATTACCAAGAGGATGTCAAGTATATGGATGTTGACAGGTACCACCATCATTAACACAATGCCGATAATACCAATAAGAATTGCTAAATCACGCGGCTTCATCAGACATCCTCCTTTCCTCAAATCTATTTGACCTTGCCTTTAAGCTTGTAGACATAAGCGAGTACTTCCGCAACGGCTTGAAACATATCCCCTGGGATCGCTTCGCCGATTTCCACCTGATCGTACAGAGCCCGGGCAAGTGGCTTATTTTCCATTGTAATGATTCCATGCTCCTTAGCCACACTCCTAATTTTGAGAGCAATGTAATCCATTCCTTTTGCAATAACCGTTGGAGCTTCCATCTTGGAAGCATCGTATTGTATAGCTATTGCGAAGTGGGTCGGGTTCGTAATGATGACATCCGCTTTCGGTATTTCCTGCATCATCCGCTGAATAGCCATCCTTCTCTGCTTTTCCCGGATTTTCCCTTTAATTAAAGGATCGCCTTCCGTCTTTTTATATTCGTCCTTAATGTCCTGCTTGGACATACGCAAGTTTTTCTCATATTCGTAGCGCTGGTATAAATAATCGAAAAAAGCCAGGATAAGCATAATAAAGCCAAATTGCAAGCCCAATTTAACAGTCAGGCTGGCTGTAAAGGATAAAATATCAGGAAGCGGAACGTGCCCCAGCTTCATCAGCTGCTCTTTTTCTTTCCACAAGCTTGTGAACGTAAAAATACCGATAATCGACATTTTCAGACACGACTTCAGAAATTCCACAAGAGACCGCATGCCAAAAATTTTCTTGAACCCTTCAATGGGATTCAATTTGGAAAACTTCATTATGAGCGGCTCGCCTGTCAGCAGAAAACCGATTTGAACATAATTGCCCAGGACAGCAAACACCATCCCGACAAGCATCAAAGGAGCCAGCACGATCATGGCGTGATAGGCCATATTCATAAAAATAACTCTTACATTCTCTGGTGTTACGGGCATAAGAATGTAATCCTGAAATGTAACAGTAAATAGACGATAAACATTCTCTTTATAAAAACCGGAAAACAGATTTAAAAACATAAAGGAAAACAAAAGAATCAATGCACTCGGTATTTCTTGGCTTTTGGCAACCTGTCCTTTTTTACGTGATTCCTGTTTTTTCTTTGGTGTAGCGGGCTCTGTCTTCTCCCCGGAGAACAGCTGTAAATTTAGACGGTGCCGGAAACGCTGCACAAGATGTAACCCCCAACTCAAACGTATTCACAACATGCTATGGCTGATTTCCAAATATCGTTGTCAGCTGGTGCATTGACTCGATTGCTGAAGTAAATACCGTTTGAAATAAACTTAAATACTCCGGCATCAGAAATGCCAAAACAATGAGACCGACAAGAATTTTTAACGGAATCCCAATGACAAAAACGTTAAATTGCGGTGCCGTCCTGGCTAGCAGTCCCAGACCGATATCGACCAGAAACAAGGTAACCACCATCGGCGCAGCAATTTGAAAAGCAAGCGAAAACATCGATGCAAAGGAGCGTGATATAAAGGTTGAAACACTCCCGTTGTAAATCTGCGAGAACGCTTCGTTCGTAACAGGAACCCATTGGTAGCTGTCAATTAGTGCCCTGAGCAAATAATGATGGCCGTTCATGGCTAAAAACAAAAGCGTCGACACGATCATTTTCAGGTTACCCAGCAACGGGCTTTGCGTGCCTGTCATGGGATCGATTACATTGGCCATACCAAACCCGATTTGCGTATCGACAAATACCCCTGCGACCTGTACCGCCTGAAAAAACATATACACGACAAACCCAAGCGCCAGTCCGACAATGACTTCACGCAGAACAGACAGAAAAAAGATGCCGTCGATCGGAACAGGATTGGTTACTGGTAAGGTGCTAAATGCGATAAAGCTTACAAATACCGCAAGCCCGATACGAAACTGTGCCGGTGCGTGAGCGTAAGAGAAGATAGGCGATACGACAAAAAAAGCGGTAATTCGACAAAAAACAAGCATAAATGTAGGAAGGTATTGCAGAATAAGGTCCATTTCTTCCACCTAGCCTACGTATTTATATAAGTTGTTCAAAATGTTGTACGTAAAGTCTATCAGTGTCGTCAAAATCCATGGACCGAAAATAAGTACGGATAGCAGTACCGCAACAATTTTGGGAACGAAAGCAAGCGTCTGCTCCTGTATTTGTGTCGTTGCCTGAAAAATACTTACCAGCAGGCCAACCACAAGAGCCAGTACAAGCATAGGGCTGCTCGCTTTCAGCACAGTGTAGACAGCTTCACCTGCAATCTTAATTACAAATTCCGTACTCACCTTTATCCTCCCTACCCAACAACGGCAATTCACAAAGTTGTCATCATGTATTGAAGCTGAGCAGTAATGATCTGACAACCAAATACCAGCCATCGACCAAAATAAACAATAATATTTTGAATGGCAGTGAAATCATGACTGGGGGAAGCATCATCATCCCCATCCCCATCAGCGTGCTGGCGATTACCATATCAATAACCAGGAAAGGGATAAAAATCATGAAGCCAATTTGCATCGCCGTCTTAAGCTCGCTAATCGCATAAGCCGGTACCAGTGTAGTTAATGGAATATCCTCATAACTGGTCGGCTTTGGAGCCTGCGTGTACTCCAGAAACAACAATAAATCCTTCTCGCGTGTATGGCTGGCCATAAACTTCTTCATCGGTATTGCTGCTTTGTTCAAGGCTTCGGTTTGAGTAAGCTCACCCTTTATATATGGCTGAAACGCAGTTTGATTCACTTCACTCAGCGTCGGAGCCATAATGAAGAAGGTCAGAAACAAGGCCAAGCCAATCAATACTTGGTTGGGCGGCATTTGCTGTGTACCAAGAGACGTACGTACAAAGCCAAGCACCACAACAATACGTGTAAAGCTGGTCATTAACACCATGATGGCAGGAGCAATACTGAGCACAGTAAGCAGCAAAATAATCGTGACTGTATTGGCTCCGCTGCCCGCAGCGCCGGATGAACCGATATCGATATTAATTCCCGGTATCGGGTCGGCTGCCAGAAGCTCCGTCTGTCCGGCAAACAAAAGCACAACACTCGCCAAAAAACCAAACAACCATTTATTTATCGTCATGAAGCATTTCCTCAACCATCTTTTTACGACTGCTGACTTTTTTCATTTTTTCATGGAACACTTCATGAAAAGATGAAATCTCTTCATCAGATGGAGTCGTTGTTTGTTTGTCCCGTTTTAAAAGGCGGTTTAATACAGTCATTCCGTTCAACCATTCCCCGCCAAGTCCGATTTCAAAGCGTTCCTGCAAATCGCTAACTTCCTCTTCGTCTTGAACCACACGAAGAAGCCGGATATCGTCTCCGACTCCGAGAATGTAAATGCTTGAACCGATTTCTACAACCTGCACTGATTTGTTTTGTCCGAGCGGCAACCCGCCTAAAGAGCGTATCGCCGAGCTCCTCATCCATTTTTTGTTTTTTTGCGCCAAAATCCGAATCAGCACGACAAAAATACCAATGATGAACAACAGGGAGAATAAAACTTTAGTCAAGGTCCAGCCGAAGGATTCGGTTTGCAGACCGGCCGTTTCCGGGGAACTTTTTAACCCCGGAATCGTGTCACCTTCGGCAGCGGCATGGGGAAGATAAAGCACACATAGAACAAAAATACAGCACAGAAAGATGGAAAACCATGACTTATGTGAGAGCTTCATCTTCCACCCATCCTCCTTGCGTTATCAAAAAAGAAATTAGCCAAGTGTTTTCTTGATTGCTTCAATAACCCGGTCAGCCTGGAACGGTTTAACAATAAAATCTTTTGCACCGGCTTGAATAGCATCAATAACCATGGCTTGTTGCCCCATCGCCGAACACATAATAACTTTTGCGTTGCCATCAAGCTTTTTAATTTCTTTCAATGCAGAAATACCGTCCATTTCCGGCATGGTGATATCCATTGTAATCAGATCCGGTTTGAGCTCTTTGTATTTCTCGATAGCTACAGCGCCGTCTTGCGCTTCTCCAACAACCTCGTATCCGTTTTTCGTCAAAATGTCCTTGATCATCATACGCATAAATGCAGCATCGTCAACAACAAGAATTCGGTTAGCCATGTTAGTATCCTCCTAATTTAAAAAACAGTAATTATTGTAATTTTTGAATACGATCCCACTGATTCACGATATCGGTAACCCGGACCCCAAAGTTTTCATCAATGACCACGACTTCGCCTTTAGCAATCAGCTTGTTGTTGACTAGAATGTCAACGGGCTCGCCGGCAAGCTTGTCCAATTCAATAATAGAGTTTTGGGAAAGCTCTAATATTTCTTTGATTTGTTTCTGTGTTCTGCCTAGCTCCACAGTTACCTTCAGCGGAATATCAAGCAGCAGATTCAAGTTCGTATCATCCGTATTCATCGATGGACCGGAAGACAGGCTGGCAAATTGTGCAGACTGTACATTCACGTTCCGATTATTCAATGCACTTGGACCTCCCATATGAGGGGCTGGCTGCTGATAGTACATTGGCGGTTGAGCATATTGCTGCTGCGGCATCATCGGCGGCTGTGCATACTCCTGGTATGGAGGCTGCATCATCGGCGGCTGCTGCGGCTGCGCTGGCGGCATTTGATGTTGAACCGGAGCCTGGTGCTGTACAGCAGGAGCTGGCTCAGTAAAGGTTTGGCTGACCGGCGGCTCTTCAGCGGCCGCTCCTCCGCCCATCAATGTAGATACCATCTCGCGGGCAAACGAGACCGGGAGCAGCTGCATAATCGACGAATCGATTAAATCTGCAATCAATAACCGGAAGGAAACCTTGATAAACACGTCTTCTGCAGGCAAATTGCTTTCGCCGTCACCGTTGGACAGGTCAAGGATATCAATTCCTGGAGGCGAAATATTCACAAACCGGTTAAAGATGGTTGACATCGAAGTCGCTGACGAACCCATCATCTGGTTCATCGCCTCTTGAACAGCGCTAATATGTATTTCCGTCAATTCTGTTTCCGGTGTAGTACCGTCTCCACCCATCATTAAATCAGCGATGACCTGTGCATCTTTCGTTTTAATAACAAGCAAATTGATTCCATGAAAACCGTCTACATAATTGACATGAACGGCAACATGCGGCTTTGGAAATTCACTTTCCAAATCTTCCTTCGCAATAACCGACACCTTGGGGGTTGTGATGTCTACTTTCTTACCCAGCAATGTCGATAACGCTGTTGCTGCACTCCCAAAAGTAATGTTTCCGATTTCACCCAGAGCATCCTGCTCCAAGGACGATAAATAGCTGTCCACGTGGAGGCCGCCACCCGAGTCGTCTGTATCATCGGAAGATTGCTTGAGCAGCGCGTCAATTTCCTCTTGAGACAAATAATCTTTACTCGTCATGCTCTTCTTCTCCTTCAGAAACAATATCTGTTATTTGGACAGCCATTTTGCCCTTAGATGTTCCCGGACTTCCAATATACTTGAGCTTTTCTCCGATTTTGATTTGAATTCCCTCATCAACCGGCTTCTCAAGCGTAATCACATCGCCTGCAGTGAGACTCAAAAATTCACGAATCGTGATTTGGGATGTTCCCAGTTCAGCAATGATTGGAAGCTTCGCCTTATTTACGCGCGTCTTCAGAATATCCACTTCTTCCGGAGCACGGTTTTTCTTCTGTGTCAGGAACTGGTGGTGTACGGACAGCCGCTGCATAATGGGCTCAATAACCACGTGCGGGATACAAAGGTTAATCATCCCCGTCGTATCGCCAATCTTGGTAGTCAAGGATATCAGAGCGATCGTTTCATTAGGTGAAACTATCTGCATAAACTGCGGATTTGTTTCCAGAGCTTCCATCCGAGGAGTAAGCTCAATGACCGTTCTCCACGCTTCTTGAAGACTGTCAAACGCTTTGCTGAAAATTCGCTCCATCACAATGGTTTCAATTTCAGTTAAGGCGCTGATTTTGGTCGGTGTCGAGCCTGTTCCTCCAAGCATCCGGTCCAGCATGGCATAAGCGACGTTCGGGTGTACCTCTAGAACCATCCTTCCCTCCAAGGGCTCCGCTTCAAAAATGTTCAAAATCGTCATTTTCGGAATGGAGCGAATGAATTCATCGTAAGGAAGCTGTTCTACCTGTACCACATTTATTTGTACGAACGTTCTTAACTGAGCCGAAAAGTATGTAGTTAAGTACCTGGCGAAATTCTCATGAATTCGTGTCAAGCTGCGAATATGATCTTTAGAAAAGCGAACGGCACGCTTGAAATCGTAAGATCGTACCTTCTTCTGTGTGTCTTCCTTTTTAAGCTCCTCTGCATCCATCTCGCCTGAAGATAGGGCGGCTAACAAGGCGTCTATTTCATTCTGAGAAAGTACATCTACCATTTACGTCACCCCCTTCAAGCATCATTGATACACTATTGATGAGTTTTAAAGAAGAAGCCTTAGTTAATGACAATGTTGGTAATATCAATTTGTGCGATTTTACCAGCAGAGAAAATACCGTTCAAATTGTTAATCAGCACCGCTTTTAAATTATCCTGGCCTTTTTTACCGCTGACCTGTTCAGCCGTCATATCAGCTAACGTCTGGATAATAATTGATTTCACCCGGAAATCCAGGTTTTCAAACTCTTCTTTTGCCTTTTTGTTTTCCAGCTCAAAAGCAAAGCTTACTTTTACAAACTGCTTGTTTGACAAATTGGTTAATATTTCCGGCATTTGCACCGTCAATTCCTTAACCTCAGCCGCGCTTTTCTTTGCCGGCGCTTTTACATTTGTCACCGAGCTGGCTGCCTCTGTAGCCGGATCCGCTGATTTGCGGTCCATGTAATCCCACAAGACAAAGCCCGCCAGGACGATAAGTGTAATTGCGATTAAGATCATGATTAACCATTGCAACATTTTGTTTTGCAGCACTTTAAGATTCCTCCGTCACAGTATACTTGGTCGCGACCCTGATGGCACTGATTTGCTGCATATATTTTTGAGTCAAGCTTACCACGTCAGAAACCTTTTCGCGAACAATTATTTTTTTTCCGGTGGTCAGTGTCAATAGTGTATCCGGTGTTGATTCGACCGTCTCAATCAAAAAAGCATTGAGAACGATCGTTTGGCCATTGAGCCGGGTTAGAGGAATCATAACCAGCCTCCCTGTGTGAAGCATGTCATGAAGCATATCGTAAGGGGGAGCTTCTATACTCCCGCCTTACGAAGCAATGAAATTCGCTTAACGTTTTAAGTTGACAACTTCCTCAAGAATCGAGTCAGAGGTCGTAATGATGCGAGAGTTTGCTTGGAAACCGCGCTGGGCAACAATCATCTCCGTAAATTCGTTAGTCAAATCTACGTTGGACATCTCCAATTGTCCGGAAATGATTGCGCCTGTGCCGAGAGTGGTATCATTCGCCTCAGTAATCTCATCCAGCGCCCCGTCAGGGTTCGCGTTTGGCGTTACCCGGTACAGATTGCCGCCAACCTTCTCCAACCCGGAAGGGTTCGCGACCTTGGTAACACCGATATTAACACCGAGTCCGGCTGAAGTGCCGTCGGTGTTGACCGCAATGATCTCCCCGTCTTTGGCAATGGTAAATGCAGTAACCTCTGTAGGATCAATCGTAATGGTTCCACCTCCGGACGCCAAAACAAACATACCGTCCGCATTAACCAGCTGATTTTCCGCATCAAGGTAGAAGTTTCCTGAGCGGGTCAAGTAGGTTTGCTCCCCATCCGGGCTTACTGCAAAAAATCCGTCTCCGTCCACGCGAAGGTCAAGAACACGGTTTGTCGTTTGCGCGCTGCCTTGAGTCTGAAGCGTATCAATGGCCGCCATTGAAACCCCAAGTCCGACCTGCATTGCGTTTGAACCGCCTGACGTTCCTGCTTCAGGTGCAGTTACACCCGAAATAGTCTGGCTCATAATGTCTTTAAACATAACACGTCCTGCTTTGAAGCCTGCAGTGTTGACGTTAGCAATGTTATTACCGATAACATCAAGCTTAGTTTGGAAACCTCTCATACCGGAAACGCCGGAGTAGAGTGAACGCAGCATGGATAAATGCCTCCTCAACATGATTCGTATGGATTGCAAGCGGAGCTGCTTCAATCGTTCCGCAACACTCCAGGGCTTCTTCCTCAGGCCGGCCCGTTTGCTTGCAAATTCAAGACACAATAACAGCACTGTCAATTTGCGTAAATACATTATCCTTCATAGCTGTGCTATCCATGGCCGTAACGATCGTCTTATTTTTCACGCTCACAATCAAAGCCATCCCGTTCATAATGACTAGTGAGTCCTTGGCTCCTTTGGAGGCTGCTTTTTCTACAGCGTTTTGAATTTTCGCCATTTGCTCAGGCTTTATTTCAATTCCACGCTGCTGAAGGCGCTGCTCCGCATGATGACTCAGCTTAAGGACCTGCTCATTGAGAACTTGCTTAAACGATTTGGCATCGTTTCCCGGCGCAACCTGATCATGTGTGGTTCTATGACCTGCTGCAATTGCTGCGGGAAACAGGCGAGCTGCGGTCAGGCGGTCCGTCATTCGGATTCCTCTGCGGCCGAAATTTTCTTAATTTGGTCGAGAGGAACTTCAACTCCTTCCGCTACAGCATATTGGATTCCTTCCTTATAGACGATGGATTCAACAATTCCGGTTTCCGCTGTAATGTTCCCATCATCATCCTTCAATTCCCAATCGATGGATTTTCCGATGAGGTCGGAGGCCATACCGAGACTTTGGCGAAGCGACTTCATTTCGCTGGCCATATTGCTTAGCTGTTCTACGGATGTGAACTGGGCCATCTGGGCGATAAATTCCTTATCCTGCAGCGGCTGGGTCGGATCCTGATTTTGCAGCTGGACCATCAATATCTTAAGGAATTGGTCCTTCCCCATCGTATCGTTGGAATTGGAGTATGGCTTTGTTTTGTCATAGTACGTGCCATGAAATAGTCCTGTCGTCGGTGAAGACAACGGTGAGGATGAAGTCGACATGTTTTCACCTCCATACAATAAAATGGGCAGTTACCGCAAACACACTATGCAGAAACATCAATAGTTCCGCCGGACAGCTCTTTTTTCATTTGAGCAGCCTGTTCGTTCGAGATGGCTTCCATCTCATCCTGAATGCTTCCATCACTCTTCTTGGCCGTTTTGGAGCCCGATTGGTTACCAAATTGCTGCTGGCGCTGCTCTTGGAACATTCCTGAAGACATTCCGCCTTGAGTGACTTCCAACTTGTCGACTTGAAGTCCTAGGTTTTGCAGGTTTGCGCGCAGCTGAGCAAGCTGGCTCTCAATCATTTCCTTGCCATGCACAGTATCTGCGGCAAAGTGTGCGATAAGCTGTCCGTTCTGAAGCGTCAGCTTGATATCGACCTGTCCGAGGGTCTCAGGATGAAGCGTGATTTTGGCTTGTGTCCAGTCGCCTTCCTTAGCAATACGAATATTGCGAAGCATAAGCTCGCTCATTTCCTCTGCAAAGGCTTGTGCATGAACCAAATGAGGCATAGCACGGACCTGCTCGTTTTGGCTGCGCAAGCTGTCAACGGTCTGGCTCGTTATCCCGGTGGCCGTCCCTGAATCCAGAGCGGAATCAACGGCAATCTCATGGTTTGGCATAGACGAAGAGTCCTTCGGGCCATTCAGTAAATCAAGCTGGAACGGCATAACCGATCTCGATGCTAGATGATTGAGACTGGATTTGGCTTGTAACGCCGAGTTCATTTGTGACACAAAAGCTGCGGAGCCGGCAAGCTTCGAATCTGTCTGACTGCTTGAAGCTTGTTCCACTGCAGGCACATGCAGTTCCAGCTTTTTCTCCATGATCGGCTGCATCATTTCCTTAAAGGCTTGTGCAAGCTGCTGTAAACCAGGATGGTTCGGCTGCTGCTGTACAGTCTGCACAAACTGACCCAGCAATTGCTTCCATTGTCCGGCACGGTCTGATGCCGCCTCAAGCGTATCGTTTTCACTCCATCCGCTGATTTGGTTCATTGCTGTCAGCTGTTCCTCTGTCAGTTGTGTATCATCCGACATAATAAACAACAGCTGTTGAAGCTGTGCAAACCAATCTTGAAGCTCCGGCTGGTTCAACAAGTCATTTAATTCATCCTGATCGCCTTCCAGCCACTTCGCCAGCTGATCTGCAATTTGCTCCAGGCCAGCCTCCTGGCCTTGCGGCGCATTTCCGCTTAACTGCAAGGTAAGCAGCTGCAGTGTCGCGGATAGTCCGGCTGCTTGTTCTTCAGCAGATGCTCCGGTTAGCCGCTGGTCCAGTACGTTGGAAAATAGAGCCGTTCCGCCTTCCTTCGCTTGCTTTGTGGAAGCTACCTGTCCGCCGGTCCCTGCAACTGTTGCTGAACTAACCATTACGTCCATATTTTTCACCTCCTTTCAGTTGCGAATCACCTGCCTGCTATTCTCCCAGCTTGGTTGCCAAAACGGCGGCAACATCTTTGTTCGCATCAGCGATAGCGGCCAAAAGCTGTCCTCGTGCGGTATTATCCATGGCATGTAAAATACTCAGGACTTTAGGCTGGTTTGCCGTATTCATTGCAATGAGAATGGCGGCTGCACTTTTGGCATTCATGCCGGAAAAGGTTTGTCCCAAATCGGTTGCAGACATTTTGTCCGCCGTCTTCGTATCGATACCGTTAATAGCCAATCGCTCCTGAAGAGCAGCGATTTCCCGATCCTTGACCGGAACGATGTCCTTCATCAGGATGGAAGCTTCAGCCGCTTTCTTGGCATCCATCTTCTCCAAAATTTTAACCCGTTCATCCGGCTTCATCTCACTGAGAACAAGCACCTGCTCTTTCAAGGTCAGGTTCTCTATGATTGGAGCTGATTTACTTGGAGTCATCTTGGCATAAACCGATGCAAGCGCCTGAACCTGCTTGGTATACTCTTCTTCCGTTTGGATTTTCGTCTTGAGACGCTCCTCCAAATCAGCCACTTGCTTCATCAAATCTGCAATCGTCTGATCCTTTTGCTTCACTTGAACGTCCAGGTCAGCCAGACTTGATTCCTGCTCCGCCGTCTTGGCCTTCAAATCAGCCATTTCCTGGGCAGAGCTCGCGGCTTTTCCCATACTCCCTTTATCTGTAGTGACCGCCGGTGTTTCAGAAACCGGATCCGGAACGATTTTCTCCAGAAAAGGAATTTGATTTCCAATCTTCAGCATGCTTCCCTTGATGTCATAATCAAACAAGGACAGCAGGACGCCAAGTAAAATCGTAACAAAAACCAGGGGGATGAGAAATAAATAAAGCAATCTCTCAAACGTACCGTAGCCTGTTCGCTCGACATCAGATCCAGCCATGACGCCCCCTCCTTTCCAAGCTACTACATAATGTGTGAGTGACGAACCGTAGCGATTTCATCAAGTTCTTCCTGTTCTTGTTTGCGAATTTTGCCAACAAAGCTTTCGTAAGCCCGTTCCTTGGCTTTATTCCATACCTTTTCCTGCAGCATCTTTTCCGACAAAAATACTTGCTTCTGTGAGACTTCGTTTTGTGCGCGATGTACCTCCTGACGCTTTTGTTGAATGCGATGGTCCAAATGCTGCATGTAATGCTGCGCTGCTATCATTTCGGAGATGGTTGCCTTGCGCTCCGCCGTCCCCAGCATACGTTCGTGCGTGCTGGTTTTCTCGGCCTGCAATCCTTGAAGTGAACTTTCTTCCTCATTTAGCTTGCCGATCGCTTTGGAAAGCATCCACTCGGCCTGGCTTTTCTCGTTAGCCTTCAAATCCACCAGCTTTTGAAAGGAATACTTGAATTTCATTCACTCAGCTCCTGTAAAATTGATGCATTAATTGGTCCATCGCCTCTGAATGAGATACCTTCTCGTGCACTGCTTGCCTTGTAAAATCATTAATTGTGTGGATGTAATCCATCGCCAAATCAATTTCATTGTTAGAACCGCGCTGGTACGCCCCAATATTAATTAAGTCTTCCGAATCTTTATAAATGGACAACAACCGTTTTAAATTATTGGCTGCCGTCATTTGCTCCGGCGAAGTAATCTCTTTCATGACCCGGCTTACACTCGCCAGCACGTTAATCGCCGGAAAATGGCCTTTATTGGCGATACTGCGGTCAAGCACAATGTGCCCGTCAAGTATCCCCCGCACCGCATCGGCAATGGGCTCATTCATATCATCACCGTCCACAAGCACCGTGTAGAATGCGGTAATCGAGCCTTTGGGACCCGTCCCTGAGCGCTCCAGCAGCTTAGGAAGCATTGCAAAAACCGACGGCGTATAGCCCCGTGTTGCAGGCGGCTCGCCTACAGCTAGTCCAACCTCACGCTGTGCCATGGCGTAACGGGTAACCGAGTCCATCATGAGCATAACGTTTAATCCGCGGTCGCGAAAATATTCTGCGATAGAGGTTGCGATTTGAGCCCCTTTAATACGAATCAGCGCCGGCTGGTCAGAAGTAGCGACAATGACAACCGAGCGGGCAAGTCCTTCAGGACCCAAATCCCGTTCAATGAAGTCTAGCACTTCCCGGCCGCGTTCGCCTATGAGCGCAATCACATTGACATCCGCCGATGTGTTGCGGGCTATCATGCCGAGCAGTGTACTTTTCCCGACACCGGAGCCTGCAAAGATACCGACACGCTGCCCTTTGCCTATTGTCAGCAGTCCGTCAATGCACCGTACGCCAACGCTAATCGGCTCAAGCACGCGCGGTCTCATTAACGGGTTCGCCGGTGTGTTGTGGGTGGAATATTGCGCCATCCGTGCGGGCAGGAACGTCCCGTCCAGCGGTTGTCCCAGACCGTCCAGCACTTTACCCAGAAGCTCGTGTCCGACTTGAATCGTCAGGGGCTTTCCGGTGCCGACAACGTCGCACCCAGGACCAATTGATTGAAGCTCCCCAAGCGGCATCAGAATAACCTTATTGTTGCGAAAGCCCACCACCTCGGCTTTAAGCGGCACATCCGACTTCATCGGATAAATGTAGCAAACATCGCCTATGCTGGCATCAGGACCTTCGGATTCAACGGTTAAACCAATAACCTGCGTCACTTTTCCATTGACCCGCACCGGGTCAATATGCTGTAAATAATCCATGTATCTCGCAAAGTTGAGCGCTTTACTCATTGGTTAGCCTTCCTCACTTTGTGCAGCGATTTGCTGTAGTGCCTTTTTGATTTCATTGAGCTGTGTGTCCACTCTGGCGTCAATGCTGCCAAAAGAAGAACGTACAACGCAGCCGAAATCCCGAACTGTCGCATCCGGAATAATTTGCAGCTCGGCTTGAGAATCAATGGAAAGCTGCAGCTCATCCCTTGCATTTTGAATAAAGCTGTAGTTGGACGGAGCGACACACAAAGTGATGATTCCTTGTTCTCGGCGCCGCTGCAGCGTGCGTTGGACGAGCTCGATGATCCAGCCTTTTTCGATAGAAAGCTGGTGTCCAATCACCTTCTCAGCAATCGAGCAGCTTAGCTCAATCAAGAAGGGCTCGGATTCCTGAATGACTTGCTGCTTGGTCAATGCTGCCTGCTCAACGATTTGCTTGGCCTCATCCAGCATCGTCTGATAACTCGCCAATACCTCCTGCCGGGCCTGCTCTTCGCCTTCCTGGTAGCCTTGCTCGTAGCCTGAGAGACGGGCGTGTTCCTGGGTTTGTTCATCCAGCTCACGCTTTTCATTCCACCAAGCCTCAATCTCTTCCTGGGCTTGCAGCTTCATCTGCTGTGCTTCATCAAAAGCGGAGCGAACGGTTTCCTCTGCTAATGCTTCGGCATCACGGAGCATTTCTTCTTTCGTTTTTTTCGCTTCCTTCAGTTCTTCCTCAATGGCCCTTTTGAGCTCCGAAACATCTTCTTCAACCGCTTCGTTTTTCATTTGAAGCTGCTTGACAAGAATTTCCTTGGAATCCCCCAGAACTTGGTAGTAGTTGGATTTAATGACATTAGACAATAATATCATCTCCTCCGCCACGAGCAATGATGATTTCACCTGACTCTTCTAAGCGGCGTATCGTAGACACAATCCGGGTTTGTGCTTCTTCAACATCACGAAGCCGCACAGGCCCCATGTATTCCATTTCTTCCTTGAACGTTTCGGCCATCCGCTTGGACATGTTCCGGAAAATGGTTTCACGCACTTCCTCGCTGGCCACTTTAAGCGCGAGCTGCAGGTCGGCATTTTCAATATCCCGGATAATCCTCTGAATCGACCGGTTGTCGATATTCACGATATCCTCGAAGACAAACATACGTTTCTTGATTTCTTCCGCCAGCTCCGGATCTTGAATTTCCAAGGAATCCAGAATGGTACGCTCGGTTCCGCGGTCTACCCCGTTCAAAATTTGAACGATAGCTTCAATACCGCCGGCTGTCGTGTAATCTTGTGTAACTGTAGAGGACAGCTTCTGCTCCAACACACGTTCCACCTGATTGATAACTTCCGGAGAAGTGCTGTCCATCAGCGCGATCCGCTTCGCCACATCCGCCTGCTTGTCCTGCGGCAGCGAAGACAGAATAATGGATGATTGATCCGGCTGCAAATAAGATAAAATCAATGCAATGGTTTGCGGATTCTCATTTTGAATAAAGTTCAAAATTTGTGCCGGATCCGCTTTTCTCGCAAAATCGAATGGTCTTACCTGCAGCGTTGCTGTCAGACGGTTAATAATATCGATGGCCTTCTGAGAGCCTAGCGCCTTCTCCAAAATTTCCTTCGCGTATTGAATACCGCCTTGCGAAATAAATTCTTGCGCCAAACAAATTTGATGGAATTCGGATAAAATGGATTCCTTCTCGGACGTATCTACTTTTCGCACACTTGCAATTTCCAGCGTCAGCTGTTCAATTTCTTCCTCACGCAAGTGTTTAAAAATTTGCGCAGAAACCTCAGGACCCAAGCTGATAAGAAGAATCGCTGCTTTTTGTCGGCCAGTCAGACCTTGCTGCATCATTTTCGCCACGCATCACACCTCTATTCATCAACTAACCATGTACGCAATAGATTCACAAACTCTTCAGGTTTCTTCTTGGCCAGCTGTTCAAGCTGCTTGCGAACTTGACTTTCATTGTTGACACTATCCAAATCAATTGTCGGGTACTCGATTTGAGATTGTTCCGCCAGCTCCTCCTCTTCAATCGCCGCTGATTTCCGTTTGCGGAACGCCAGATAACCGAGACCGCCAATCAACAGCAGCGCTAATGCCCCTGCGCCATACAACCAGTAACTCAATCCGCTTGCAGCCGTTTCCGTATTTCCTGCGAACGTTTGTGAGATCACCGTTACCCGTGATGCGAGCTGTTCATTGGTTAAGGTTTGCCCGCTGTCAGCCAATGAGGTAGAAACGATACTTGTAAGCAACTTTTCGACCGCTTGTCTCGTCTCAGGTGTAAGGGAATCCGGATTGTTGCGATCAGGAGGCTCAATTCCCACACTTAAGGACAAATCGCGTACAACATACGGACTGGAAACAACAGCTTCTTTAATCCGGTTAACTTCACGATTAACCGTACGCTGCACTTCTTCCGAGCTGACCTTGCCGGAGCCGGAGCTTCCCGGATATCCCGGAACGTCGGTTCCGCCTGTGCCCGGCACGCCGCCGGTAGATGATCCGCCGTCGCTCTCAAGCGTTTTTTGAATTTCCTGCACGCTGATGTCAATTCCTTGCTGGTCGACAACCGGAGTAACCAGATTGCGTTCCGTGTTCCGCTGGTCAAAGTTCATCGTTGCCGTCGCTACGGCAATGACCTTGTTTTGACCAAGAACGGCGCCCAGCATGGAAGTGATTTTTTTCTGAATGTCTGCTTCAAACTGCTTTTTGATTTGGAACTGCTCCGCCGCCTGGTTTTTGGCGCTGCCAGCAAAGCCCGTACTTTTGGAGTAAGGCATCTGTTCCCCATTGTGGTCCGAGATCGTAATGTTCTCGTACTTCATCTTGGGAATTGATTTCTGAACCAGGCTGTACATCGTATCAATTTGTGTTTGATCGAACTGGAATCCCGGTGCGATGCTCAAAATAACGGCTGCCGACGATTCCTGCAAATTCTCGTTTCTCACAAACACATTTTCTTTGGGCAGTGTGATCATCACTTTAGAGTTCTGCACGCCGTTTATTTTGTTAAACATTTGCTGCAGTTCGCCTTGAACTGCATTGATATATTTGACATTAAACTCATTGTCGGACATCCCGAACGTGCTTTTACCGCTAAAATCGCCGTACCCGAGCGATCCGCTTTTATTGAGGCCCTGAGATTCAACATCAAGACGGACAGAAGCAACCTTGTCTTTCGGAACTCCGATGGAGCGGCCGTCCGGGCTTAGCTGGTATTCGACCTTGTTGCCGTCCAGGTATGCTTTGATAGCTGCAGCGTCATTCGGCTGCAAATCCGTAAATGCCGTGGCGTATTCCGTTTTGGAAAGACTTAAGGATACGATTAGAATGGCTGCGATTAGCATAACTGCTATACCGCCGATTATGTATTTTTGTGTCTTATTAAACTGATTCCAATATTGAGACGCACGCTCTTTATATTGGATTAACGTGTCATTCACAATGTCACCCCGCTAAAGCATTCGCTAAGTCGTCGTATACGATTAGAGCTGCGTTCTCATGATATCTTGATAGGCTTCGATGACTTTATTGCGAATTTGAACCGTCAATTCCAAACCGAGCGAAGCTTTCTCGGAAGCAATCAATAACTGGTGTACATCCGCCAGCTCGCCGCTCACGAACTGCCCGGATAATTTGTCGACTTGTGCCTGCTGCTCGTTCACCTTGCCCAAAGCATCCGATAAATATTCGCCGAATTGTTTAGAAAGCTCTACAGCACCTGGTTGTTGTGCAGCAGCCGGTTTCGCTGCAGCCATAGGACTCAGGCCCGCGACGCTCTTTATATCCATTATTTTCATCCCCCCTCAGAGTAGTCTTATCTGCCGATTTCGAGCGCCTTAGTTAACATGGATTTGGACGCATTTAAAGCTGTGACGTTCGCCTCATAGGAACGGGTGGCCGACATCATATCAACCATTTCTTTCAGCATATCCACGTTCGGCAGCTGAACGAAGCCATTCTCGTCCGCATCCGGATGAGTCGGATTATAGACTTGCTTAAACGGCGCGGTATCTTCCGTAATCCGGGACACCTTAATCCCTTCTCCGGTTGCATCCCGCACACTGCCCTGAAGCACTTGCTGAAACGGTACCTGAGCCTTGGGCTCCATAACAACCAGCTTACGCTGGTAAGGCACCCATTTCCCATCCACCATCCGGCCGCGTGTCGTATCGGCGTTGGCAATATTCGAGGAGATTACATCCATGCGCAGACGCTGCGCAGTCAAAGCTGAAGAACTGATATCAAACCCATTGTTCAGCCTCAAAATCATCTACCCCCTATCGCTGTACGTATTTTTTTGAATTCATTGTTTTCCTGTTGGATTAGAACGTTATAGCGGAGTTGATTTTTGGCCAGAAGCGACATTTCCGAATCAATATCCACGTTGTTCAAATCATTGTTGATTGTGGTACTGTCGTCTCTCTCTATCGTGGCACTTTGGGGTTGCTGTCTGCCAATGTAAAAATGACGGGGATCAGTCCTGTAACCTTCTAATTTCGGGAGTTGCCCAAGCTCTTTTTGCAAGTATTCTTCGAAGCGGACATCGGAACGCTTGAATCGAGGGGTGTCAACATTAGCGATATTGTTGGATATCACATTTTGTCGAAGCACTGCTGCATCAAGTGTACGTTCCATCAGGCTCATGCTTGGCTTATTCAGTAAAAACATGGTTTTTACCTCTTTCACGTCATTATTTTTTGAGTTACTACTTCAACAGGTGCTATTAAATATCCTTCTTCATTCGACAGAATTCTTAAAAATAATTTGGACCATTGTCTAGATTTGTAAACAGAAAACAATGTCTATGATGAAGAAGTCCCGGGCAAAAGACAATGAGAAAAAAGCCCTATCTTTATTCAAGATAGGACTTTTAGGCAACAAAAAATGTCGAATGTTAAAAAGATCACAGAAATTCAATTCTTCATTCGAGACAATTGTTGTACAAGCTTTTCATTTAAAATTTTAATGTAGGTCCCTTTCATTCCCAGGGAGCGCGTTTCAATAACACTGGCGCTTTCCAGCTTGCGAAGGGCATTGACGATGACCGAACGGGTAATGCCGACGCGATCAGCGATTTTACTGGCGACCAGCAGCCCTTCCTTGCCTTTCAGCTCTTCAAAAATGTGCTCAACGGCCTCCATCTCGCTATATGACAGCGAGTTCACAGCAACCTGAACCACCGTCTGGTTCCGGGCTTCCTGCTCCATTTCTTCTGCCCGTTCCCGTAAAATCTCCATGCCCACAATGGTAGAGCCGTATTCCGCCAAAATCAGATCGTCTTCCACAAACGGATCATCCGATCGGCACAGCACAAGTGTACCGAGCCGGTCACCGCCTCCCATGATCGGGATAATGGTCAAATGCCCGCATTGTAGAAATTGCTGAATCGTTTGGGTATATCCGGCATATGGCCCGCTAGTATCCATATCGTCGGACGTTTCTTCGATTCGCTTCAGCGTATTGTTGTATTCCGAAGGAATCCGCCTGTCGTCACAGATCATATCTTGCAGCTCGCTGTTAGCCAGCGGCCGCACCAAGCTGTATCCCAGGATTTTCCCCTTCCTGCTAACGACATATACATTAGCGCGAATCGTTTCCCGCAGCACCTCCGCCATATCCATGAAGCTTAAAGAGCTGCCTGCTGCCCGCTGCAGCAATTTATTCAAGGTGCGCGTTTTGTTGAGTAAATTCATTTCTGTTCCTCCTGATACCCTTCCTGCCTACATCAACAGCTTATAGAATGTACTGACTTAAGTCACGATTTTGAGCAATGTCAGAAATTTTCTCCCTTACATATTCCGGAGTAATTACAATCCGCTCCAGGGTGATTTCCGGGGCTTCAAAAGATAAGTCTTCCAGCAGCTTTTCCAAAATCGTATGCAGACGGCGGGCGCCGATATTTTCTGTGTTTTGATTTACTTCTGCGGCAATGCGGGCCAACTCGACGATAGCATCATCGGAAAAATCAACGCGGATGCCCTCGGTTTCCAGCAGTGCGGTATATTGCTTGGTAAGCGCATTTTGGGGTTCCTTCAAAATAAGAACGAAATCATCCTGTGTCAGATTGCTAAGCTCGACGCGAATAGGGAATCTGCCCTGCAATTCGGGAATCAAATCCGACGGCTTCGAAATATGAAAAGCACCGGCTGCAATAAAGAGCACATAGTCCGTTTTTACCGGTCCATATTTAGTTACGACCGTAGAGCCCTCCACAATGGGTAAAATGTCCCTTTGCACTCCTTCTCTAGACACATCCGGTCCAGAGCCTCTGCTATGACTTGCAATTTTGTCAATCTCATCAATGAAAATAATACCGGATTGCTCTGCACGGCTGATCGCCTCTTGAATAACCTCATCCATATCCATCAGCTTCTGAGCTTCTTCCTGAATCAAGACCTTGCGCGCTTCTTTGACGGGAAGCTTGCGTCTTTTCGTCCGCTTAGGCAGCAGACTTCCGAACATCTCCTGCATATTCATGCCCATCTGTTCATTGCCCTGTCCCGCGAACATGTCCATCATCGAAGGTGAATTGTCTTCCACCTCGATTTCGACAATCTCATTCTCCAGCTCACCCTTCAAGAGCTGCTGGAAAACCTGCTCGCGACGGGAGGAAATCGCCGGGTCCTCCTCTTCCGCCACTGTATTTTGATTGGACGAGCCAAACAGCATTTCCAGCGGATTTTTCTGCGCTTTGCCGCGGTTAGGAGCAGGAACCAGCAGAGCGACCAGACGATCGTTAGCCATTTTCTCCGCCTTGTCCTTCAGCTTCTCCGCTTTCTCCGCCTTTACCATACGAATCGCTGTTTCCACCAAATCCCTGACCATCGACTCCACGTCCCGGCCTACATAGCCTACCTCCGTGAATTTGGTAGCCTCCAGCTTCACAAAAGGTGCGTTGACCAGCTTGGCAAGACGTCTGGCAATTTCCGTTTTGCCAACCCCCGTTGGGCCAATCATAAGAATATTTTTCGGGACAATTTCATCGCGAATGGATTCATCCAGCAGACTGCGCCGGTAACGATTGCGAAGCGCTACGGCCACCGATTTTTTGGCTTTCTTTTGACCTACAACATATTTATCGAGCTCCGCCACGATCTGCTTCGGCGTCAGCGCTTGTTTATTCATGTCGGCGTCCCCTTTCGGTTACTCTATTTCTTCCAAAATAATGTTGTGGTTCGTAAAGACACAAATATCCGCTGCGGTTTCCAGGGCGGCTTTGGCGATTTGTCCTGCGCTCAAATGGCCGGAATGAACTTTCAGTGCCCGCCCGGCCGCAAGAGCGTAGCCCCCTCCTGATCCGATCGCCAGAATGCCGTCATCAGGTTCAATGATTTCGCCGTTCCCCGAAACAAGCAGCAGGCTCTGAGCGTCCATCACGATCATCATCGCTTCCAGTCGGCGAAGCACGCGATCCGAACGCCAATCCTTGGCAAGCTCCACCGCAGCGCGCTGCAAATTTCCGCTGTGCTCCTCAAGCTTGGCCTCAAACTTCTCAAACAACGTGATGGCATCGGCAACGGACCCGGCAAACCCGGCTACAACCTTGCCCCGGTAAAGCCTGCGCACCTTTCTCGCCGTATGCTTCATGACCATCTGATTGCCGAATGTAACCTGGCCGTCTCCCGCAATCGCCCCTTTGCCTTGATGGCGCACTGCAAAAATTGTTGTCGCATGAAATTGGCTGCTCACAGGCATCCCCCGTTTCCGTAAATCTGCTTGAAATAAAACGAACGAAGCGCTGTTTGCTTGCCCGAGCCGCTTCGTTACGCATGAATTGTAAACATAATGTTCACCCGTTTACCTGTTTGCACTGCCTGAACATAAGGAACGGCAGCTGAGCCGGAACCGCGCCGCTGCCACATGGATCAATGTAAAACATGTATATCGTACCATAGTCATGGTTTTACTTACAAGTTGAATTGTGGATATTTTCTGAAAAATTACGTATGCTTGTTAATGCCCGCTGAGCGAGCTGTTCATTCTTTTCCTTTTTCCCGCGAATTCGTTCAGGAAGCGGCGGGAACAGCCCGAAATTGGCATTCATTGGCTGGAAATGCTTGGAGTCCGCTGTTGTAATATAGTTCGCCATGCTGCCAAGCGTTGTTTCATGCGGAAGCACCAGGCAATCCAGGCCCTTTGCCAGCCTAGCTGCATTGAGTCCTGCAATGAGACCGGAAGCCGCTGATTCCACATAGCCTTCCACGCCTGTCATTTGGCCTGCGAAGAAAAGCTTGCTTCTCCCCTTGAACTGATAGGTCGGCTCAAGCAGGGTCGGCGAGTTAATGAAGGTATTGCGATGCATGACCCCGTACCGGACAAACTCCGCATTTTCCAACCCGGGTATTAAGGAGAAAACCCGTTTCTGCTCGCCCCATTTCAGGTGCGTCTGAAAACCGACCAGATTGAACAAGGTTCCCGCTGCATTGTCCTGCCGCAGCTGAACGACTGCATACGGCAGCTTGCCTGTATGCGGATTTATAAGACCAACCGGCTTCATCGGGCCGTAAAGAGCGGTTTGCTTGCCTCGTGAAGCCATTACCTCAATCGGCATACAGCCCTCAAAATAAATTTCTTTCTCAAATTCTTTTACCGGCGCAGTTTCCGCAGTAATCAGAGCATCATGAAACAGGTTAAACTCTTCCTCTGTCATCGGACAGTTCAAATATGCCGCTTCGCCCTTATCATAACGGGAGGCCAGGTACACCTTGCTCATATCAATCGAATCCCGTTCAACAATCGGAGCCGCCGCATCATAAAAGTATAAATACTCCTGACCGGTCAGCGCCTTGAGATGATCGGAGAGCTCCGGTGATGTGAGAGGTCCGGTCGCTACCACGGTAATCCCGTCTACCGGCAGAGAGGTTAATTCCTCATTGCGCACCTCGATAAGCGGGTGATTTCTCAGCCGCGAGGTCACTTCGCCGGAGAAGCCGTCCCGATCTACCGCCAGTGCCCCGCCAGCCGGAACAGCGTGCTTGTCCGCGCAGCTCATAATAAGGGAATTCATGATCCGCATTTCTTCTTTAAGCACGCCCACAGCATTGGTCAAGCCGTTGGCCCGCAGCGAGTTGCTGCATACCAGCTCTGCGAAGTTATCGCTAATGTGAGCCGGGGTTTTACGTACAGGTCTCATTTCATAAAGCGTGACCGGCACGCCCTGACTGGCAATTTGCCATGCGGCTTCACTGCCGGCCAAACCCGCGCCGATCACGGTTACTCGTTCATTTGCGTTCAAAACAGGTTACTCCTCTTCTTTGTAATCACACTGGGTGCATTGAATCGTCTGTCCACTTTTACTGTTTTTCTCAATCATCATACTGCCGCAGCTAGGGCACGGCTTCGCCACCGGCTTATCCCATGATACGAAGTCACAGCCCGGATATTGATCGCAGCCGTAAAACATCCGTCCCTTTTTACTCCGCCGTTCAATGATTTTCCCTTCCTTGCACTTCGGGCACGTAACCCCCGTATCTTTGACAATCGGTTTTGTGTTCCGGCATTCAGGAAATCCGGTGCAGGCCAGGAATTTACCGAACCGGCCCATCTTGATAGCCATGAAGCGTCCGCATTTCTCGCATTGAATATCTGTAATTTCGTCCTGAAGCTCGACTTCCTTCATTTCTTCCTCAGCGACCTCTAGACGTTTCTCGAAGGAGGTATAAAACTCGTCAAGCACCTTGACCCAGTCCATTGCCCCGTCTTCCACATGGTCAAGTCCTTCTTCCATATGGGCGGTAAACTCCACGTTCAGGATTTCCGGGAAAAACTCCTCCATAAGCTGGATGACAAGCCCTCCAAGCTCAGTAGGGAAAAATTTCTTCTCTTCCATGGCAATATACCCGCGCTTCTGGATCGTATCCAGCGTAGGCGCGTACGTACTCGGTCGGCCGATTCCCCGCTCCTCCAGCTCCCTGACAAGTCTAGCTTCCGTATAACGCGGCGGCGGTTGTGTGAAATGCTGCTTCGGTTCAATTGAAGTCTGGTTCAGCGCGTCTCCTTGCTTGAGCGGCGGCAAAAACTTCTCATCCTCTGTTGCCCCGTCATCGCTGCCTTCAACGTACACCTTCATGAACCCCGGGAATTTCACCTTTGAGCCAACAGCTCTGAACAGGACTTCACCTGCACCGATATCAACGGTCATCGTATCCAAAACCGCCGAAGCCATTTGGCTTGCAACAAACCGCTCCCAGATGAGCTTATACAAACGAAGCTGATCCCGGCTGAGACTTTCCTTTACTTCTTCAGGCACACGCAATACGGATGTTGGACGGATGGCCTCATGCGCATCCTGGGCATTTGCCGTTTTCTTGCTGTAATTGCGAGGTGCTTCGGGAACGTAGGACGCTCCGTATTTTCCGGCTATATACTCCTTCGCCTCTTCCTGGGCAACAGGAGAAATCCGGGTTGAATCGGTACGCATATACGTAATTAAACCGACGGTGCCTTCCTTCCCAAGGTCAACCCCTTCATACAGCTGCTGAGCAATTTGCATCGTCTTGGCCGCGCGGAAATTCAGCTTGCGGGCCGCTTCCTGCTGGAGCGTACTTGTAATGAACGGCGCGGACGGATGACGCTGACGCTCCCGCTCCTTGACTTCCTTTACAATATAAGCTGCGCCTTGAATCGCATCCAGAATTTGCTGTACATCCGCTTCGCTGTGAAGCTCCTTCTTCTCCCCATTGGCACCGTAAAACTTTGCTTCAAATTCCTGCTTCGCCCCGGACAGCTGAATCGTAATGGACCAATACTCCTCCGGTTCGAATGCCTTGATTTCGTTCTCCCGGTCGATAATCAGCTTCACGGCGACTGATTGAACCCGCCCGGCGGATAAGCCCTTTTTCACCTTTTTCCACAGCAAGGGGCTAATCTTATAGCCGACTAGCCGGTCAAGAATACGGCGCGCCTGCTGGGCATTCACCAAATCCATATTAATCCGGCGCGGAGTTTTGAAGGCATCCTTTACCGCCTGCTTCGTAATCTCATTAAATACGACCCGGCATGGCTCTGTTTGTTCCAAATCCAAATAATGCGCCAAATGCCACGCAATCGCTTCCCCTTCGCGATCAGGGTCAGCCGCCAGATAAACGCGTTTTACTTTTTTGCTGGCGTCCTTGAGTTCCTTCAATACGCTTCCTTTGCCCCGAATCGTAATGTATTTCGGTTCGAAATTGTTCTCGACTTCAACACCGATTTGGCTCTTTGGAAGGTCTCGAATATGGCCCATCGAGGCTTTGACAATATATTTGCTGCCTAAGTATTTGCCGATCGTTTTGGCTTTTGCCGGTGATTCTACAATGACTAATGAATCTGCCATTCCCGAGCCTACCTCCCTCTGGCAACATTCTATTTATATTACAGTATACGCCGGACCCGGCTTTTGTTCGATTCTCTTTTTCATTAGCAAGGATAACAGAACTGAATGCAAATGTCCAAAAGAGAATCCGCTGCGCTCCAACAATAGGTCAAAAGTTACAGGATTTAGGCCGATCAAATCAAGCACTGCCTGTTCATCCGGCGGCAGCGCTTCCGGCTTATCACCTCCCGCTTTTCCCTTTGGACTGCGGGGAGCATGCCTGATGTACCTTTGGATTTCTACTAATATATCTTCACTGGTGGCGACCAGTTTCGCCCCTTGCTGAATTAAGCTGTTCGTCCCCCGGCTTTTGGGTGACGTGATCGGTCCGGGCACTGCATACACATCCCCGGATTGCTCCAGACACTGCTCAGCCGTGATGAGCGATCCGCTGCGATCCGCCGCCTCTACAACAAGAGTTCCCAGACTGAGCCCTGCAATAATACGATTACGCAGCGGAAACATTCCGGGATGCAGCGGCGTGTCAAGCGGGTATTCCGACAAAATAAGTCCCCGTTCGGCAATTTGCTCCAAAAGCGCGCGGTTCTCTCTAGGGTAAACCTCCCCTGCTGCACATCCCAGAACAGCAATTGTAGATCCGGCATGGGCAAGCGCTGCCCGGTGGGCCTCGCCGTCAATCCCTCTCGCTAAGCCGCTAACGACCGTCACACCGGCAGCCGACAGCTCCCCCGCCAGCTCGCCGGCCGCCTTGCGGCCATAAGCCGTTGGCATTCTTGTGCCCACAACAGCAATAGCCGGGCACTGCATAAGCTCCTGCCGACCCTGAGTGTACAGCACCCAGGGCGGCTGGGCAATGTGCCGGAGCCGTTCGGGATACTCTTCATCAAATACGGTGATTATCCCGATGTTAAGCCGGTTATAACGCTCCAGCTGCTGCTCCACCCACTGCTCCGTCATAGCGTCCGCAATCGTCCGGGCTTTGGCTGCCGGAACGCCGTGACGGGATATATCCTCCGCGCTCATGAATAGAAGCTGCTTCATGTCCACCAACCCGGCCATCAGTAAACGGATGGTTTTCCAGCCGATGCCGGACAGCTGATGAAGAGCAATTAAAATGCTGCGGTTATCCATTAGTATAAGCACTCCTTTACAAAGAAACAACTTTTGGCAAATACAAGAAAACTGATTCTAGCAAAAATAACGCTTCCGCTTCATCAGAAGCGCATAAACAGACAAAAAACACAGACAAAAAAACCTTTCATCCCCTTTAATAAGGGAATGAAAGGTTGCTTACCTTCCGGTATGTGCTTATTTTTTTGTAATGCATTTCTCCAGCAGGCCTTTTTCCTCAAGAACAGCAACGAGAGTCGAGCCCATTTCTGAAGGCGTCGGGGAAACGCGGATACCGCATGCCTCCAGTGTCGCCACCTTCTCAGCAGCTGTACCTTTACCGCCGGAAATGATCGCGCCCGCGTGGCCCATCCGTTTTCCTGGAGGCGCTGTTTGACCGCCGATGAAGCCGACAACCGGCTTCGTCATGTTGGCTTTAATCCACTCTGCAGCTTCTTCTTCTGCAGTGCCGCCGATTTCACCGATCATGATAACTGCATAGGTGTCCGGATCTTCGTTGAACAGCTTCAGAATATCGATGAACTCCGAGCCCTTAACCGGGTCTCCGCCAATACCTACTGCCGAGGATTGTCCGATACCGCGGGTGGTCAGCTGGTGTACAGCCTCGTAAGTCAGTGTCCCGGAACGGGATACGACCCCAACATGGCCTGGCGTATGGATGTAGCCCGGCATAATGCCGATTTTGCATTCGCCTGGTGTAATAACACCCGGGCAGTTCGGTCCGATCAGACGGGTGCGCTTGCCTTCCATGAAGCGGGCAACCTTAACCATGTCCAGAACAGGAATACCTTCTGTGATACAAATAGCGAGATCCAGATCGGCATCTACGGCTTCCATAATTGCATCCGCAGCAAAAGCCGGCGGAACGTAAATAACAGAAGCTGTCGCGCCTGTAGCCTGCTTCGCTTCAGCAACCGTGTTGAAAACCGGAAGCTGAACGGTTTCTCCGTTCTCCAGTGTAATGTCTACTTTGGTTCCGCCTTTGCCCGGAGTTACACCGCCGACCATTTGCGTACCATAATCCAAAGCCCCTTTGGCATGAAACAAGCCGGTAGCACCGGTGATGCCCTGGGTAATGACTTTTGTATTTTTATTAACCAGAATGCTCATTAGTAATGTGCTCCTCTCCGCTTTATTTTACAAGTGCTACGATTTTTTGCGCGCCGTCTGCCATCGAATCCGCAGCGACGATATTCAGACCGGACTCATTCAAGATTTTCTTGCCGAGCTCTACGTTCGTGCCTTCCAGACGGACTACGAGCGGACGGTTCAGACCCAGATCGCGCGCTGCCGCAACGACGCCCTCAGCAATAATGTCACATTTCATGATGCCGCCGAAAATGTTAACGAAAATCCCTTTGACCGCTTCATCCGACAGGATGATTTTGAACGCTTCCGTAACCTTCTCTTTGGTTGCGCCGCCGCCAACATCAAGGAAGTTCGCTGGCTCGCCGCCGTAATATTTAATAATGTCCATGGTCGCCATAGCCAGACCTGCGCCATTGACCATGCAGCCGATATTGCCGTCGAGGGCGATATAGCTCAGATCGAATTTGGACGCCTGGATTTCTTTTTCATCTTCTTCTTCCAGGTCGCGAAGCTCCAGAATATCTTTGTGGCGGAACAACGCGTTGGAATCGAAGTTCAATTTCGCATCAAGAGCCAGCACATCACCGCTGCCCGTAACAACAAGCGGGTTAATTTCGGCAATCGAACAGTCTTTATCTACGAATGCAGCATACAGAGCCAGCATGAATTTCACTGCTTTTTTCACAGCTTCATTCGGGATGTTGATTGCATAGGCCAGCTTTTGAGCCTGGAACGGCATCAAGCCTACTGCAGGATCAATCACTTCTTTGAAAATTTTCTCCGGCGAGTGTGCAGCGACTTCTTCAATCTCCGTGCCGCCCTCTTCGGATGCCATCATAACGACGCGTCCGGTGCTGCGGTCTACGACAACACCGACATAATATTCTTTCTTAATGTCACAGCCCTGCTCGATAAGAAGGCGCTTTACTTCTTTGCCTTCCGGACCGGTTTGGTGCGTGACCAGCACTTTACCCAAAATTTCCGAAGCGTATGTACGAACTTCGTCCAGGCCCTTGGCAACTTTGACGCCGCCTGCTTTACCGCGTCCACCTGCATGGATTTGCGCTTTTACGACAACTACAGGTGTCCCGAGTTCTTTGGCCGCTTCAACCGCTTCATCCACGGTAAATGCGACTTTGCCCTGAGGAACTGCAACGCCATATTGTCTCAGGACTTCTTTACCTTGATACTCATGGATATTCATTCTCGATTACTCCTCCTAGATCAATATCTGCATCAGCCGAATATACGTATTCGCTAATGGGCACGTTTTTCCTCTATCTCGATTCATGCTTATTTCGGATGAAACCGATGCTTTTTGTGTATTAGTCATCGCTCCCCGAAAGTAAACCTTATCTATTGTACCACATTCGTTCGACATCATCGTCAATTTTTCGCAAAAATTCATCAAACCTGCACAATAAAATAGAAACGGCCTCGATCCGCAGGGAACGACCGTTTCCATAGCCGTAATTTCTGAGTTATCTGTAGGTAGGCTGCACGTTCACCGGTGTTCGCGGTTCCCGCTCGGCCTGCTTGATAAAACGCAGCTCGTTGCCGGTAAAGCCGCATACCTGGCAGCTGATTTGAGCTTCCCCCGGATCGATGAATTCAGCGTCGGCCATTTGTGTGATTTGACCGGTTATCGCATCCTTCATAAACGGCTGGGCATAGCTGGCCACCACCCGAAACTTGGTGCGGTTGGAGCGGCAGTTTGGACAATAATAAGGCTTCGTCTCCATTGTAATTATCACCTCAAGGAAAGTATGTCCAAAATCAGCCAAGGTATGAATAAAAATTTGCAAAGCCTGTCCTTGTCAGAAGACCGCCTTATCCAGACACCGATACTGCAGCGCTTCGGCAATGTGGGCCGTCGTCAGGGCCTGCCCCCCTTCCAGATCGGCTATCGTTCTGGCCAGCTTCAATATCCGGTCATACGCCCGCATGCTCAGGCCAAGCGCTGCCACAGAGCTGTTCAGCAGCTGTCTCCCTTCAGCCGGAAGCTGGCAGTGCTTGCGCAGCAGGGAGCCGGAGAGCTCGCTGTTGAACCGGATCGGCTCGCCCGCATAGCGCTGCTTCTGGATCTCCACCGCCCCGGCAATCATGCCCCGCAGATCGGCCGAGCTGCAGCCCGCTGCCTGCGGGAGAGATGCTGCTTCACCCGGTTCAACCCGGGGAACCTCCACATGCATATCGATCCGATCCAGCAGCGGACCGGACAGCTTGCTTAGATACTGCCCGATTCTCAGCGGCGTGCAGCCGCACGGCTTCGAATCAATATTGGCGCCGTAAAAACCGCAAGGGCATGGATTCATCGAGGCCGCGAGCATAAAGTGAGCCGGGAACGTAAATACAGCCTTGGCCCGGCTCACGGTCACCGAACGGTCCTCCAGAGGCTGACGCAGCACCTCCAGCACATGGCGGGGAAATTCAGGAAGCTCATCGAGGTACAGCACGCCGTGATGGGCCAAGCTGACCTCGCCCGGCTTAGGAATGGCGCCGCCTCCGATAATGCCCCCGGCAGAGGTGGTATGGTGCGGCGCCCGGAACGGCCTCAGCCGGATTAGGCCGGTGCGTGCCGGCATCTTGCCCGCTGCACTATACACCTTCGTCACCTGCAGAGACTCCTCGTCGCTTAATACGGGCAGGATGCCCGGCAGTCGGCGCGCCATCATGGTCTTGCCGGAGCCCGGCGGCCCAATGAGCAGGATATTGTGCATACCAGCAGCGGCAATCAAAAGCGCGCGTTTGGCATGATGCTGGCCGACAACATCCCCGAAATCTTCTGCCCATGGCTGCCGTTCCCCCTCTGCGCCTGCCGAGACCGTGCGCGGCCCAGCGGCTTCTTCTGCAGCGGGGCTTGTCTCCCGCCCGCTGCTTGCCCCCAGCCCCCCTACTCCTTCTGTACCGGCCAGCTGCTGCAAGTGAACAAGCCCAACTGCGGCGACATCCGGGATTAACTCTGCCTCCAAGACATTGTACTGCGGCAAAAGCACAGCCTTCATGCCTTTGTACCTGGCAATGTCGACCATCGGCAGTACACCGGGGACCGGACGGACGGCACCGTCCAGCGCCAGCTCCCCGATAATCAGCGTGCTTCTGACGCTGTGCTCCGGCCACCGCAGCTGTCCGCTGGTCAGCAATATGCCGACAGCAATGGCCAAATCAAAAGCAGCGCCTTCCTTGCGCAGGTCGGCCGGGGCCAGATTCACCGTAATCCGTTCCAGCGGGAACGTAAAGCCGCAGTTTTTGATAGCCGCACGGACCCGCTCCATCGATTCCCGCACCGCCGAATCCGGCAAGCCTACAATTGAAAAATGCGGGAGGCCCCGGCTAATATCTACCTCCACCTCAATCAGCTGCCCGTCCACGCCGTGCAGACAGGCGCTGTACACTTTACCGTACATACGAAAAGCACCTTCCTCGCCAAGTTAATCCGCCTTAATGATGACGACATCTCTCGTCAAAATCCGGCAAATTCTACTGGAGAAAGGTGCTTCCTTATCCATCCGTTACCTATATTGTAGCTGATTTTGCAGGCGGCTGCAATTCGTTTTCCCGTTACATATCGGCTGATTTTTATTTCCAGGAAGGATTCGTTAAAAATCCAGCTCTTCCGACTCATCCGTGTCAAAGCGAGGATGATGGTGCAGCGCAGACAGATTGGACCAGATAATCCTATAGGTCCCTTTCTGGACTCCCCATTTTTAATCGTTGTAAAAGCATGTCACCAGCCCGGCCTCCTCCACGGCGATCGCACCCCTAGGACCCGAATGATAGCCAGCATCCGGCAAAATACCGGGGACTGCAGCGACCCCCGACTGATGGGCGGCTGAATATGATGACTGATGGGCTTCATCAGGGAAATGGCAAAGGGCCCTCTGACCCACAGTCTGGTTCAGAAGGCTTGCGAGGCTGTATTGTATTGTAAGATGTTACTACGGCAATAAGCGGAGGCACTGTTAAAACGCAGATTCATAATGACGCAGCTCAGCTTGCAGAAGCGTCCCTGCAGGGTCAACCTCAACGGTAATCACGTCAAAGCGCACAGCAGCATCCAGCTTGCGATTTTGATACAAATAAATTTCAGCGATGCCTCGAACCTGCTGCTGCTTGAAGGGTTGGACCGATTCGGCTGCGGTTCCGAAATGTCCGGTCGTCCGCCGAGTCCGAACCTCGACGAACACAATCGTTTCTCCAATGGTAGCGACAATGTCAATTTCCCCCGATCTGCAGCGCCAATTGCGGGCCGCGATCGTATACCCCTGCTCCTGCAAAAAGCGAGCGGCCCGCTCCTCCCCTTCTCTGCCCAGCGCTTTCCTGGGATCAGGACGCCTTGTTGGCCTTGTTGAAGGGGTCTGACGCTTGCTCTTGACAGCCCCGTTATATGATTTGCTGTCACATGCAGAGCCGCTGCCCGATGGATTTGGCGCCCGGCTTGAATCAACTGTCCGCCCTTCCGGCTTGCCCGCTTCATCAAGCTTCAAGGAACCTGCTGTCACCGACAGCACCTCCTTCGATGAAGAGGAGGGCTTATCGGCCTGTTTGTGACGATGGCTCACTGCTGTTCCTCTTCTCCTTCGCTTTGGCATCCGATCGGTAAACGAAGCTTAAAATCTCTGCAACAAGCTGATACAGCTCCGGGGGGATTTCCTGATTGATTTCCAGCTTGGACAGCACCTCCACCAGTGAGGGATCTTCCTGAATGGCAACACCGTGCTCGCGGGCTTTTTCCAATATTGATTCCGCCAGATGTCCCTTCCCCTTCGCCACCACGATAGGAGATTGGTTCTGATCCGGATTATAACGAAGTGCGACGGCTTGTTTGGTATGCTGCGGTGTTTGCTTCATACGCGCACATCCATACTTTTATACGGCTTGCCCTGCGCCAGATCGCCCCATACGGCCCCTGCTGCCGTCCCGCTCCAAGCCGAAGCTTGATTTGCCTGTTCCTGCGGAGACGGGAACGGATTGCATTTCAGAGATAGGAACTGATACCCGATACGTGCCAGTCCCTCTGTCATCTCCGGCCGGAAGTTGTCCATCAGCTCCGCCAGCACCGGATGATCGTTATGAATCGACAGGCTAACCATTTTATTCACGACCTGCACATCAACCAAGGTATCGCCAATCGCATTCATCCGTAAATCAAACAGCAAACGACAGTTACCCGCGTCAAGCTCCCCGCGCTTTCCTTTGCGGGATTGAATATGTACAGCCGCTGTCTGAGAGCCGTCAGGCTGCGTGATAGGCAGAAACAACGTTACATGCGAGAACATAGCGCTGCGGTCACCGCCTTGCAAAAGCTGTTGTCCCGTGATTTGCTGAAGCGAAGACTGCACCTGCTCTTTAAAAGAAGTCGGCAAATCATCACTTGCCTGCAGCTGAAGCAGCACGCTTTTGAGAGAATCCGGAAGGACCGGGCGGGTGCTCGCCTCCTCCGTTCTGGAAGCAGCCGCTGCGTGATCGGGCATATTCGCGGTAATCTGATGATCCGGCGTTTGCTTCTGCGCCAGCCCCAGCTTATCCATAGCAGCTGCAATTTGACGCTCGTTATCCATTCCGATCGCGTGGAGCAGCCGGGGAATCCACTGGTTATCTGCTTGCTGCTGCACAGCCGTTCCGGCAGCAGGGCTTTGCGCTGCATTGGCGCCGGCATTCGCCGCCGGGCCGGAGACGGGCTGCTGCTGCCCCGGCCCCGCCGGTGCAGGGTTCGGCTGCACGGCGGCCCCTGCCGTAGTCTGTGCCCCGGCGGAAACCTGAGCCTGACCCGTTACAGGCGAAGCGGTGCCGGACATCGACGGTGCGGCAGGCTGGGCATTCCCGGCCGCGTTCGTACCGGCAGCCGTTTGGGACGGCGGTTGCGCAGATGGAGCTGCTGCTCCCGCAGCCGTAGCGCGTCCGGCCTCCTGGACCCCGGCATTTGCGCCTGTGCCGCCAGTCACAAACTTGCCGGCTGTCTGTACAGCGTCCAGCTGCCGCAAAAGCTGCCCCAGCTGTTCTTTAGTCTGTGCGGGAAGCTTGGGGTCCTGAAGAAGCCCTTCCGCTTGCTGCCGCAAATGGCCGAGCTGCTCATGCATCGGACGGCCAAACAGCTGCTGGTGAAGCCCCGCAACGGTTTCCTGCGTCAACGGAAGATGCTTTTGGGCGGCTGTGGACGCGGCCTGAAGCCACTGTTCAGGAGATGCGCCCTTCGGTACATTTTCCATTAAGGAGGTGAACGCCTGCATATTTTCCTTTGTTAAAGGAACTCCGCTGCGCTGCATATCAAGAACAAGCTGCCGGTTGGTGCCGCTATCCTTCATCCCGAACGCTTTCAATATATCGGCCAGAGATTCGTCTGTGACCGGCACAGTTGAAGAAGACAACGGTTTAAGCATAATTTGGCCGTTGGCCGATTCCGGCTGCACCTGAAGCAGCGTCGCCTGGCCCTGCTGCAGCGGCAGCTCCAGATGCGCTCTGACCGGCGTTCCCCCGATATTGACGATTGCATCCTGGCCCGAAAGCATTTGCAAAACAACCCCGCGTACAATTTGACCGACCTTCAGCTCCACAGCCTTAGCATCCGTAACCTGAGCATCCCCTAGAATATTCCGCATTAACTGGCCGATATTCATGCCCATCCGTCATCCCCTCCCCTTTCTCCGCCAACGATTGGTGCCGCTGCCGGCTTCATGGTGCCTATGCAGATGCTTTAGTTCCAAGCAACATTTCCGTACACTTGCATAAAGAGCATAAAGAGAAAGCACTTCTCATGATTCCGTCCGCTGCAGCTCGGCCCTGCAGGAGCAACGGCAGCACCGATTGGCCTAAATATACAATCTTATGGTATATATCGGCCCTCCAAGCGGCTTCTGTTAGGTCTTCGCCATCCGAAAAGCGTCAGGAAACTAAAAAAGCTCCTGCTGCTCGAATTGAAAATTCCGCAGAAACGTTTTCCGATGCATCGGGCTTGCCCCATATGCCTCAAGCTGCTCCCGATGAAATTTGGTCCCGTATCCTTTATGTACTGCGATGCCATACTCCGGAAACTGCATGTCCCACTCCAAGCATAACCGGTCGCGCGTGACCTTCGCCACGATCGATGCAGCAGCAATCGATTGACTGAGCGCATCTCCATGAATAACTGCCATCTGTGGCAGCTCACTGTCCACCCGCTCGGCATCCACAAGCAAATACTCCGGTGTAATCTCCAAAGCCTCCAGGGCGATTCTCATCGCTAGGCGCGCCGCCTGTTTAATATTTATTTTATCTACCGCCGCCGCATCCACCCGGCCGATGCCGACTGCGACAGCCTCCTGCATAATAAGCTCGTAAAGCGCGTTCCTTTTTTTCTCGCTTAATTTCTTGGAATCGTTAATGCCCTCGTACTGCTTGTCCGGTGGCAGGATGACCGCCGCCGCAATAACATCGCCGAACAAGCATCCTCTTCCGACCTCATCTATCCCCGCAATATGCTGAATGCCTTGCTCCCATAGCTTCATCTCATAATCTAACAAACCGATTTCCCCTTTGCACAGCTTTCCTTCCAGAAGAACAAGCTTTCCCGTTTTCTTATCATAAAATGACCCCGGCAAAGAAGCAATCCCCTTTTATCAAATCAGGTCGGATGATGACGGCTTCAAGCCATAAAAAAACACCATCGGTCCAGGCAAGCGCCTAGTCCTCCGGTGTTTCCATTGTAATTCGCCCGATTGTGCCCGCGCGAAGCTCGCGCAAAATGAGCATCGAAGCCTTCTCCAAATTAACGGAACCGCCGCTTTGAATACAGCCCCTGCGCCGTCCGATCTGTTCCATAATCTGAACGATTTGATCGGCCTCCAGCTCACCCTCCGGCAGCTCCTTCAGGTCATAGCGCGCGGCAAGAAATGCAGGATAGCGGGCAATCAAGTGCTTCATCGCAAAAAAAGCAACATCCTCTGTATATAACAGGTCGTCCTTAATCGCTCCCGTTGCAGCCAGACGGTATCCGACATTCTGGTCCTCAAACTTCGGCCACAAAATGCCCGGTGTATCCAGCAGCTCCAGCTCGCTGCCCATCTTAATCCACTGCTGTCCCTTCGTAACCCCCGGCTTATCCCCGGTAGCCGCGATATTGCGTCCGGCCAGTCGGTTAATGAGGGTCGATTTGCCGACATTCGGAATCCCGACGATTAAGGTGCGAATGGCCCTCGGGTTGACCCCTTTGGCAATTAGCTTCTCTCGTTTCTCCGCCAGCATCTGCTTGAGCCGTACAGGAATCTCTTTGACCCGTGTTCCCGTCGCCGCGTCAATAGGCAAGGCCTGCAGCTCTTGACGGGCAAAATAATCGACCCATTCCTGCGTTACAGCCCCGTCAGCAAGGTCCGTCTTATTGAGGAGCACCAGCCGCGGCTTACTCTTCACAATCTCATCAATCATCGGATTGCGGCTGGACAGCGGGATGCGAGCATCCAGCAGTTCAATGACGACATCAATCAGCTTAAGCTTAGCTTCAATCTCACGGCGGGCCCGGGTCATATGTCCAGGAAACCATTGAATGGTCAAGACGTTTCCCCCTTCCCAGCTCTATACTTTTTATCTTGGTGTCCTCTTCGGAGGATATGCCTTGCAGCACAAGTGCCCTGCTTCAAGCTAAACCACCGCAGCATCAAGCAACTCCGATTAGGCTATGTATCAGTGTATCCATTTCATGTGTCCAAGCGGCCAAAAAACGACCTCCGCCCGGCCTACAATTTTGTCATAAGGCACAAAGCCGACATCGGTAGAGCGGCTATCCGAGCTGTGGGAGCGGTTATCCCCCATGACGAACAACTGCCCTTCGGGCACCTTCTTCTCGGCAAAGTTGGTGTTATTGTAAGGACGGCCTTCCTTATTGGAGGATTCAACCGCGCTCTGGATATATTCCTCCGGAAGCAGCTCGCCATTCACATAAACCTTATCGCCGTCCACCTTGACCGTGTCTCCAGGCAATCCAATCACCCGTTTAATGTAATCCTTTTGGGAAGGAGCCAGAAACACAATGACCTCGCCCCGCTTCGGATCGCGAAGATTATACAAAAGCTTATTGACAACAAGCCGTTCGCCCGTCTCAAAATTGGGAGCCATCGAAATCCCTTCTACGATAAACGGGGCAAACAGAAACTGCCGGATAATGAGCACGAGCACTAATGCGATAAGAAGTGCCTTAATCCATTCCCAGGTTTCATTTTTGACCGATTTTGCTTTTGTCACTTGATTGTCTTGTACTGTCTCGCTCATGGCTCACACCTCATCTCACATGAGAAACGGTCTTAAGAAAAACGAAAGGGGACTTGCCAAAGCCAAGCCCCCACGTTTCATTAACGAATTTCTTGAATTCTTGCAGCTTTACCACGCAGACCACGCAGGTAGTAAAGTTTCGCACGGCGAACGCGACCACGGCGGGCCACTTCGATTTTATCCAGTCTCGGCGAGTGCAGCGGGAAAGTTCTTTCCACACCAACACCGTAGGAGATTTTGCGGACGGTAAACGATTCGCTGATGCCACCGCCACGGCGCTTAATTACAACGCCTTCGAAAATCTGAACCCGTTCACGAGAGCCCTCGATAACTTTTACGTGCACTTTCAAAGTATCTCCCGGACGAAAGCTGGGGATATCCTTGCGCAGCTGTTCCTGCGTCACTTCACGGACTAATTGATTCATTGCAGACTCCCTCCTTCCACCATAGGCGTTCATGCCGTTCATACAAATGCAATTTCCATCTGTACTCAATACGTGCAGCGGACCACCCGAATTAAAAAACCACAACAGAATTAATAGTATCATATCCAAGCTAGAAAGACAATAGCGGAGATAGCTTTTTCCAAATAAACAACCCCGGCATCGACGCTTCCGCCTGTTCCATACGTCTCCTGCAGCACGCCGGACAGCAAATGACGCCAACAGCCCAAAGGGCCGCGCCTCTCGCTTCCCCGGCAGTTAAGGGAGCAGGCCCCGCTCAAACTCATCCAGCCAGACACGGTCCTGCTTGGAAAGCTCCGTTCCGGCAAGCAGGTCCGGCCTGCGCCGCCATGTACGGTATAAGGCTTGTTTTCGGCGCCAAGCCGTCACATTGGCATGATGGCCCGACAATAGAACCTCCGGCACTTCCCAATTCCGGAAGGATGCCGGACGCGTATAGTGCGGATACTCCAGCAGCCCGGTGCTAAACGAGTCCGTTACTGCTGACTGCTCATTGCCAAGCACACCCGGCAGCAGCCTTGCAACGCTGTCAATCACGACCATTGCCGGCAGCTCGCCGCCGGTCAGAACATAATCACCAATAGAGATTTCATCAGTGACCAGGTGCTCGCGGATACGCTCATCATAGCCCTCATAATGGCCGCAGATGAATATCAAGTGCTGCTCCTCCGCCAGCTCCTCCGCCAGCTGCTGGTTGAAGGAGCGGCCCTGCGGGCACATCAGTATGACCCTTGGACGCGGTGCTCCGGGCGCCGTATCGGCCTGCCCTTCTCCTGCCTCCGGCAGCCCCTGATTCGCCTGCGCCTCCGCCAGCACATGTTCTACCGCCTTGAACACCGGCTCGGCCTTGAGGACCATGCCTCCGCCTCCGCCGTACGGATAATCATCTACAGTATTGTGCTTGTTACCTGCGAATTCCCGGAAATTGACCGTTTGCAGCGAAATGATCCCTTTGTCCGCCGCCTTGCCTAAAATGCTGGAGGTAAACACTCCATGGAACATTTCCGGAAACAATGTCAACACGTCGACTCTCATCATTCCAGCAAACCTTCCATTAACCGGACGGTTACCCGTTTCGCGGCAATATCTACAGCCAAAACGACCTCGTCAATGTAAGGCAGCAGCAAATCCTTGCCCTTAGGGCGCTTGACTACCCAGACATCGTTGGCCCCCGGTGATAAAATTTCCTTAATTTCGCCGAGCTCCTCGCCTTCCTCCGTCACAACCGCGCAGCCGATCATATCGCTGTAGTAAAATTCATCCTCTTCCAGCTCGGCGCGGTGCTCCTCGCTCACTTTTAACAGCCAGCCCTTATATGGAAGCACATCATTAATATTGTTATAGCCTTGAAATTTAATAATGTACACATTTTTTTGCGGCCGAGCCGACTCCACGATAACAGCCTGCTCCTGCTGCGGGCCTTCACCGAACAGCGCAAGCCGACTGCCCTTGGCAAAGCGCTCCTCCGGAAAATGCGTCTGTGAAACAACCTTGACCTCACCGCGAATACCATGCGTGTTGACCACTTGCCCGACGGTAAACCATTTTTGCGTCATATGTTCCTCCAAACCGAATTTTTGGGCCAAAATACAAAGGGCTAGGATCTCTCCTAACCCGGGTGTTACGATACGATCTCCACGGAGATGCGCTTATTCTGTTTGACAGCGGCAGACGCCACTACAGTACGGAGCGCCTTGGCGATGCGCCCCTGCTTGCCGATGATTTTGCCCACGTCGGATGAATGAACCGAAAGCTCATACACCGTTTCATGCTCCTTCTCAACAGCCCGCACGGACACACTCTCCGGGACGTCCACGAGCGCTTTGGCAATGACGGTAATCAGGTCTTCCATAAGTGCCTCCTAGCCGTGCAGATTACTTCTGCAGCTTGGACTCATGAAACTTCTTCAGAACGCCAGCTTTGCTAAGCAGATTGCGAACAGTATCGGATGCTTGCGCACCATTGTTCAACCATTTGAGGGCTTTCTCCTCATCGATTTGAACAGCGGCTGGTTGAGCAACCGGATTGTAAGTACCGATCTCCTCGATAAAACGGCCATCACGAGGGGAACGGGAATCGGAAACAACGACGCGGTAAAATGGAGCCTTGTGGGCGCCCATCCGCTTCAGACGAATACGAACTGCCATGGTAACTTTCACCTCCTTCGAAAAATAAAGCCTGCTTATCACACCGGGACAACCCCGGAATACAGCTTGTGGTTCATCGTGTTAGAACGGAAACTTGAAGCCTTTGCCCAGCTTGCCCTTCAGGCCTTTCATGCCCTTCATTCCGCCCGGCCCCATCATCGATGAGAACTGCTTCATCATCTTCCGCATATCATCGAACTGCTTGATGAGCCGGTTGACGTCCTGCAGCGAATTCCCGCTGCCTTCAGCTATACGCTTGCGGCGGCTGGCATTCAGCATTTCCGGACGCTGCTTTTCTTCCTTCGTCATCGAACGCACAATCGCTTCAATGCGGGAAATTTGCTTCTCGTCAATCTTCATGTCCTTCATGCCTTTGAGCTTGCCGGCTCCGGGCAGCATGTCCAAAATCTGGTCAAGCGGCCCCAGGTTCCGCACCTGCGACATCTGCTCCAGAAAATCATCGAAGGTAAACTCGGCGTTGCGCATCTTGCGTTCCATCTCGGCCGCCTTGTCGGCGTCGATGCCAGCCTGCGCTTTCTCGATAAGCGAGAGCATGTCGCCCATGCCGAGAATACGAGAGGCCATCCGTTCCGGGTAAAACGGCTCCAGCGCGTCCATTTTCTCGCCCATTGCGGCGAATTTAATCGGACAGCCGGTAACAGCTTTAACCGATAAGGCGGCGCCGCCCCGGGTATCACTGTCCAGCTTGGTCAGCACCACGCCGGTCAGCTCAAGCTGCTTATGGAAGCTCTCCGCCACATTGACCGCTTCCTGTCCGGTCATCGCATCGACAACAAGCAGGATTTCATCCGGTTTAATGACATCGCGGACGCCCTGCAGCTCCTGCATGAGCGCTTCATCAATATGCAGCCGGCCCGCGGTATCGACGATAACGTAATCGTTGCCGTTCTCCTTCGCCTGCGCAAGTCCGGCCTTGGCGATTTCGATCGGATTGACCTGATCGCCCATTGAGAACACCGGCGCTTTCACCTGTTCCCCGACCACCTGCAGCTGCTTAATCGCAGCCGGTCTGTAAATATCACACGCCACCAGCAGCGGCTTATGATTTTGTTTAATGAGCAGCTTGGCAAGCTTCCCGGTTGTCGTTGTTTTACCGGCACCCTGCAAACCGGCCATCATAATCACAGTCGGCGGCTTGTTCGCTTTCGCCAGCTTGCTTTGCGTGCCGCCCATCAATTCGGTCAGCTCTTTGTTGACGATATCGATGACCACCATGCCAGGCGTAAAGCTCTTGAGCACTTCCTGCCCGACAGCGCGCTCTTTAACCTTGGCGATAAAGTCCTTGACGACTTTAAAGTTGACATCCGCCTCAAGCAGCGCCAGTCGAACCTCGCGCATCGCTTCGTTGACATCATCCTCAGTCAGCTTGCCCTTGCCGCGCAGCTTGTTGAACACGTTCTGCAGCCTTCCCGTTAATCCGTCAAAAGCCATGGTGTCACCTCCCTGAATATATGTATAAGGTACCGCTTTATCCGTTTGAATTCAAGTAAGGCCAAAGCTATGCCATTCTATATTTCAACGATGCGTTTCATGCATTCGCTCATTTGCAGCTTCGTTTGCTCTGGCACGCCATCCAGCAAAGCCTCCAGCTGCTTCATGCAGGCAGCTCGCTCCTCATGCTTGGCCAGCAGCTGCAGCTTCGCTTCGTAATCCTCCAGCGTCTGCTGAGCCCGCTTAATATGCTCGTTGACAGCCTGGCGGCTAATCTGAAACATTTCGGACAGCTCGCCGAGCGAGAAATCCTCGTGAAAATAATGCCGTACGAACGTACGCTGCTTCTCGGTCAGCAGCTGGTCATAGAAATCAATCAGCATGCTGATACGGTACGTCTTGGATAATTCGTCCATGTACGTCCACCCTTTCCGAAGCAACCGCCCCTGCTGTCAAGGTCAAACACCTTACACCTGATTCGCTTTATTATCATAGCCTGAATAAAAAGAGATGTCAAGCATAATTACTTGACATCTCTCAACCCCCGAGCATGTCCCGGGAAAGCTCGCCGTTCTGCGATGATGACCGCTATAAACAAGAACGGCGGCGAGCACAGCCCGCCCCGCAAGCCCTTGACCAACGTGAGGACTTGCCGGGAAGCCGTGGTATATTGTGCTGTAATTAACGAAACTACGTTTCGACGCCACTTGCAGCTTACTTGCTGTTCTACTCGCGCTCCGGAAATGGACGTTACTTCAGGTTCGATCTACGACCGAATGGCTTCCGCGATTGACTCCCATGCCAAGACCTGCATCTCCGGTTCGCTGGCGCGCTTCACCGGCGCGCTTCAATAGAACAGCAGCGGCTTGAAGCATGCCGTCAGCCTGAGCCGATTACTTTTCCTCTTCGCCGTCCTGGACATCCTTGACCCAGCCGGAAAACATGCCGTGCACGAACTGCGCCGAATCAAACGGCTGCAGATCGTCCATTTTCTCTCCGAGGCCGACCAGCTTGACCGGGATATTCATTTCCTGGCGGATGGCGATGACAATGCCGCCTTTGGCCGTGCTGTCCAGCTTCGTCAGCACAAGACCCGTTACGCCCGCCTTTTCCCCGAACAATTGGGCCTGATTGAGCGCATTTTGGCCGGTCGTCGCATCCAGCACCAGCAGCACCTCATGCGGAGCTTCGGGAACCTCACGCTGAATGACCCGGAATATTTTGTTCAGCTCCTCCATCAGGTTAACCTTGTTCTGGAGACGGCCGGCCGTGTCGCACAGCAGCACGTCCACGCCGCGGGTTTTAGCCGCTTGAACCGCATCGAACATGACAGCCGCCGGATCGGAGCCTGCCGATTGCTTGATAACGTCAACGCCCACGCGCTGCCCCCATACCTCAAGCTGCTCGATTGCTCCTGCGCGGAACGTATCTCCCGCCGCCATGAGCACCTTTTTCCCCTGCTGCTTGAAGTGATGCGCCAGCTTCCCGATCGTTGTCGTTTTCCCCACGCCGTTGACGCCGACGAACAAGATGACAGTCATGCCGTTCTTAGCCATTTGAAGGCCCTGGTCTTCCTCCGGTTTAAGCAAAGCGACCAGCTTCTCCATCAGCAGCGGCTGCAAATCGGCGGCATCTTCGATCTTGCGCTTGCGAACCTCGGTGCGCAGCTCGTCAATAAGCTCCATGACCGTATGCACCCCGACATCGGAGCCGATCAAAATTTCCTCAAGCTCCTCATAGAACTCCTCGTCAATTTTCTTGCGACGGAAAATCAGCTCTTCCACCCGCTGGGTAAACGATTCTCTCGTTTTAGCCAGCCCTTCCTTAAACTTGCTTGTGACGTTTTCCGCTGTCGCGGAAATGGTTTCCTTCAGCCTTTTGAAAAAATTCATCGTTACGTATTCCCTCCACTATATAAAATCCGCCATCTATTCTGAAATGACTGTATTTCTCTTCTCATCCCGCCGCATCTGCGGCATGGTCGTCTAAGCGGAAATGACGGCTTCATCATCGAGCCGCACCGAGACCAGCTTCGAGACGCCGCCCTCCTCCATCGTCACGCCGTAGAGCACGTCCGCCTCCTCCATCGTCCCTTTGCGGTGGGTCACAACAATAAACTGCGTCTGCTCCGAGAACTCGCGCAAATATGTAGCGAAGCGCGATACGTTAGCCTCGTCCAATGCCGCTTCGACCTCATCCAGCACGCAAAACGGAACCGGCTTGACATGCAGAATTGAGAAAAGCAGGGCCATAGCTGTCAGCGCCCGCTCACCGCCGGACAGCAGCTGCAGGTTTTGCAGCTTCTTGCCTGGCGGCTGGGCTACAATTTCAATCCCCGTATCCAGCAGGCGATCCGGCTCGGACAAGATGAGATCGGCCCGCCCGCCGCCGAACAGCTTCGCAAATACGACCACAAAATGAGAGCGGATAGCATCAAACGTCGTTTTAAACCGCTTGGACATCTCTTCATTCATCTCGCGAATAACCTGATACAGAGAAGTTTTCGCTTCGATCAGGTCGTTTTTCTGCGTGTTCAAAAACTCATAGCGCTCGCCGACCCGCTGGTATTCCTCAATCGCGCCAAGGTTTACTTCGCCAAGCGCCGAGATTTGACGCTTCAAATCCTTGACTTTGGCCTGTGTGCCCTCAATATCGTCGGGAACCGGATAGCGCGTTTTGGCCAGCTCGTAGCTAAGCTCGTAATCCTCGGACAGCTTCTTGAGCAGGTTGTCCAGCTCCACATCGAGCCGGTTTAACCGCACCTCCGTTTGGTGCAGCTGCTGCTCCACCTCTTTGAGCTCGTTTCGCTGGTCCTTGGTTTTGTTTTCTTCCTGCTCCAGCCGTGCCAGCCATTCCGCTCGTTCCGCTCGTTTCCGTTCCGTCGATTCCACGCACCTTGTTTTCTCGATGCGGAGCTTGTTCAGCTGCTCAATTTGGCCGATCTGCTGCGCCTCGGTTGCTTCAAGCTCGCGGTCCGCGGCAACCAGCTGCTCCTGCAGACCAGCCAGCTCACCCCGAAGCTGCGCCGCGTCGGCATCCATACGCCGCAGCTGCTCCTGCGACGACTGCTTCTCCTGCTGGAGAGCCGCTACCTTGACCTTCAGCTCAGTCAGCTCGCCCAGCAGCTCCTCCTTGGCGGATTCACTCGCCTTGCGGGCCAGCTCCGCCGAACGGAGCGCCTCCTGCAGCTGCTGCTCCTCCCGCTCCAGGTCAAGCAGCACCGCAGCGCTCTGTTCCTTCTGCGACACGGCCGCCGAAGCCTCCTGTTGAAGGGACTGGATTTCCTGCTCAGTAATGGCAAGCTGGTCCGCAAGCATCCGGGCTTCCTTGCTCAGCTGATCTCGAAGCGCAATCATCTGCTGCTCTTCAAGCCGTCGCGCTTCGCCGTCGGCCCGAAGCTGCTCCAGCTTTTTGCCGTGCTCCAAATGCTCGGTTTGCATATCGGCCGCCTTGCGGCGAAGCTGCTCGAGCTGACCGGTTGCCGTTTGAATTTCTTTGGCCAATTCATCAATTTGGCGCTGGCGGCCGAGCAAGCTGCTGTTTTTCCGATGCTGGCTGCCCCCTGTCATCGATCCGCCCGGATTAACGAGGTCGCCTTCCAGCGTCACAACGCGATACCTGTACTGGCAGCGCGCCGCAATGCGGTTCGCCTCCTCCAGGGTCTCGGCAATGACTACATGGCCAAGCAGGCTGGAGAAAATGTTCTCGTACGCCGCATCAAACTTGACCAATTCCGCGGCAACTCCAACAAAGCCTGGAGCCGTCGCGATGCTGCCCCGTTCGCTTGCCCCAATATGCCGCCCTTTAATCACATCCAGCGGCAAGAAGGTTGCCCGGCCAAGCTGCCGCTGCTTCAGAAACGAAATAGCTTCCCGGCCGGCGCTTTCGTTTTCCACGACAATGTTCTGCAGGGCTGCGCCGAGGGCGGTTTCAATCGCCAGCTCCACTTCGGCGGGAACCTTGACCAGCTCTGCTACCGCGCCGTGAATGCCCTTCAAGGCGCGCCCTTTGGCTTTAAGCACTTCCTTTACGCCCTGAGCGAAGCCGTCATAATCGTTCGCCATTTCCTGCATGGTCGATCTGCGGGAGATTAAAGCCTCCACGCGCTGCTCCCACTTGCGAACCGTTGCCTGTGCTTCCTCGCGCAGGGACTGGCTTGACGAGATTTGCCCGCTAATGTCCACATACTCCTGCTTCATCGCCGTGAGCTGGCCTGCTATTTTCTCCAGCCTCAGCTCTTGATCCACACGGCGTTCCGCCAGCGTTTTTTGTTCGCCTGTAAGCCGGGAACGCTCCTCCAGCAGCCGCTCTGTCCGCCGGAGCAGGGACTCCGCTTGCTGTTCGGCGTAACGCACATCATTGCGAACCTGGGCCATCCGGTTCAGCTTGTCGAGCAGATCGCTCTTAATCCGCTCTTCCGTCTCGCTGCTGGTGCCCCCGGCAATCCCAAGCAGCTTGGCCTCCTCAGCCTGCAGCTCTCCCTGCAGCTTGGCAAGCTGTGCGGCGAGCGCTTCCGTCTTGCTTCTAAGCTCAGCGGCCTCTTCATCTCGCTGGCTGCCCCTGCTTTGCTGCTGACCGACGGCTTGCTCCAGCTGGGCTTTAAGCGACAGCACGTTTTTGTGCCGTTCCTTCAGCACTTCGCCCTGTCCTTCCACCTTCTCGACTTCCTCGCTAAGCCTCAGCAGATCGACCTGCAGCTTCTCCAGGTCCGACTCCAGCTGACGGGTCTGCCAGCGGTGCGTCTCCAGCTGCGCATCGTGCTTGCCTACCACCGCAGCCAGCTCCAGCTGCTGCTTCTGCATCCCGGCCAGCCTGCCGCTGGCCTCCGTCCATGCCCCGTGAAGCTGTTCAATCTGGTATACGTACATGGAGATTTCGCTGTTTTTAAGCTCGCCCTTAAGCTCGCGAAACCGCAGCGCCTTCTCGGATTGCTCCTTCAAGGGCCCGATTTGGTCTTCCAGCTCGGTCACCAGGTCGTGGATGCGAAGCAGATTTTGCTCCGTATCATCCAGCTTGCGCTCCGCTTCCTTTTTTCTGGACTTGTATTTGACAATCCCGGATGCTTCTTCGAAAATCCCCCTCCGGTCCTCGGACCGCGTGCTGAGAATCTCTTCAATCCGTCCTTGTCCAATGATGGAATACGCTTCTTTCCCGATGCCTGTATCCATAAACAGCTCTGTAATGTCCTTTAAGCGACAAGGCTGCTTGTTGATTAAATATTCACTTTCTCCGCTGCGGTGCACCCGCCGCGTGACCGTGACCTCCGTAAAATCCATTGGCAATGCCTGATCCGTATTATCAAGCGTCAAGGAGACTTCCCCGAAGTTGACCGCTTTGCGGGCATCACTTCCCGCGAAAATAATGTCTTCCATTTTCCCGCCGCGCAAAGAACGGGCACTTTGCTCACCCAGCACCCAACGGATTGAATCGGAGATGTTGCTTTTGCCGCTCCCGTTCGGACCGACAACTGCGGTAATGCCCGGCACAAACTCAAGCTCCGTCCGATCGGCGAACGACTTGAAGCCGGCCAATTCCAACCGTTTCAAAAACATGCTCTCACCCCATCCGCTATTGTACCACACCGCCAGCCCGGCATGTAGGCCATTTCCCGCGATATGCGGCAAAACCATCACAACTCCCGTAAAATACAACAAACGCCGCCATCAAGAGATGGTGACGTTTAGTTTATGCAGCCCCGCGGCTGCCGCCTGCTGTTCGGATTCTTTTTTGGATTTGCCCACGCCTCTGCCAATCATCTGCTGGTCCATGCACACCTCGGAAACAAACTCCCGGTCGTGCGCTGGCCCCCGTTCATCGACAATGCGGTATTCCAATTGACCCAAATTATGCTGCTGCACATACTCCTGTAAAAATGTTTTGAAATCGCTCACCTGGGAACGCCCCTGATCCGGCAAGTAAGGGAATACATGCTCCCGCAAGAAGGCTTGTACCGCTTCCAGACCTTGGTCCAGATACAGTGCTCCGATAAACGATTCGAACACGTCAGCCAGCAGTGCCGGACGGGTACGGCCACCGGTCATTTCCTCCCCTTTGCCGAGGAAAACATATAACCCGATGTCAAGTCGGTTAGCAAATCCGACAAGAGAGGGCTCGCACACAATCGAGGCCCGAAGCTTTGTCAGTTCCCCTTCGCTGTACGCCGGGTAACGGTGATACAAATATTCGGAAATGGTCAGCTCCAGCACTGCATCGCCCAGAAACTCCAGCCGTTCATTGTCCTTGTGCGTACCCGACTTTTGTTCATTGACATAGGAAGAATGAGTAAACGCCTGACGCAGCAGCGCCTGATTCCGAAACTGAATACCGAGCCGTTCCTGGAGCCGGGTGATGTCCTGCTTCAATCCGAACCACCTCCTGTCCTAGCCCCTTATGTTACGCTTCGAAGCGCTTTAAAATAATGGTTGCGTTGTGTCCGCCAAAGCCGAACGAGTTGGACAACGCCGTGCGTACATCCGCTTTCCTCGCCACATTCGGCACCACATCCAAATCACATTCCGGATCCTGTTCAACCACATTAATCGTCGGCGCAATTACACCGCGATTAATGGTCAAGACAGAAATAATCGCTTCTACCCCGCCTGCTGCGCCAAGCAAGTGTCCGGTCATCGATTTCGTCGAGCTGACAGCAAGCTTGTAGGCATGGTCGCCGAACGCTTTTTTAATGGCCGTCGTTTCGGACTTGTCTCCCGCCGGGGTCGACGTGCCATGAGCGTTGATGTAGTCGATTTCCGTCGGCTCAATTCCCGCATCCTTAAGCGCGCGAACCATACAACGTGCTGCGCCGTCCGGATCCGGATCGGTCATATGGAATGCGTCGCCGCTCATGCCGTAGCCAATCACTTCGGCATAAATTTTGGCTCCGCGCTGCTGCGCATGCTCCAAGGACTCCAGAATAAGCACCCCCGCACCCTCGCCCATAACAAACCCGTCACGGCCGATGTCGAACGGGCGGCTAGCGAGCTCAGGCTCTTCATTACGGGTAGACATGGCGCGAAGCGCACAGAAGCCGGCCATCCCTGTCGGACGAATCGTAGCTTCGGCGCCGCCGCAAATCATCACTTCGGCATCGCCCCGCTGAATAAGCTTAAACGCATCCCCGATGGCATTGGAGCCTGTCGCGCAGGCCGTCACCACGTTGCTGTTCGGACCCTTGGCGCCGGTAATAATCGAGATTTGACCCGTTGCCATATTGGCAATCATCATCGGAATAAAAAACGGGCTGACCCGCTTCGGACCCTTCTCCAGCAAAATCTTGTGCTGCTCTTCCCACGTGCCCAGTCCCCCGATGCCGGAGCCGACATATACGCCGACCCGCTCCGGATCTGCATTAACACCGATCTCCAATGCAGAATCCTGAATCGCAAGCCTCGCTGCCGCAACGCCTAGTTGCACGAAGCGGTCCATCTTGCGGGCATCCTTCTTGTCCATATATAATTCAGGGTCAAAATCTTTGATGGATGCAGCGATTCGAGTAGGATATTCGCTTACGTCGAAGGATTCCACTTCAGACACGCCGGATTTCCCTTCCAGCAGATTGCCCCAGAATGTATCCAAATCGTGACCGAGTGAGGTCATAACCCCCATACCCGTAATAACTACTCTTTGTTTCATAGTGATCCACCTCTATGTAAAATGCATGAATTTAGTTTAGGTAAGGCTTGGCCTGAAACAATCGGAAATGAGGAGAAAGTCCCGTTCTTCATAAAAACGGGACTTGTAGACTCTCTTAAGTATGAGATTCTATGTATTTCACAACTTCTCCCACTGATGTGATTTTTTCTGCATCTTCATCAGAGATTTCCATATCGAATTCATCTTCGAGTTCCATAACCAGTTCAACGACGTCGAGCGAATCAGCACCCAAATCATCCTTGAACGAAGCTTCGAGGGTGACTTCAGACTCTTCGACCCCAAGACGATCGATGACGATTTTCTTCACACGATCCAATACTTCGGACATCCGGTTCACCTCCTCCTTGGTATTATACGAGAATCTCATTCAAATTACCAGTGTTACCTCTCGCAGGCTCGCATAAACCTGATAAACCGCATGGCTGCAAGCTTTTCCGAAAATGAAATACGCTTTCATCCAAGCCGTTCCGCCTGAATACAGGCTGAATCAGGACCCCATATACATGCCGCCATCCACGTGTATGGTTTGGCCTGTCATGTAGGAAGCATCGTCGGACGCTAGGAAGCGGACCGCCTTGGCAATGTCCTCCGGATGCCCCAGGCGCGCAAGCGGGATTTGACCAAGCAGCTTCTCCTGGGTTTCCCCGGCAAGCTGTTCCGTCATATCCGTTGCGATAAAGCCTGGCGCGACACAGTTCACGGTAATTCCCCGCGAAGCCAGCTCCTTGGCCGACGCCTTGGTCAAACCGATTACGCCCGCCTTGGCGGAAACATAATTGGCTTGGCCGGGATTGCCTAAGGAGCCGACAACGGAGGAGATGTTAATAATCCGGCCGCTGCGCTGCTTCATCATCGGGCGGGTCACCGCTTTCAAGCAGTTGAACACGCCCTTCAGGTTCGTATTAATAACTTGATCAAACTCTTCTTCTTTCATGCGCATGATGAGGTTGTCACGGGTAATGCCTGCATTGTTGACCAAAATGTCAATCGAGCCAAGCTCGTCCAGCACCTGCTTGACCATGTCCTCCACTTCCGAGGAGCTGGCTACGTCCGCTTTGATAACGAGGGCCCGGCGGCCGAGGCTTCGGATCTGATCGGCAGCCTCTTGAGCCGCCTTTTCATTCCCGGCATAATTTATCGCCACATCCGCGCCGGCCTCTGCCAGCGTAATCGCTATGGCGCGGCCAATTCCGCGTGATGCGCCGGTAACAAGAGCAATTTTTCCTTGAAGCATGAAGCTATCCCCCCTTTATACGAAGCTTTCAATCGCTTCCATGCTGTTGATGGAGACGACTTTGGCGGATTTATCCACTTTTTTGACCAGTCCCGCCAGCACTGTGCCGGAACCGATCTCGACGAACGTGTCGACCCCTTGCTCCAGCAGCCATACCACAGTGTCTTCCCACAATACCGGAGAGTACACCTGACGGACCAGCAGTTCCCGGATCGATTGCGGATCTTGCTCAGGACGGGCGGTAACGTTCGCTACGACCGGAATAGAAGCCGCTTTCAGCTCAAGCCCGTCCAGCACCTTAGCAAGCTGATCGGCAGCCGGCTTCATCAAGGAAGAATGAAACGGCCCGCTCACTTCAAGCGGGATAACCCGCTTGGCGCCGGCTTCCTTGCCCCGCTCCGCTAATACGGCTACGCCGTCCTTGCTGCCTGAGACGACGATTTGCCCCGGGCAGTTCACATTGGCCATTTCTACGAGGCCGCTCTCGGCAGTCACCGCTTCGCACAGCTTCGCCAGCTGCTCGCGGTCCGCTCCGAGAACCGCCGCCATGGCCCCTTGGCCGCCAGGAACGGCTTGCTCCATAAACGTGCCCCGGGCATGTACAGTCCGTACCGCATCGGTAAAGGAAATGACGCCTGCAGCAACAAGCGCGCTGTATTCCCCGAGACTGTGACCGGCTACGAAGTCCGGCTGAACCCCTTTCGCGCGAAACGCCTCCAAATAGGCCATGCTTGTCGTCAGAAGCGCAGGCTGCGTATTGTAGGTGATTTTCAGACGATCGTCAGGCCCTTCAAAAATAAGGCTGCTCAGCTGAAAGCCAAGGGCCGCATCAGCCTGCTCAAACAAGCTGCGTGCCGCGGGATTCGCTTCATAAGCGTCACGGCCCATACCGACGCTCTGCGCGCCTTGGCCCGGAAAAATAAATGCATATGACATATAAGTCCACATTCCTTTCAATCGCGATGATCGGATTCAATCCCGATTCGGATTCGGCAGGCTACCAGACGAGCGCGCTCGCACCCCAGGTCAAACCGCCGCCAAAGCCGACGAGAATTAGCTTGTCGCCTTCCTTCAGCCGTCCTTCCTCCACCGCTTCCGCCAAAGCGAGAGGGATGGAAGCCGCAGACACATTCCCGTAACGGTCCAGGTTCACCATGCACTTCTCCGGAGGCAGCTCAAGCCGCTCCATGGCCGATTGGATAATCCGCTTGTTGGCCTGATGGGGAACCAGCAGGTCGATATCCGCTTTTTCCCACTTCGCTTTACGGAGAACCTCCTCAGCAGCAGCGCCCATAATCCGTACTGCAAATTTAAACACATCCGCACCGGCCATCTGTATAAAGTGCAGCTTGCTTTCAAGCGATGCCGCAGAGGAAGGATTGCGCGAACCGCCGCCGCATACCTTGAGCAGGTCCCCGCCGGATCCGTCCGCGCCAAGCTCGAACGATTTGAATCCGCGGCCTTCCGGCACCCGGCCGATGACTACCGCGCCTGCGCCGTCCCCGAATAACACGCATGTATTCCGGTCAGTGTAGTCCGTAATTTTGGACAAGCATTCCGCACCGACAACCAGCGCGTATTGATACATCCCTGTTGCAATAAAGTTCGAGGCGTTAGCCAGTCCGTAAATAAACCCGGAGCAGGCTGCCGACAAGTCAAACGCCGCCGCTTTCCTGGCTCCCAGCTTCTCCTGCAAAATGCAGGCCGTTGACGGAAAAGCCATATCCGGTGTAATTGTAGCCACTACAATCAAATCCAGCTGGTCCGCCGTAATGCCCGCACTGTCAAGCGCGCCCTTTGCGGCCTCCAGCGCCAAATCGGACGACGCCTGTTCGTCTGAACTAATCCGGCGCTCACGAATCCCGGTCCGGGTCACAATCCATTCATCGTTCGTATCGACCATTTTTTCCAAATCATGATTGCTTAAAATACGGTCTGGCACATATTTGCCTGTTCCCAAAATACCTACCGGATATAAGTCCATGTTGTCCAACTCACTTTTCACTAATTTCGCTTGCGATCGCTTCAACCAGCTTGTTTTGCACAGCGCTGCGCGCCTGTCGCACCGCATTTTTAATCGTTTCCGCCTTGGAGGAGCCGTGGCTTTTGAGAACGAGCCCGTTCACTCCAAGGAGCGGGGCTGCGCCGTGAGAGTTGTAATCCATCTTGCGGTTCAAGGCCTTCAGCCCGGACATGAGGGGCAGTACGCTTAATTTCGTCAGCCAGCTGCGTTTAAATTCACGCTTCAGCTCGCTGAAAATCACGCCTGCCGCCCCCTCCATCGCCTTCAGCATCACGTTGCCGGTAAAACCGTCGCATACCAGCACGTCGCAGTCTCGTGTAAGCACCCCGCGTGCCTCCACGCTGCCGACAAAATGAATAGGCGCCGATTCCAAAAGCGGATAAACGGCCTTCGTCAGCTCGTTGCCTTTTCCCGCTTCTGTCCCTACGTTCAGCAGGCCGATCCGCGGCTTCGCCATGCCGTCCACTTTACTCCGGTACAGGCTGCCCATAATGGCAAACTGCAGCAGATTTTGCGCACTAGCATCCGGGTTGGCACCCAAATCCAGCGCAAGCGTGCCTACTCCGTCCGCCGTCGGCATCATCGGCGCAAGCGCCGGGCGGTCAATGCCGCTAATCCGTCCGACCACCAGCAGCCCGGTAACGACGAGCGCGCCCGTATTGCCCGCGGAGATCATCGCATCCGCTTCCTTTTCGCGAACCAATTTGCCCGCCACGACCATGGATGAAGCCTTTTTGCGCCGCACAGCCTTGGCCGGCTCGTCCTCCGCCAAAATCTCGTCCTCCGCATGATGGATTCTGAGGTTCGGCAGCTGCTCCGTCAGCAGCGGCCTTAGTTTCGCTTCATGACCAACCAATATAATTTCCGTGTCCGGCCATTCCTTCGCTGCGAGAAGCGCGCCCTGGACATTGCTCTCCGGGGCGTTATCGCCTCCCATGGCGTCAATCACGATCCGCACGCGTGCTACCCCCTTCATTTCTTAGCTGCTTTAGCGTGCAGTAGATTAAAAAATGGCCTTCAAATACCATTTCATCCCCGACATAGGAGAATACATCCACCTTCGCCTTTTCACGCTTCCCGGAAATGGAACGCACATAAGCCTTCGCTATGCATTTCTCGTGCAGCTGCACCTGCCGGATAAACCGGATTTCCGCCGAAGCCGTCAGCGCCACTTCACTGTCGATTACAGCCACCGCCAAGGAATTGGCCTGCGAGAAAATATGATGTCCTCGTGCAATCCCCGTCCTGGAGAACACGTGTTCTTCCTTGATTTCAAATATAGATATACCGCTTTGATCCAATTGCAAATCGATCACGTCTCCGATGACCTCGTGGAGCTGCAGGGAACGCACCTTGTCGTACGTCCGCTCCGCCATCATCTTGATGCGCTCACGAAGCTCTGGAATGCCCAGTTCTAGTCTGTCCAAACGGATCGTTTGAATGCTGACTTTGAACTTGCGGGTCAACTCTTCGTCGGTGACAAACGGGTTTCGCTCAATTTCCTGGGCCAGCTGCTGGAGCCGTTCCCGTTTGGGCATTCGTTCGATGAAAAGCACCACCCTGTCGTCTGAAATCACGATTGTTACCAGGTATTAAGAGTAGTATATAAAATTATGTACGTGTTGTGAAGGGCAAACGGCTCCGCAGCCAAAAAAAAAAGCACTTCACCATAGATGAAGTACTGTGGCTGTGCTTTTTCTTCCCGGTCGATTATTGTTTAATAATCTCTCTGGATTTGTAGTGACCGCAAGTGCCGCAGACACGGTGCGACAATTTCGATTCACCACAATTTTCGCATTTAACCATGCCCGGAACAACAAGCTTGAAATGAGTGCGGCGCTTGTCGCGACGAGATTTCGATGTTTTTCGGAAAGGTACTGCCATCTTTCCCACCTCCTTAACGAAGTAATCCTGTTCTTACGTTTCGTTTTTGAACAAATCGGCCAGCTTGGCAAACCGGGGATCAAGACGTTCCACCGGCGGCTGGTCCGGATACAGGTTCAAGTTTTGTCCGGACTGGCTCAGACCTTTACAGGCTTCGTCGCAAAGCGGCACATACGGCATGCCGAGCGTTACGGCTTGTTCCAAATAAGGGCTGAGGTCCACTTTTTCTTCCGTCGTGAAAAGAATTTCATCCTCATCCTCAGAAGCCTTGTCCTGCTGCTGCGTAAATGCTTCCTCAAACTCAAAAGCAAGCTCCTGACAAAATGGACATAAGCAGCGCGAGCAAGCAAATTCGGCTTTCAGCCTGATTGTCCCCGTTACATACACCACGTCGGCGGCAGGCTTAGCCTCCAGCCGAGCATGCAGCGAGATTAACGTGGACAGGCTGGAAGAATCGGATACCAGCGTGGCCGTTTGAAACGGACCGTCCAGCTGAACCGCCGCCTTCTTGGCGACGATATCACGAAGGTGAAGCTGCATCATAATCACCCCAAACAAACAAAAATAATTATATCGATTGTGATCGTCTTTTGTCAACCACTTCCCTGCCATGATATGATGAATTTACATATTCCGAAAGGCAGGGAACCGAAACATTTTGAAAACCGTCGGCATTATTGTAGAGTACAATCCTCTTCATAACGGTCATGTGTATCATTTCCGTCAAAGCCGGATCGTATCAGGAGCGGATGCCGTTGTCGCCGTGATGAGCGGCTGCTTCCTGCAGCGGGGCGAGCCCGCACTGGCCGGCAAGTGGGCCCGGGCCGAAATGGCTCTGCGCATGGGGGCCGATCTTGTCATTGAGCTGCCCGCCGTTTTCGCATGCCAGCCGGCTGAGTGGTTTGCTTATGGCGCTGTGTCCGCGCTCGATGCATCAGGAGTTGTGGACAGCCTCTGCTTTGGAACCGAAAGCGGTGACATCCGCCGGCTGAAGCTGCTCGCGGAACTTGCAGGCCGTGAGCCTGAAGAACTGACCCGGCTGGTCAAAGCGCGTTTGAAGGAGGGCGCAAGCTATCCGCACGCTTATGCCGCAGCGCTTGCCCATTATGCAGAGTCAGCGCTGCCGGGCCTCACGGAGCCGGAGCAATTAAAAATGCAGCTCGCCCAGCCCAACAATACGCTTGGCCTGCATTATTTGATAGCGCTTCAGCGGCTTGGCAGCTCGATTGTCCCTTTCACCGTCGCCCGTCAAAAAGCAGGCTATTCCCAAGCCCACATCACGGACGATCACATTGCCAGCGCCACGGCCCTCCGGCGCATCCTGCTTGAAGAAGGCGGTAAGCTGGAAGCTATTCAGCAGTATGTCCCTCCTTCAACCTATCGAATCCTCCAGCGCGAGATCGCTGCCGGACAAGCGCCGATGCACTGGGAGCGTCTTGCCCCCCAGCTCATTGGCGCGCTGCTGAGCCGGACTCCGCAGCAATTGGCCGAGCTCTGCGAGGTAAACGAAGGCCTTGAGCATCGGCTGCAAAAGGCGATTTCACTCATCGGCCGAACAGGCCAAAACGATGCTGGCTCTAGTGAAGCAGGCTATGTCGAGCAGCTGCTTGCCGTCCTGAAGACCAAACGCTACACGCGAACGAAGCTGCAGCGGATGCTGCTTCATATTTTACTCGGGCACACGAAGGAACAAATCAACCGGACTACTCTGGAGCAGGGAGTACCTTATTTGCGCATACTCGGCTTCTCGGCCGCCGGACAGCAGCTCCTCAAGCGGATGCGCCGCACCGCCAAGGTGCCTGTTTTAAGCCGGGGGGCAGGATTTGATCATCCGGTGCTCCAATTGGACCTACGCGCAGCAGCCATGTATGAGCTTGGCTGCGGCCTGCCGCGGCCGCTGTACTCGGATTTGCAGCAGGCGCCGCTGCAAACAGAAAGGCTGCCGCCCCTGTAGCCTACGAGGCTTTGGGTGGCAGTGCATGCAAGTAATTCATCGCATCGTCAACGGTCGCCACAGGGATGATTTTCATTGTCGTCCCGAGGCCCTTGGCTTCAGCCGCCGCATCGGTTGCATTCGCCGTCGGCGCAATGGGACCGCACGCTGCGGGGGGCTGCGGCATATCCGCCGGCACAAAAAAGATGTCGGCTTTTTCCTTATGGGCCGCCACAATTTTATGCTGGACTCCGCCAATCGGACAAACAGCTCCCTCCGGCGTTATGGACCCGGTACCCGCGATGCGATAACCCTTGGCAATGTCGTCAGCCTCAAGCCGGTTAATAATCTCCAGCGTAAACATCAGCCCCGCGGAGGGTCCGCCGATTTCTCCCGCCTTGATAGTAACCTGCTTGCTCTCATCCTCCGCCTTCACCTTAAGCACATCCGCCGGCCGAACCCCGATGCCTGCGCGCGGCGCCGCATCCGTCCCCGAGCTGTCCGAGGCCAAAGTGCCGAGCGTCAGCTCCACTTTTCCTGCCACACCCTTGCGCTGGTAGCTCAGCTCTACCGTATCCCCGGCCTTCTTTGCACCCAGCACCTCATAGAGATCCTTGCTGGTATGAATGTCCTTGTCATCCACCTTAACGATATAGTCTCCGCCCTTCAATACGGCCTCTGACGGCATTCCCTTCACCGTTTCCAGCACCATCACGCCGTCCTGATCAATAACGAACGGTATACCGGCATAGGTGTAAGCCGCCTGCAAGGCGTTGCTTTGCGAGCCGAGCATGACGTATTCCTGCGTCTGGGAATATTCTTCCTCACTTTTGCCCCGCAGCACGTCCTGCTTCCGCCGGATCTCCGCATGAGGGTCCGCGAGTGCAATGATCATGCTGAGCAAATTGGACCGGGTCAGCATACTGACCGTCGTCAGCATGAATACGCCCTGATCTTCCGGCGTCTCCACAGGCAAGCTGATCATGGGACGGATGTTCTCCGCCGTTCCGGGCTTATAAATATAGAAGGGCAAATTGACAAACAGCAGCAAATACATGACTGCCAATGTGCCTGCAAACGAAGCAAAAAAACGCATCGCCGTGCGCTGAGGCCGCTTCGTAATGCTCATCCTTAACTTCTCCTTTCCTCCTTGCATTTGCGGTTTGATCCAGCTTGGTCTATTTGCGCCAGACTGCGCGTACACTTGTACCGGAGGTGAATGGAATGGACCGCGTTAGAAAAAAATCCTCCCTGTATACCGCGGCCGCCATGTGGCCGGCGTTTGCCGCTATCATCCTGGCCGTCTGTATCGTGCTGATGCCGGACCAGGCCTTTCAAGCCTCATTGGCCGGACTCACGATCTGGTGGCAGTTCGTCTTCCCCTCGCTGCTGCCGTTTTTTATGCTGTCCGAAATGCTGTATGCCTACGGAGTTGTACACGGCGCGGGCTCTTTGTTGGACCCGTTGATGCGAAGGGTGTTCCGCCTACCGGGCAGCGCGGGACTCGCGCTTTCCGCTTCCCTGGCCGGCGGCTTTCCGGCAGCGGCGGATTTGGCCGCCAAGCTGCACCGGGACGGAGCCATTGGAAGCAATGAAGCCGGGCGGATGGCTTCCCTTTTTCACCTGAGCAGCCCGCTGACCATTGTGATCGTGATCGGTGCCGGATTTTTCTCGCGTCCGGAAATCGGAGGGGCCCTTGCGATCGTCCATTATGCCTCCGGCTTGCTTGCCGCCCTGCTGCTTGCGCATATCCCATTTCGCACGCGTTCGGCCGGCCAGTCATCGAAAGATCAATCGCTCCAAGCACAAAGCGGAAGCCCCTCCACTTGGAGTAAAAGCGTATCCGCCTGCCGCAGCGCAGCACAAAAGGACGGGCGCAGCTTTGGCCGTTTGCTCGGAGATACGGTCACTGTATCCGTGCAGAAGCTGCTTGCTCTGGGAGCATGCATGATTATGTTCTCGGTCATTGCCCATGTATTCGGCAAGCTAGGCGGGACCGCGATCCTATATCCGCTCGGAAAAGTGATCGGCTGGCCCTCCGGCGCAGAATACGGCGGCATTTCCGGCTTGTTTGAAGCCCATCTGGGCGCTTTTTCCTTCAGCCGCTTGACCGTTCCGGATTCCTTCATTCTGCCTCTTGCCTCAGCCTGCCTGGCCTGGGGCGGCTTCTCCGGCCACCTGCAAGCGCTGGGCCTGCTGCACAGCGCCCGGATAAGCTATCTTTGCTTCGCCGGTGTACGTCTGCTTCATGCCGGTCTCGCTTATGCGCTGTATGCAGCATGGGGGCCCGGACTGCAACAATGGCTGAGTCAGCTTCAGCCCGTTTTTGTTCCGGCCGAAAGCGCAGCCGCTCAAGAACGAGCAGTATCCTGGCTCTCTTTATGGCCAAGCTGGCCTCTTGTCCCGCTGCTGTTCTGCTGCAGCATCTGTCTGCTGCTGAGCTTCAGCTTCATCGTGTTCCGCTACCTGCGGCCGCCGCATAAGCAATAGGCTGGTCGCGCCTTGCGCCGGCGAATTATTTTCGAATGGAATCGAATTTATGCCGCAGCGCCTTCTCCACCGCTTCCGGGACCAAATCCCCAACCGGTCCGTTGAACTGCGCAATTTGCTTCACAATGCTGGAGCTGAGATAAGAATAGGTCGTGCTCGACATCATGAAGAACGTTTCAATGTCACTGCTCAGCTTGCGGTTTAATGAAGCCATCTGCAGCTCATATTCGAAATCGGATACTGCCCGGAGCCCTTTAACAATGACATGCGCTTGTTTTTGCTTCATATAGTTGATCAGGAGATCGTCGAAGCTGTCTACCTCTACATTGGGATAGTCCCGCGTAACTTCTATTAGAAGCTCCTTGCGCTCCTCTATAGTGAACAGCGGGCTTTTGCTGGCATTGCGAAGCACCGCTACAATTACCTTATCGAATGTGGCGGCGGCTCGCTGAATAATATCCAAATGGCCGTAGGTCACCGGGTCGAAGCTCCCTGGACAGACGGCAACCATTTCCTGATGTGTCCGATGTATCACTCCTGATTCCCCCATTCATAAATCCAGATTGCAATTTCACCATACTCGGCCCGTTTGCGGCAAACCAGACCGCCGATTTGAGATTCCAGTTCCGTCTCCGCAGCTTGTTCGACAACGAGGACCGCCCGTTCCGATAAAAGCTGCTGCTCCTGCAGCGCGGTCAGAAGCTCTCCCACAATCGTCATCCGGTAAGGCGGATCGAGGAATACCAAATCAAACTGCGCGCCGCGCCGGGCTAAGATCTTCAGCGCCCGGCCCGCTTCGTTGCGGTACACCTCTGCACGGCTCTCCACACGGCTGGCTTTCAAGTTAGCGCGGATCACCTCCACGCTTTTGGCTTCGATATCAATAAACACCGCCTTATCGATGCCCCGGCTCAGTGCTTCAATCCCCAATCCCCCGGTGCCGGCAAACAAATCAAGCGCCTGTCCCCCGTCGAAGTACGGGCCAATCATACTAAAAACCGCTTCCTTCACCTTGTCGGTCGTCGGCCTTGTGGACATGCCCGGTACGGCCTTGAGCGGTGTTCCTTTTGCTGTGCCTGCAATTACTCGCAATGACGTTCTCCCTTTCTCCTCACCGCCGCATAAAGCGGCGTTAACTCGCGTTAATGGTACCACAATTGACGGGAAAAGCAAAAATATTTTACCGCTGATGTATATTTCTCCCGGCATTCGGCCATCATGGTATTATCGACATCAGTGATGTCGTAGACAACCGCGGAGAAGACTTACGTTTCCCCATAAGCTCTTCATCCGGTTTCTCCTCTCCCATGAAGGGGTCCCGAAAGGGGCCCCGATATTTTTGTGTAGAAAAATAAACTCCCCTTATTTCGGGTTTACCGATATCTTCCCCTTTCGGAGACAATCAAAGCTTGGCTGCGCCTATTAGCATGAAACCAGTGCAAACGTATAAAAATAAAAAAGCGCCATACCCGTTAAGGTACGGCGCGCTTCAACGTGAAGAGCGGCTATTCAAGAACTTCGATCGTGGCGCTTCCATTGCAAACGGAGAAGTACCCGTCGCAATACAGGTCGAGGTTGAAGCCGCCGGAGGTCGTCTCAAATTCAGCCTCATACTCGTCACTCCAATTCCATTGGGTGCCTTCCCATAATCTCTGGTTCGGGAAGAGCTGACCCTGCCTCAGCAAGTCACCGTTATAATTGTAAAGATAATAAGTAATGGAGTCCGGGTGCCCGAAAGGATACTCCCCTTCATTGACGACATGAAGTTTAATACGAGTAGCATCGATGTACGTGTTGTCGTAATAGTTGTACGAGTTCACCTGCAGCACTTCCGTTTGGGCAAAAGCCGGCGATACGACTGAGGTTAGCGATATCATGGTGGCCATTACAATGGTGGAAACTTTCTTTTTCATAAATAACATCCCTTTCTATGGTTGGATTGGCACTGCACACTAATTATATGAAATCCACAAATATCCATCATCGGACCAAAATACCATTCACTAAGAGTAATAGCACCTCTTATTCGACAAAATCATCTATTTTTTTGTTATTATTTAAGTTTTTTGTCTGATTGTTCCTTATTCATTAAGCTTGTACAATAAGCATTAACTATCAATCAGTCATTTGATTTGAGAGCGCTTACCAAAAAATGAAATGGGGGATGACTTCACAGACAATTGTGAAACAGATACCGGCGGCTTCCATCTCAGAATCGATTGCAGCCGGATGGCTTGCGACGGGAAAGCAACCAATGAAGTTACGGATTACTCCCGCTGGCTTTTCGTAACCACCACAAACCAGAGTCGGTCAAAGAAGTCTCTCCGGCTTTAAGCTCATACTTTACAAATGAAGGGATGAAACTGATGATGAAGAAAAAACGTTTGGTATCCTCCGTTCTGCTGGCCGCCTCGTTATTCGTAGCGGCTCTGCCTGTACAAGCAAGCTCATGGCAGGGCTTCGATTTGTATCCGACCATCACGGAAAAAGCCAGCCGCTGGCACGTCGGCCAACAGGTCCAAATTACGGTGCACCACAATCAGGGGAATTTGGGGGATACGTACTGGGAGCTCAGGGACGGGTACGGCACGCTGATTGACAGCGGGACCGTCTATTATCAAGGGGATGGCTTCAGCTCGGAGGTATACGATATTGAGCCGACCTTTAATCCAAACCATCAGCAAGCGCAGCTAACGCTGTATTGCCAATATTACGATTTGTGCAACACCTATGGCACCATCGAAACCTGGTAAACGGAAGCTTTTATAGAAAAAGCGCCTGTCTCTCACTGGAGAAGGTGCTTTTTTCATTTTACCATTCAGCTGACGCTATTTTTTCTTTTGCTGCATTTATTGTATCGCGCGCTCCTATAAAAATCCCCCTTGCCAACAGCGGCACTCGGAGACTTTTCCAATGCAGGGAAGTGGGGATGTTTCGACTAGTGCTTAAAATCTCAAATACCTCAACGTTAACAGGTTAATCTTACCAAGCGATGTGATACACTGAAAGCACGAA
>NZ_JBBBNV010000023.1:0-73975 GCF_037137075.1 Paenibacillus sp. y28
TGTGTCGGAAATGAAGAGATATTTGCTGAAGCAAGAAGCACTGCATGCGGACGAGACGACGCTACAGGTACTGCGGGAGCCGGGGAAGTCGGCGGAATCTGCCTCGTATTTGTGGTTGTATCGGACGGGGCGCGGTGCACAGCCAGCGGTCATCTACGACTACCAGCGGACACGCGGCGGGGAACATCCGCGGAACTTCCTCTCGGGCTTCAAAGGCTACCTGCATGTAGACGGTTATCCGGGTTACCACAAGGTGACAGGCGTCACGTTGGTGGGATGCTGGGCGCATGCGCGTCGCAAGTATGACGAAGCGCTGAAAGCTGCGCCGGAAGCCAAAAGCAATCCGGAAACAGTAGCTGCCCAAGGGCTAGCGTATTGCAACCAGCTCTTTGCCATAGAACGACAATTGCAGGAGGCTACGCCGGAAGAACGTCACAAGGCACGTACAGAGCGAAGCCGTCCGGTGCTGGATACTTACTATGCGTGGCTGCGCCAGCAGAAATCCCGGACGATGCCCAAAAGTCTGATTGGCCAAGCGATTGCCTACAGCTTGAACCAATGGGAGAAGCTCACGGCATTCCTAAAGGACGGACGACTAGAGATCGACAACAATCGCAGCGAGCGTTCGATCAAGCCGTTTGTGATCGGGCGCAAAAATTGGCTGTTTGCGAATACCCCGCGGGGAGCTGCCGCCAGCGCAGCGATCTACAGCGTGATCGAGACGGCAAAAGAAAACGGGTTGCATCCGTTCCGGTATCTCATGTACCTGTTCGAGGAACTGCCTCAGCTTGCGAATCCTCGAGACGCCCAGGCATTAGAACCCTTTATGCCGTGGTCACCTTCACTTCCGGACTCTTGCCGCCTCGCGTAATCTTAATCCATCATACACTTGCTCCCATCTGACTGCTAGGTGGGGGCTATTTGACGCTCACGCTCTTTGTCAGTCAATGTGCTATCCCGGAGTAGTTTCAATCCACGCACCCATACAGGGTGCGACATGCTGACTTTGATGTGTATTACAACAAGGTACGTGTTTCAATCCACGCACCCATACAGGGTGCGACCGCGGCTGCTTCCGGGGCACGTTGGAGGAGTTTGTTTCAATCCACGCACCCATACAGGGTGCGACCTTTGTACGGGTCGGCTCCAGCGCGGCGTCCATCGGTTTCAATCCACGCACCCATACAGGGTGCGACCAGGAATAATTCGCCTAATTGCAAATGGCAGTAGTTTCAATCCACGCACCCATACAGGGTGCGACAGCGAAAACAAGCATGATTCATACCGTTTAAGCATGAATCCGTCCCATTTCCACCCATTTCCATTCCTCAAAAGTATAAATCAAACCTTGACTTTTTGGCAAGTAAATCAAATTCGACTTCATTCGACACAATCTGAGGTGCGAAGGACCCGGGAATTTCATGGGAGCTTCACATTCGCACCAGATGTAGAAGCAGGATCGCAAAAACCAACACCGGGATACTGGCTAAGGCTTATTTACTTGACCTTCGTTTTGCTCCGGCTGATTTGCCCTTTTGCTGCTTTTCCTCGACGATGTATTTTTGAAACATCTCGACATAAGCAAGATGCGGAAAAAATATCGGGTTGTTAATCAGCATCAGCAATTGATTCAACTGAAATGTGAGCGAAAGCAGCGAACGTTCTTCTCGCGGCTCTTCCTTCTGGCGGACCCGATAAGCATCCAGGGTAACTTCGGTTGCTTTCCCGCTCGTCACGGTAAGACACTCTTGTTTATTAACCGGATCGTCTTCCCCTGCATGATTCAACGTAGCATGCCATTGTCCCAAATGTCGCTCATTTTCATTCGGAATCGTAATTGTCAGCTTATTACCAACAGGATGTAGTATAATATCGAACAGCTTCTGAACCTGTTCCGACGTTTTCTTATCTGTATGACATAAAATCTTGATCGGTCGGGTTGAGGTTTGTGTGCTCGGTTTTGTTATTTCATCCAGCCCGCAGGCTAGAGACCCTTGTGTCCGAACAACAGACATCAGGGAAGTTTTCAACCTGTCGATGCTGACCGCCCATTTTTGCAATTCGTCTCCGTTGACATTCGTGCTCTTGCACTGTACCACAACGGCCACCGCTTCAATCGGGATATACTTAATGTTCCCATAGCGGAAAATGTATGGCGTGTACTGCTCGTCGAAGATGACCAGATCGACTTCTTTCGAGACATTTCCCTGGGAGTCGACGATAAACACCGACTGTTCAATGGAGAACTTCTTGGGAACAATCTGCTCAAATAATGATTTCCAGATGCCCTCACGGTAAATTCCAGTTGTTAAATGGTGAGCGACACTGAATTGAAGCTGATCCACTATCGTCTGTTCCAGCAGATTGTAGTTCTGAACAATTTTTTTTAACACCTTACCATGATCCGGCTCTTCCTTGCTCATCTGCTCCCCTCCTCCGATGCTACCAATCGCCCATAGCCCGCATTCGTTTTGCCGCCAAGCCCTTCCTCACCCAGCGCGGTGCAGAGCAGCTTTTCTGCCATCGTCAGCCATTTTTCGACAGAATCGTCAGGACCCGTATAACTCCACATCAGCCTGAAGCAGCCTTGCACAGTTAAAAAATGCACCGGCTCCGGCGAATCGTCGTCCCTCGGAGCCGCCGCCTCCTCCGCAGTTCGGCCAGCCGTGTTCCCCGGCCCTTGCGCCGCAAGCTGATTGTACGCTTGATGATGCGGCGTAAGCACGTCTATCCGAAGCGCTCCACTCACCGTTCCAGGCGTCAAGAATGCATCATAATAATGAATATGCCCCGCCTGCTCCTGGGCCCCGAACAGCCACTTGTAATACGCGCCGTCCTCGGCAAACCCTTGATCCTGCTCCCCCAGATAGGTGCGGCACAGTCGGGCGCTAACGCCCTTCAGCGCGGTGCCGGGAATATACGGAACGCCATACGTCTTGTGTAGCGTAATATGGGCCTCCAGCACCGTCTGCTGCCCGCCGCCAATCAAGAGCGGAGACTGCGTCTGCGCCTCGATCGACCGATACACGCCGTGCTCCTGCACGTTCGCTGTATAATACCGGTCGAACATCTGCTTGTACCAATCGCCCTGCGTATCCCAGCCTTTCTTATATTGCTGTATCACATGTTCATAAAACGACTGCCGATGCTTGCCGTCTAGTATCACCATGCTCAAGTCCGGAGCCTTGCTACCAGGTACGAGCTTCTTCGTCAACATTAGCTGCAGATTCATAACCCGCCTCCCGCTCCGCTCTCCTCCTGTGCTTCAGACTGATCCACGCCGAGAATCGCTTCCGCATACCGCTTGAACCAGACGGAGGCTGCCAGCGCACGGTGCGTCGCCAGACGGTACTCGCTCATGGTGCAGTTCTTTTTGACAAGAAAATCTTTAATTCCGGCAACCTCCATTAAATCGTCTATAAATATCTGCTGCCCGGCTTCACCCGTTGATGGGGTCTTCATCTTATTCTTGGCTTTGGACTTAGCCTTAAAAAATGCGACCGTCAGCTCCAGTCCATTCGTCAGCACCATGGCCGGAAACCTGTGGCATTGGCTGCCATAGGCCTTCTTGTTCTTTTCCTCCACATGCTTCACACATTCAAGGGCCCCAGTTGCGTAACCGTGATTGACTGAATTCATGAGCGCCCTCCCTTATAGTGGCTTAGGCAAACCCGCCCTTTGCCAACCGTTGCATTGGCGCCGACCTGAACCCAGAGCTTCTCCGGAAGCTGCTTAAGCAAATCGTCGCGGCTTGTACCTCCGCTTCTTCCATGAATGTTATCGCACCAGGAGATGCCGTACAGAATCGCCTCCGCCGGCAAATATTCCTCGTACCATAGCGCGCCCCGCTGTACGGTCTTCCGCTCCTGCTCCAGCCGAATACGCGGCACCACCTCGCAGCACACGGTGACGAAATACTGGAACGCCTCATCGGATACGACCGTCAGCCGCTCCCTGAACAAACGCCCGAAAGATTCATCATGGGCAAACAGCGCTGCTTCCAGCCAGCTCGCCCATTTTTCAAGTGCATCAGACTCAATCGCCTTACATTCAAATTCATCCAAATACAGCATATCGCCAGACGTTAGCGCACTCCCCCCGGAGACGACAAGCGCTCTGTCCTTCGGTACATCGCCCTCTTTCTGCTGGCCGGATGGCTTCTGGTCGCTTTCAGCGGTAAGAAGCTTGTCCAGATCGTCCACAAACAGCGCCTCCGTCGGCATCATTCCCGCTGCTGCCATGTCCCGGAGCATCCGCCTTAGCGCCATCGGGCAGGTGACATAGGCAAATGTCCCGTACAGGCTGGCGACAGGGAAGGCAAGCAGACGGCTGTCGCTCAGCACCAGGGACCCTGCGGCCCCTTCCTCGCCGGAGCTCTCCGCCCTGCCGAACGCGGCGTCAAGCCATGCTTCGTCTATCCCCGGCGTTTGGCGAAGATGCTCCCGGTGTACGCCTTTGATGCTGGAGCCGGGCAGCATTGGCCACTGGGTAATTTTCTCCCGCATCAGCGGCATGTCAATAATACCAACCCCCTGCCCCGTGCCGACATGCACGGGTGTCAGGCAATGAACAAAATATAACCATGCATTCATTTCTATGTATCCCCTTCCGTTTTCCCAGAATCGCCATTCGGACTCCATCTTCCCCACAAAGCCAGGCCGAACCCGTCCTCCCGGTCGAAAGAGCCTTTGCGCCGGTTCTGATCAGATACGGAGACGAGCCATTTTTGCTCGACCAGGTGACTCAGGCTGCCTTCCATCACTTCAAAAAAATAAACGCTCCCCGCCGGAACGAGCCGACGAACTGCTTTCTCCGCGCCATTGACCGGCTTCTCCTGCTTCTCCTGCTTCTTCTTCCCGTCCGCAGCACGCGCCGGAGACGGCCACACCGGGGTGTAGCTCCAGCCGGAGACAGGCTGCCAACGCGGCACACACGCCCACAACAGCTTGAGCTTGACCCCATTAAGCAAGGCCGACGTGCTCTCCAGCTTGTCATCCAGCCAGCCCGGCCGCCAGCCCTTGGCAAAATAAGCCGGTGTCGCCAGCACCATGCGAATATACTTCTCCTTTTGCTTATCCTCTTCCGCGAGCGTCCTTCTGAGCTGATCCGGGCAGCTCCAAATCACGCCTTCATCCCGAAGCTCGCTGAAATGAACAAGCCGCCGCTCTCCGCCCAGCGGATGAACCCCGGACAGCTGCTCGGGCCACTGGCTCGCCAGCTGCTGCGACTGAACCTCAATACGAGTTACCAGCGACACATCCTGCGGGAACACCAGCGACTCCGTGCCGAACAGCTTCTCACGCTGAGGACCGTAGGTTACCGGGTCGATAGCCGTATGCAGCCGGACCTCCCTCGGCAGAGCAGCCAGAAAATCCGGTTTGCCGGCTTCCAGTCCTTGTTTGTTGCCGCTGCACCAATGGTTGAGCGCCCGCTGCCACGCTTCCTGCGCTGCTTCATCGCCGCACAGCCAGCTCAGCATCAGACTCGCCGAGACCAGGGCCGGACGGCGCGACTCGCCGAGCGGCTTGCTCTCGGGCAGCGTCATAACCGGCGGACACAGCACGTCCTCAAACTGCCCCGATCTGCCAGAGCCGAGGAAGCCATCTGTTTTCTTTGGCGAGCAGGGCCGCCTGATGCAGATCCGAATGCCCTCCGCCTCTTCATACAATTCCACATCCTGCGGGAATGGAAAAAATAGCTGGTCCCCCAACTGGTACAATGGACCGCGCAGCTCGGATTTGACCAGCTTCTTCATCAAGTCCGAGTCATAAATCTCACGCCGGCTGCAGCTGCCGGCTATCGCTTTGCCCAGCATCGTTCGCACCGTACCGGCTACTGTGGTTGAGGACACCATGTCCATGCTACGGGCCACGACCCCCGGCTCCGTCTCGAACGGACGCCCGTCACGCAGCATCAGCGGGTCCAGCGGCTCAATTCGAATCGTCTTCCACATCGGCGTCCCCCGCTTTCTTCAAGGTAATGGCAACAATAAACAGCTCGGCCACCAGCCCCAGCTGCTCCAAGGCTTCCTTATCCCGGCCGCGCACCGTCTCAAGCAGCTTTCCCAGTTTGCCTACCGGCTCGCCCCCCAGCAGCTCAGCAGCACGCTCCGCCCCCAGCTTCTTGCGGGCGATTCGGGTAATCTCCTGCCGGAGCACCTCCTGAAGCTCTCCATCCGGCCTGTTCCAGGACGAATGGTTCCGTATGAGCGATTCGTATTCCCGGTGCAGGTCGCGCAGCGCATAGGCAAAGCCGGAGGAGAATAACGACCTGGCATGGTTCTGATCCAAGAATGCATCTTGTATCCCCTGAATCCATTCGATCGGCTCCTTGTCAAACGACACACAAAACTTCATCGCATCGCCGCCGCTGCGCTTCTGAAAGTGCAGCGCCAGCGCATTTTTGCCCGGGTGCTGCTTGGCGGCACGCTCGGTTTGCATCGCCAGACGGCGCGTCTCCCCTAGCGGCTCCATCATATGGACAATCGCAATGCCGATCGAAAGCGTCGGCAGCACAGGCTCCTCGTTTACATTTCCCGTTCCTTCTTCGCTCAGAGCGGCTACTCCCGCAGCCATCCGCTCCATCGTTTCCCCGAAGGCTTTACGAAGTTGCTTAACTGCCTCCAAGCAACGATGCAGAGGCAAATAAGCCATCACATCGTCCCCGCCGCTATACACAAGCTGTCCGCTATGCTGCTTGACAATATGCTCGGCTCTGGCGGCAAACTCGGACATTCGCAATGTGAACTCCAGATGCTCCTCCCGGGTTTTCAGCGATTTCAGGAACTGCCCCATCCGGTCTCCGTCCCCCATAACGAACGCATAGTACGCATTAGGCTCCCGCACCGCTCCGCGGCCCGCGCCAACATACAACTCCCGCAGCGATCGCTTGATCGCTTCGGTCTTGTCGTCCATAGAACGCTTCAACTCGTCGCTAGACAGCTTCTCCAGATGCTTATGTCCTTCAGCCACAAACTCATGAATGCGGTTTTCATAAAAAAGCCGGGAATCTAACGCTTCGACTGCATGGACCTCTTCAGCCGGAATCGGGACCGAACCCTGTTGAACCACTCCTGATGAAGTCTTTTCCGCAAAGTGTAGCTGATCTCCGTAACGTTCCTTCATCCTTCCATAATACGCCAGCACCCGTTCCCGCTGCGCCGCCTTGTCCGGCTGGAGCAGCTGCTCCTGAAAATGCAGGAAGGTGACGTCACACACCGACGGAAACTCCCGCTTCTCCTGCATACAGCGGGACAAACGCTTCACCAGCGAGATCGCGTCGAGCGATTCATTCTTCTTGATGCCAAACCGCGCATACGCGGCATACTGATCCGGCCATAGCACCGACTCCCGCCCGCCGTCCAGGCTGGATTTCTTCTCGCCGAACAACCGTCCCGGCTCATTTTGTTTGAAGTCCCGCAGCGTTTTACGGGCCGCCATCAGCTCTTCCGCCCGGCTTCGAACGTGATCATACTTGCCGTCAAGGGGCGTCCAGACTGCATAGAACTCCACGACGTCCTTGATTTGGCGGTCCCAGAGATTCTCATTGATGCAGCCTTGCAGCAGCCGCTTAGCATTCATCGCATACGCTTGCCATTCGCGCTCCACCGCCTTGCGCACCTCCAGCGCCACATGCTTCGGATCGCCCGTAGTCACAATGCCGAGCAGCTTGTTGGCCACACTGGAAACCTTGGACGAGCTGCGCTCGCCTTCACCGGATGGCGGAGCTTCAAGAACCTGAGGATGCGGGACAATGAGTCCATCCCCCGGATCGTGCGTCTGCTCCTGAAACCGGCGGGCAGCCGCCTTGCCGAGCTCCGCCAGCAAGAACGAGCCAAACCACAGGTCGCGCGTCTTCCTCGCCTGCGCAATAAACTCTTGCACCGGTCCGATGGAGAACTGCATCATCCACGATCTGTTTTGATTTTCAGCCACGTTCGCACCTCCTCGCTGTCCAGAAAAGCATCAATCGCAGACTGTACGGGATTGCCGTTCAAATCTTTCATTGGGCTTTTTTCGTATTTTAATGTCGGGTAGATGTGTTTTTTTTCGATCGGTTTTCGTTTCAGCCGTTTCTCGACAATATCTGTATTTCCACCTTGTTCCTGAATCTGCAGCTCCACTTCGTCCAATTCGGGTTGATTCAAAATTGCGAACATGCTGATTCCCGTAATTTTTTTCGAATTACCTACAGCGAGCGCCTTGACAATGAGCGGCGATGCCAGACGCTCCCTTTCTTTGGGAACAAGCTGCGATTTGTATGGCTCCCGCTTGCCGTCTGTTCTGGACTTTAGATGGATGTCCTGCTTGAATTCAAAGATGATTGGCATCCCGAACTGGGCCCGCGGGAAGGCATATTCCAGATCACCAGAGGACAATGTATTCGGATTCTCGTGGTCAGGCTCAGCCATCCCCATCATTTTGCGCAGCGAGTCCGCCTCAGGCCAGTGGCTTCGCTTCTTCTCTCCGGATTTCGTGTTGGAAAGACTTCTAAATCTCTGGTAGGTGTCTATCGCACCTTTCCATGCTCTATCAGGATAATCTGAAGAAACGGATTTGACATAGAATTCGGAACAAAGCGTAGGCCATCCCCGCAAGATACCACGTGGAGGCAGCATCAGATTATGTTTTTTTAGCTGCTTTTCGAACCACTGCTTCAGGTCCGCCATATCGGATGCCCCCGGCGAGAACTCGGCGCAGTACAAGCTGCCGCATCCTCTGCGCGTCCGGCTGCCCAGTCCGCCGAAGTTAATCCAGGCCCAGATCGCGGCGTACACTTCTTTTTTCACATCATCCACAGTCAAATCATCCTGATTGCTTTCATTATTGCCAGATGAAGAAGCCTCCTCAATTCGTAGGCATAGTGTAAAATCATAGGAAGGGAGATAGCTGAACGTCCGGGCTTTATTCTCTGAATTTTTTGTATCTCGATAAGGAAATACGGCATAAGTAACAAGTTGCCTAACAAATCTCTTCTTTCTGCGATTCATTCGATCCAAGTACTCTTCCATGGCTGGCTTCGGCTGCGCTGTTTTCTTCTTATCAATCCACACCCTGACCCGGCTTGGATTGTTGGTGTCCCCGAAAATGGCGACCTCACGGCGGCGCAGAGCGGATACATTTTCATAAGCAGCCCCCCTAGTCGCACGCCACCAGAATCGCAAATGACCGCGAATCGCGGATGCCCGAACCGGGATTGCTTGATCCACCTCGCCGGATTTATGGCCGCCCCCGAACATTGGCGTCACAATCTGAATCTCAATCCGCTCCTGCTCCGTTAAGGCCTTCTTTGCCTTTACACCAGCTTCGAGAATGTTCTTGAAATGACTCAAGCTGATTTCAGGCTCTTGCCCTGTCTTCTCCATCCTGCTCACCTCTGTTCTTAAGTAGGCTTCAGACCCAGTCTTTCACTCCTAATAAATCACCTAAAAATCGACATAGTTATGCAAAAAGAACCACTTTATTCCCAGATTATACATGAAAAGTGCTTCGTTTAACAGGAAATAATGAAATGAAATATGAAGTAATGTAATTTTATTAAATCTTTACAAAAAAATAGCAAAAATACCGCCTTCTCAACCATGCTCGTTGGCATTGAGAAAGCGGTATTATTCTTGTGACGTATAACGAAGTTGTGAAGATTCGCATCCATGTAGGATGCCGACTATGATACTCCATTCGATGATACGCTATTTGGAATTGTTTCAATCCATGCACCCGTACAGGGTGCGACAAAGGAAAAAGGCAAGGCTATTGTTCCCGCTTCGTTTCAATCCACGCACCCATACAGGGTGCGACAGGTTATCCCGCACATCATCATTTGGCAACCAGCGTTTCAATCCACGCACCCATACAGGGTGCGACAAACACTGCCGAGTTATTGTCTCGGTAAGCATCCGTTTCAATCCACGCACCCATACAGGGTGCGACTTCCATGACGAGTGCGTTCCGTTCGACTTCTTAGAGTTTCAATCCACGCACCCATACAGGGTGCGACTAGAAAAATGTGAAAGTGCCGATGCCCATGCGCCGTTTCAATCCACGCACCCATACAGGGTGCGACAGCAGGAGACTTCTTTAACCTTGCACTGGGCGAGTTTCAATCCACGCACCCATACAGGGTGCGACCAGCAGGCTCTCTGCGTCTGCCTGGGCGTACGGGTCGTTTCAATCCACGCACCCATACAGGGTGCGACTGTTCAACACTTCACCAACCGCCCATTCATAACCGTTTCAATCCACGCACCCATACAGGGTGCGACGACTTCCTGATGCATAGATGATATATTTGTATCAGGTTTCAATCCACGCACCCATACAGGGTGCGACAATAGTAGATCAAGAAAATATCGTAGCTGAGCAACGTTTCAATCCACGCACCCATACAGGGTGCGACGGCAGCGCTTGGAAAAGCGGATTACCCATTACCGCGAGTTTCAATCCACGCACCCATACAGGGTGCGACGGCGAAAACAAGCATGATTCATACCGTTTAAGCATGAATCCGTCCCATTTCCACTCGTTTCCATTCCTCAAAAGTATAAATCAAACCTTGACTTTTTGGCAAGTAAATCAATTTCGACTTCATTCGACACAATCTGAGGTGCGAAGGACCCGGGAATTTCATGGGAGCTTCACATTCGCACCAGATGCATGTGGTCGGCCGACCGCCGTCATGCAGCGAAACACTGCGCGCGTGCGGAAGAGAAGCAGCATGGCGAAAACCAACACCGGGATACTGGCTTAGCTGACCCGATGTTGGTTTTCGGTTTTCGGTTTTCGGTTTTCGGTTTTCGGTTTTCGGTTTTCGGTTATGCGTTTTGCGTTATGTGCAGGCGGCGAATGTCCGGGGATTCATGCTTGCTTGAAATAAATCTCCCTCACTCTCAATCATCGTCATTCAGCAGCTCAGCCAGCTCCTCGCGGTCGGCCTGATCAGCCGTTTTGTGCACGGTGCCGTAAGGGTGCTCGGCCGGGGCGTAAATGCTGTAGATTTTGAGCGGCTTGCGGCCGGTGTTGATGATATTGTGGTACATGCCTGCGGGGACCATAATAGCGCTGTCGGTGCTGGCCTCCTGCCGGAAGGGCAGGTCGTTCTCGTCCGGCCCCATCTGCACCAGTCCCTCGCCTTCCTCAATCCGCAGGAACTGGTCAATCTGCTTATGCACCTCCAGCCCCACCTCGCCGCCGACCGGGACCGACATGACGGTCACTTGCAGCTGCTGGCCGGTCCAGATGGCCATGCGGAAATTCTCGTTGTCCATCGTCAGCTTCTTGATATCGACGACGTACGGCTTACGGCCGAAATCGGTTGAACTGTCATAGTCACGCTGCTCGGTAAAAAACAAATAGATCGCCAGCCCGACCGCCAGCAGACCGGTTAGCGCAAAAACCAGCTTCGCGCCGAACTCTGACCAGGCCAAGCCAATCGCAAGCGTTCCGAGCAGGGTAGCAACCGCCTGAAAGCCCATCATGACGCCAAGGCCGGTGGCCCGGTCCTCCTGCTTGATATGCAGCGACATCCATGCGCTGGCCAGGCCCTCGTAGATACTCTGGAATACCGCATAAATCATGAAGGCGGCGAAAACCAGGAGCAACGGCAGCTCATTCTGGCTCAGCAGCATATACGTGGCCCCAAGCGCCAGCCCGCCGACCGCGAATGTCTTGGCAAAGCCGATCCGGTCGCTCAGTGAGCCCAGGTAATAGATGAGCAAGGTGCCAGTCAGGTTGTACGCAACATAAGCGCTAATAATGAGCAGATCGCTCAGACCCAGCTCGCGGGCGCGCAGCAGCAGGTAAATATCCGTGCTTTTGATCAAGGTAATCACCGCAATCAAATAAAGCACACGCTTGTAATGAGCAGGGGCCGACTGATAATAGGTCTTCAGACGGCGATATACCTGCTTCAATCCGCCTTTTTCGCCAGTCGGCAGCTCCGTCTTGCGCTTGGGCTCAAGAATGAACCAGCCCGCAATCATCGCAGCGACACCGGGAATGACAGTAAGTCCGATAATGAGCGGAATGTTCTCACTATAGAAATACAGGATCGCCAGCGTAATAAGCGGACCGAGCGTCGCACCCAGCGTATCCGCCGCGCGGTGGAAGCCGAATACCCGTCCTCGACTGGCAGGAGTGGATACATCAGCGAGCAGAGCATCGCGCGGGGCGCTGCGTATCCCTTTGCCGAAACGATCCAGCAGGCGGAAGCCGAAGATCGCCCAGTAAGTCGGGAATAGGGCCATAAGCGGCTTGGCTAACGCCGAAATGTTATAGCCTAGATTCACCAGCCCTTTACGCCGCTGCAAGCGGTCGGAGTAGATGCCGCTAAGCAGCTTGATGACGCCGGCGGCCAGCTGCGTAATGCCCTCAATGAGACCAATCAGGATGACGCCGTACCCGATATCGCTCAGGTACAGCGGCATGATCGGATAGAGCATCTCCGTGGCAATATCCGTAAAGAAGCTGACAATGGATAAAATAACCAGGTTTCTGGATAAAAAGGAGGCTGTTTTTCGTTTGACGGTTGTGTTCATTGTTTAGTACGCCAGTACAAAGGCTCCTCCTGCTGCAATAGTCGTCGTATTGAATAAGCTCGTCAGCTTCGGGACAGAGTTGTAGCTTGCAGCCTCAATTCCGGGTGCCTGGCTGCTCGTGTTGATCCCCCAGGCCCATATTTTCCCATCCCGATCGAGGGCCAGGGAAAAATCATGCCCGGCGGAAATACTGGCAATCGCAGGCAGCCCTTTCACTACCTCAGGGTCAAACACCCCTTCGAGATTGCCCAGGTTTTTACCAAGCTGTCCGGTATTGTTGGCTCCCCAGGCCCATACCCGCCCATCCTTATCCAGCGCTATGGAATGGCGTGTGCTGGCGGCCAGCTCCACAATATTCGTCAGCCCGGGTATCGTCTCGGCTGGAACAATATCCGCCGTGGGATAGCCTAGTTGTCCATAGGCATTGCAGCCCTTAGACTTGACCGTGCCGTCGGGCTGCAGCGCAAGCAAATGGCCAAAGCCCGCCACAATCTGGAGGCTGCCTGCAAGCTCGGGAATCTCGACAGGAATCAGGCTGCTCACGGCAACAAAGCCCTGAAACTCGCACAGCTCCTGCGTGTCGCTGCTGCTCGGATCAGCATTCGCATCGACATAATAGCTGATGCCTGTAGCCGATTGACCGATAAGCTGCATAAGCTCCGCGAACGTGCGCTTGGTGTCCTTCTCACACTTGGCACCCCAGCCGTATACTTTGCCGTTATCCAGTGTTACCAGTGAGAAGCGATGTCCAGCGGAGATGCGGACGGCCTTGCCCGGCAGATCGATGAGGGTCGGCTTCCGCACATCGATCCGGTCGCCCGTGCCAAGCTGTCCGGCAATATTGTTGCCCCATACCCAGACGCGACCGCCCTCATCCAGCGCCATGCTGTGGCGGAATCCGGCCGCCACAGCCGTGATTAGAGGAAGCGAGCTAAGCTTTTGCGGGCCGCTCACTACACCCTTGGCGCTGTTGATGCCAACCTGCCCATAAGTATTGTCGCCCCATGCATACACTGCGCCTTCGGCGGTAAGCGCCAGCGAGTGGTCGAAGCCTGCCGCGACCTGCGATACCTTCTCGGGAATGTCAATCGTGCTGGTCGTGCCGCTGGTGGAGAAATTGGCAAGCTGACCGTGCGCGTTTTTGCCACTGCCCGAGATGACCGTTTCACTTGCAACACGCTTGGGAAGCAGGCTGTACAGAACGCCGGCGACGACAAGGGAAGCGAGTAACACAAACAAAAGCCGAGTAGAACGTGTCCTGCTCATGAATTAGTTCGCCGCAAGACGGTAATTAAAGGTCGTGGTCGGCACGCCGTCAACCGTCGTGAAGGACACTTGATTGTAAGCCGGCAGACTTTGTGCAATGTTATCTTGAGACGCCAACATTTTATCCCCGGATTTGCTCGGAATGATCAACTGGGTAATAACGCCTTTGAAGCCCGATGCCGTAGTATTGGTATGAATATGGCGGGTACGGCCCGTATATTCGCCCGGATAAATCGTCGTATATTCGTAGTAACCTTTGTCATCGGCTACGACATAGCCGCGCAGCGACAGCTGATCCTTGCTGTAGCTGCTGGCCGCCCCGTTGCTGTTCGGGTGATAATTGCCGGTGTCATCGGCTTGCCAAACCTCGACTTTGGCCCCCGGAACCGGTGTTGTACCCGTAGCGCCTGCATAAACATAGCCTTTGACCTTGATTTTGGTGCCTGTGAGATTGTCGTAGTTCAGATTGCCGCTGGTCAGTTGGGAGGTGCCTGTGACATAATAAGGGCCCTGCGTCACCTGCTGAGTCAGCCCTTCATCGCTGACGCTTGTGCTTGCGCCGGAGGATGAGGTAGTGCCAGATGAACTGCCGCCTGCCGCCGGGCTGCTGGACGGCGCTGGACTGCTGGACGGCGCTGGACTGCTGGACGGCGCCGGAGCATTGCCGGGTGCTTGACCGCCAGGCGCTGGTGCATTACCACCTGCTGGACCGCCAGGCGCTGGTGCATTACCGCCTGCTGGACCGCCCTGAGGCGCTGAGGAGCTACCGGAATCAGCTTGCTGTGAGGAGCCGCCGTTATTCGCCGTATTGGACGACGTACAGCCGCTAGTCGCGATACAAGCTGCGATTGCCAAGATTAGTAATGATTTCGTTGGTTTCATTTAGAACATCCCTTTCTTTTCCATTTGCCTTTAAAATATAGCATAGTTTCATGGACCTGTACCTGAAAATTTTCTGAAAGAAATAGCCGGCATACCGAAGAGCTCTGCTTGCAGCGCACACCGTCTGCGGTACAGCCCTCCCTGATCATGAAGCCGGTCTTCCGCCCGCTTGACATAAGACCGATGCCCAACTACACTTAGTTACAAATCGTAAGTATCTATGCAAAAATAATTTGATACATTGGAGGCGCATCGATTATGTCCACTGTTATTCATGCCGGAACCGTACTCGGCGAGGTCAAGCTGAAGGTCAGCGACTTGACGCGTTCCATTGCTTTTTACACCAAGGTGATCGGTCTCCAGGTGCTGGAGGAGACCTCATCCACAGCAAGCTTGACGGCAGACGGCAGCACCCCGCTTGTTGTTCTGGAGCATATTCCGGATGCTATTATTCCGCCCCGCCGCTCGGTAACCGGGCTGTATCACTTTGCCATTCTGCTGCCGACCCGGAAGGCGCTTGGCCTTGCTCTGCGCAATCTCATTCAGGCCGGCATTCATATCGGTCAGGCGGATCATCTGATCAGCGAAGCGCTGTATATTACAGATCCCGATTTGAACGGCATTGAAATTTACGCCGACCGGCCGCGTGACACCTGGAAGCAGGATGCGGAAGGCAATTATGTTATGGCGACGAACCCAATCGACTGGGACGGACTGCTGGCCGAAGCCGGGGATGAGAGCTGGACCGGGCTGCCCGCCGGTACAAGGATCGGCCACATTCATTTGCATGTGGGCAATCTCCCGGATTCACAGGCCTTTTATTGTGACCTGCTGGGGTTCGAAGTCGTCGGCAATTATGCCAACATGGGCGCCCTGTTCATCTCAGCCGGAGGCTATCACCACCACATCGGCATGAACCTGTGGGCCGGACCGGGTGCCGCCGCGGCGCCGGCCAACTCAACGGGACTCGCGTACTACACAATTACGGTGCCGGATAAGACTGCGCTGCAGGCCCTGATTTCTCGCCTGAAGGACGCAGGGCACATCATAACGGTGCAGAATGATGCCCATACCGTAAAAGACCCGTGGGGAATTGAAATCCGGCTGCTGTGCACAGCGTCCTAGAGCAGTCATGAGCAGTCACAGCTTCATAACGCATTCCCGATTTAAAAAACTGAACTTCCCCACAAAATGCAAACGGCACCGCCTCCTTTTTTCAGGATTGCGGTGCTTTTTTCAGCTTTACTGAGTGAGAGAATAAGCCGGACTTATAAGGTGATGAACATGTTCGAGCCTGGCAGCAGCAGTCGTCGTCTTTGCGTACGGATGCTGACAAATACAATAAGCAACAAGCGAGAAACGATGGTTGCTGCCGGCTTATTCCGTGGCTTCACCAAGGCTGGCGAAAGCCTTCTCTACGCTCGCCGCACAGCCGCAGCAGCTTGAGACGCAGCCCTTCGTACCAGGAAGGGGCCTTATCCAGATCGCAGTCGTCCAGCGACCGCAGCACTCTGGCAAAGCTGTACAATTTCGCGAAACGGATCAACCTTGGGAACTGGCCGACCATCTCGGCATCATCGAAATCGATAACATGAAATCGCGCACGCTGCTCGTCATAAAAAAGATGATCCAATTGAAAATCGTAATGGACGAGACCGTACCGTTCCCCGGACAGCGGCATTTCTTGAAGCCAGGCCGTCATGCGCTCCAGCTCTTCGCCCGCTTCCTGCTCCTGCGGATGCTGATCCAGCACACTGCGGACAAAATCCAGCACATCCTGCCAGCTCCTGCGCTTCTCCACCGCCGGCTCATAGTCCTGAGAGAGCACATGCAGTGACGCCAAGGATTGCCCTCACTGCTCCAGCTGCCTGTCCGTTAAAGGCCCCTCCAAGACAGTCCCCTCATCCGCCCGAAAAACAGCCGCGAAATACGCGCCCTGCTCTGTCGTGACTGTTTCAACCAGATTCCCCGCAACGGAATGAACTGGAGCGACACAGGGATAACCGCGATTCTGCAGGTACTGCATAAACGCAAGCTCAGCGGCAATCTGTCCCGGCTTGTTCTCCGCCTCGAAGGCAAATCTCAAATAATAGTTCTCGCCCTTCCAGGCAAACACATACACAAAGTTGGAGCTGGCCCGCCAAAACCGCAAGCTTCCCTCATCATGCGGCCAATGCCGGATCAGCTTCAAAGCCGCCTTGTTCGACGCAAGCCCGTTGACCATCGTTCTCAAATTCATCATCGTACCCTGTTCCTCTCTGAGCCGGAGAGGGCACTATACTAACCCGCAGAAGCTGGCCCTCTCTTCAGCATGTTATTTTGACATCCAGTCCCGTTCAAAATAAATCAATCCTTCCACCTTCATCTAAAAACACCGTTGCAGGTATTATCGTACCGTAATCAGGCTGGTTCAGGCGCTGCCCAGTTTCATTTTAATCAAACATTCCAATCCATTACCTGTCCTGCAGCGGAGGCAGCCCGTCCATCCAGTTCCATTCATTATTTTGAATAAATACACTTACCGCCTGCTCTATGGAAATCTGCGGATCACGGAATGTCAGCAGCAGCTCTGTAAACGCTTTGCACTTCTCATGCGTAGGGGAGGTCAGCAAATCCGTCGCCAGCTCCGCAAATTGGTCCGGCTTCTCCGGCGCCGCCTCCACGGCGGCCAGCAGACCTTTGTGACACGGGAAAAGGAGCCGGTTATGGGCCAAAATGATTCGTCCGCCGAATAAAACCAGACTGCTTGCGGCATGGGCCAGCAAATACGGGTTGTCCTTTTTCTCGCCTTCGCCTGCAAAATAATGGCCGTATAAATACACTTGGGCGTAAAAGTCCTTCAGGTTCCGCTCCCGGTTCTGCTCCGGATACGCGGGAATGCGGGCAAGCAGCTCGTTCAGCTTCGGAATGCGGGAGAATATGGCCCTGGAGCCGCTGAAGGAGGCTCTTGTCGGCTCACTGCCCTGTTCGGCGGCCAGCTCCACAAATTCCAGCGGAATATATTTGATGTCGATATAGCAGCCCGGCGCATCGCTGAAGTCACGCATGACATATGCGAGCTGATGCTCTTGCTCGCGCTTCCGGTAGCACTCCTCCGTGACGACCATGTATACATCTATATCGGAGGTTTCCTTCGCAGTCCCCTGCGCAATCGATCCGGTGGTAATAACAGCCAGGATTGCCGGGTCCGAATCCACCCATTCCACCAGCTTCTCCAGCGCTTCTACATGATGAACGTACATGAGCTACACTCCCTTCCTTATTCCCATTTTTTTATCGTAGCCAGTCAAAATTACGGCAAACCACAGGCGTTCGCGCGATGTTTGCGGCTCGCGCGAGCCCGGCCATCCGGGACCGCACCCGGCTCCCGGCGCGCAGCGCGGCACCGCATGACCGTGCCGATTGCGCCGAAGACAAGAACAGAGCCGGCCCGCGTCTGTGCTTTCAAGACGAAAGGCCGGCTTCGGCGCCAAGCTCACAACGCTGCCCGTTCATGCCGGGACTATGAATAACGGTACAAGGGACCTCGGTATGTACCCGCCGCCTCCAGCATACTGTCCAGAAGATGCGCTTTAAACAGCTGGAGCGGCCGGGTCGTATCGCGGCACAGCTCGCTTGTGAACACGACAACGATCTGAAGCTCCGGGCAGACGATAATGTATTGTCCGCCATAGCCCATAGCAAAGAAAATCTTCGGATCGTACGGCCGTCTCATCTCATCCGCCAGCACCCACCAATGGTAGCCGTAGGAGCCCCATTTGTCATAGGTGTGGTAGTAGGCCGCTGTTGAACGGTCCACCCAGGAACCGGAAACGATCGGTTTGCCGTCCCAAACGCCATTCTTCATCATCAGCAGCCCAAGCTTCAGCATATCCTCCGTTCGCAGGCATAGGCCGAAGCCGCCAATAGAAATCCGCTTCGAATCTTCATACCAGCGGTACTCCTGTATGCCTAGCGGGGCAAACAGCTTTTCTTCTGCATAAGCCGACGTCTTCTGCCCGGTAACCGACTGGAGTATGGCGCTTAACACATGCGAGGCTCCGGAATTGTAGATCATTTTATGCCCCGGTTGAAGATCCATCTTCCGCTCCAGAACGAATTTCACCCAGTCCGTACTGCTGATCATCGGGAACGGCCTGCCGCCCCACGCCTCCCACTCCGGCCAGTGAAATCCCGGTGTCATGGTCAGCAGATGCCCGATCGTCACCTGTTCCTTTGCAGACTCGACCTCTGGCAAGTAACGTGAAATCGGTGTCTGAGTCCCGCCGACTACCCCTTCCTCCATCGCAATGCCAAGCGCAATGGACAGCACACTTTTGGTTACGGAGTGGACCTGGAATAATTTGTTGGCGTTTTTTTTGTTTTTGAAATATTCCAGTGCAATCCCGTTGCGCTGATACACTAAACAAGACGTAATCTTCTCCCGCTTCATGGCTTGTTCCAATTGATTCAGGCGTACGGAACTAAACTTCACATCAAATCCCCCGTTTCATTCTCTCTATCTCATGCATCCTGTTCAAGAAAGACAAACAATGATTTTACCTAAATTATGGTTATTTCTCATATACATTTCATAATATTCCTTTTTTAATAGAATGAAAAGTATAGATTTCATAGACTTTACAAAAAAATATAATTTGGGGGATAAAAATTCAAAGCGCCGACGCTCCAATATGGAAAATGTTATAAAAATAACAAAAGTTTATTTTTTTAAACCGATAAAGGAAGGGATAGAACCTATCGATGTTCCGTATCCAGCCTTTCAAGGAGAGTGCAATGCTAAACCTTAAGAAATTACAAGTGGCGTACAGACGCTACAGCAAAAACTTTGTAGACGGCATCAAATTTGAAACGGTCCAGGCGAAATATGAAAAGAACCATCGTGAAATTGTGACGATTGTCGAATCGAATGACGTAGAGAGAGATCACATTTTATTGATAGACCTGAATCCTGTTTCCTCCTATTACTTGTCTAAATGGAAAAACGATGTCCTGCTTCATGGCGGGAAGCATACGGAACCGTTAAAGACGATGCATATGGTCGTATTTTACCAGTGTATGGCGCAAGAGCTCTATCAAATCCGTTATCCAAAAATGTGGGTGGAGTACAACTTCGGGGAGGTTGTCGCAGCCTTAATTCATTTCACCATGTTTGGTTGGGAGAAGGAAGAAGCCCTATTATTCGATTTCATCGACCAACACCTCGGCAGGCACATTATGGATGCCAATGAATACAAAAGGCACGTCTGGTTTTTACTGGAGCTATACCTGCAATACCGAAATAAAACGATAGCAGGGACCCGTCAAAATGTGAAGCTCGCTCTGAGGCAGGCCTTTCAGAAAAACGGGCTGAAGTGCGACTTAATCCCGGATGATTTGGATATTTATGAGGACGTGCTGGAGCGGTGGAACACCACTGATCCTGCAGAGACGGAGCAATTGCTTCGCAGCATGTCGCGGTTCCATTCCGATTTAGCCTCGGAATTAGGCAATTCTCTGGAATTCGGCGACTTCAGATTTGCATTCTACCCTTATGAAATGCTGTTCCTGCTCCATATAAGAAAAAAGCTGGGGCTGCCGGTCCCTAGGCTCGCTGACGATTTCCTGTTGAATACGCCGGAAGCGTGTATGGAATTCCAAGCTCCTGAGCCTTATCCGGAATGGGACCCTTCGCTGCGTCTCATCGATAACTTTTACCGCAAACACTATCCCGATTATATTCCGAACCGACACGGGGCTTTGTTTCAAGCATAAAGGAATGGAGGACATCCACATGTCTGCTAAACATATCGTCCCCTTCATATTTGAAGATAAAAAAGATGTAGAAGCCATTCTAGGCGATTCAAAGACGTTCGACATACACGAGGCCGTGTTGGACTACGGACTGTCCACAAAAAAGCTCCTCTATCTTGATTATAAAGGCGAGGAAGGGAACGAAATCGTCCACTATATGTTGGATTATGAATCCCTGCATAACGTTGAATTAGCTGCTCAGGATGAGCTTGAGGAATTAGGGGATCATGACGACTATGAATATTTACCCGAGAAAATCAAGGCGGTCAACAAAATCATAGCGACACGGGGGTACGGATTGTTCACTTACCCGACCTTTAGCGACTACTACGCCCTCTTCATCGCCAAGCTCGAGCATAAAGCAGAATTGCTGCGGGTGGATCTGCTTCTGGATGATGATATCCCCGAGCAGGAAAGATTCATACAGTATTATGACTGAATGATTGAATGCTTGAATGGTTGAACTATAAAAATAGAAGCAGTGTGATAGATTTGCTTTCTCTCAGCTCGCTGCTAAATACAAGAAGATGCCGGGCAGCTGATGTCCGGCTCATTTTCCAATTTTTATAGACCAAGCTCAAGGATGATTTGTGAAATTACCTTTGATTATTACTAAGCCGGCCGGTTTCTTTATTCACGGCTTCCTGCGGCCGAAAGAATTGCGAGCAGCTTCTCGCTGTCCAATTTGCTCATTTTCCCGTACTTGTTATGCCCCTCGATCAATACCTCAATTGCAGCCTGGCCGGAAGAGACCCATACGCCAATTGTCAACGACTCGTAGGAGTCGGGATGCTCGGTGCCGACGGTTGTAATTTTGTAATCCGGCAGCCGGGACATTAAAATTTTTGTGTTTTCCCAGGGAACCTGCTGCAGCATATTCATAACCGCCTCCACCACCTTCGGCTCCTTGAGCAGCTGAACACTTTTGTCATCCCGACCGTCCGGCTTGCTGATTTGAAGATTGATGTTAGGCGCAGCGGAATCCTGCTGTAAAGCTTCTTTCGGACTGCACCCGGCCGCAATGCTCAGGATAAGCAAAAGTGCAGCAAGCACTGCTTTTTTCACCATGCTGTCCTCCTTACGCCTGACTTGTGGAATAATATAATAAATTTGCAAGAAAAATCTAGAAAAAGCACTCTCTTTACATAACGTGCTACCTCTACTTAAGGTTGCAGCTGCTGTCTCTTAAAGTGTCCGGCAGGGATGCGGCTTTTTTCCCCGCTCCATACTGTTCCTGCCTTTTCGCTTCTATTTTTGCTGATACCGGCCTTCTAGGAATTGGCTCCGGCTTGCTCCAAAACGTCATTCGCCTCCGGCGGATAGGAGGATTTTCTTGCAGAGCCGGCGGATGCGGCTCGTTCCGCCTTGTAGCCGAGCATTTTCCCGGCCCCTTGCGCAATGCATTCCATCGGCTGCTCGGCAACAAGAACCGGGACACCGAGTTCACTTTGCAGCCGCTGATCCAGCCCGTACAGCAGCGCCCCGCCGCCGCACAGCAAAATTCCCTGCTCCATCACATCCCCCGCCAGCTCCGGGGGGCACTGCTCCATCGTACGCCGGACACTCTCTACAATCGCAATCGTAAAGTGATTGAGTATCTCGTAAATCTCCAAAGCCGTAATCGATATCGTCTTCGGCAAGCCTTCAACCAGATCATTCCCGCGGACATCCATCCGCACCTCCGCTTCCGGCCAAATCGCCGAAGCCATATTTTTCTTGATCTCCTCCGCAGTACGCTCGCCAATGACCAGATTATAGGTCCGCTTCACATATTCGATGATGTCCTGATCCAGAGACATGCCGCCAACCGGAATATATTGGCTGACCACAATGCCGCCCAAGGCTATCAGGGCCACCTGGCTCGTCCCGCCGCCGATATCCACCACCATGCTCCCGATAGGATCTGCGACAGGCAGCCCTGCTCCAATCGCAGCCGCGAGCGGCTCCTCCACCGTGGTCAGCTTCTTGACTTTCTTGTGCACGACCATTTCCTCGACGGCGCGTTTCTGCACATTGGTCATGCCGCAGCGGACGGAGACGAACACCTGGGAGCTGCCGAACCAGCTGGCCCGTCCTTGTATTTTGCCGATAAAATGCTTCAGCATGGCGGACGCGATGTCGAAATTAGCAACGACGCCGTCCTTTAACGGGTACATCACCTCTATGTTCGCAGGAGTTCTTCCGATCATCGCATACGCTTCCTCGCCAAATGCCTGCAGCTCCCCGGTATCCCGGCGGATAGCCACCACAGACGGCTCCGCCAGCACAATGCCCTGGCCGTGCTGATAAATAAGTGTATTGGATGTGCCCAAATCTACCCCGTATCGTTGTTCAAACCTTTTAAACATACACACGCTCCTTCTCGCTGTTCCCGGTCTGTGCCTGGATGCGGTACGGTATCTTTCATACCATTCGGGATAGACCGCTGCGCTTTGGGGGTCAAACGGGAATAGGTGGAATGTTCCATTTTTGGAGTTCAAACTCGAAATAGGGCTTTCCGTCTTCTCCCTATCTCCTGTCATTTCCGCAAATCAAAAAAAGCAACCTCTCCGGAAACGCGATTTTATCGCAGTCCCGGGGGTTGCTGTACTATTTTTGGAAAGGATGAGCGCCCTGCAGCGTTTGGTAAAGACCGGCTGCGGCAAGAATAACCGCCCGCGGTCGCCTCATTTGTCGTTCAACTTCATAATGAAGCAGCTTCCGGCGTATGGCGCGGACATCTGCGGTAATGCACTGTTGCTTATTGCAGCTTCGCCCTGACCGCTTCGGCAGCCTGCACCATGTTGCGCAAGGATTTGACGGTTTCGTCCATGCCGCGTGTTTTCAGGCCGCAGTCCGGGTTAATCCAGAACAGGCTCGGGTCCAGCACGCGAAGGGAACGGTCGATCATCGAGACCATTTCTTCGACAGCAGGCACGCGCGGGCTGTGGATATCATATACGCCAAGGCCAATGCCTTTGCCGTACACCGTTTCCTCAAAGCTGTGAATCAGCTCTCCATGGCTGCGCGAGGTTTCAATGGAAATGACGTCGGCATCCATGTCCGAGATAGCCCCAATCATGTCATGGAACTCGCAATAGCACATGTGAGTGTGAATTTGTGTCGTATCCTTGACGGTGGAGGTAGACAGACGGAAAGCATCGACAGCCCACTGAATGTAAGCCTCCTTATCCTGCTGCTTCAGCGGCAGCCCTTCGCGGACGGCCGGCTCATCGACCTGAATCATTTCGATGCCTGCCTGCTCCAGCGCTTCCACCTCGGCGCGCAGCGCCAAGGCAATCTGGTAGGCCACCTGCTCGCGGGACAAGTCATCCCGCACGAACGACCAGTTCAGAATCGTCACCGGACCGGTCAGCATGCCCTTCACCGGCTTCTTGGTCAAGGACTGCGCAAATACGCTTTCCGTGACCGTCATCGGGGCGGTAAAAGCCACATCCCCATAAATGACAGGCGGCTTGACGCAGCGGGAGCCGTAGGACTGTACCCAGCCGTTTCTTGTAAAAGCAAAGCCCGCCAGCTTCTCCCCGAAAAACTCCACCATGTCCGTCCGCTCGAATTCGCCGTGGACGAGCACGTCAATACCGAGCTGTTCCTGTAATTCAATCCAGGTCCGGATTTGGGCTTCAATGAACTCGCTGTACTGCGATTCGCTCCATTCGCCTTTTCTCCATTTTTGGCGAGCCTGACGCACCTCTGCGGTTTGCGGGAAGCTGCCGATAGTGGTTGTCGGCAGCAGCGGGAGCTGCCATTGGGCCTGCTGCAGCGGTCGGCGGTCGGCAAACGGAAGCGCGCGGCCGAACTTCTGCTTCGTAATTTGTGCAATCGCCTGCTGAATCGCGGTCCGGTTCCGCTCCGGAGATGCATTAAGCTGCCTGCGGGCTTCCCGGCTTGAGGCCAGCTGTCCGGATACGGCTTCCGGCCCGTTCTCCAAGGCCTGCTTCAATACCGCAAGCTCCTCCAGCTTTTCTTCCGCGAAGGCAAGCGCATCCTTCAAGACAGGGTCCAAATCGGTCTCCGACCGGGTCGAGACCGGGACATGAAGCAGGCTGGAGGACGGCTGCACAATGAGCCGGTCAGCTGGAACGAACGCCGCCAAACGACCGGCAAGCCTGATCGCCTCATCCAAATCGGCCCGCCAAATGTTTCTTCCGTCAATCAGCCCGGCTGCCAGAACCTTATCCTGCGGGAAGCCGTGCTTTTGAAGCTGCTTCAGGTTCCGCCCGCGATCATGCAGGAAATCCAGTCCGATTCCCTGTACCGGAAGAGCGATGACCTGCTCGTAATAATCGACCGCATCAAAGTATGTTTGCAGCAGCAAGCTCAGCTTCGGTGCCGCCTGCTTCAGCTCCGTGTACACTTTATTCAGCAGCTCCACATCCCCGGCTGTGACGGTTGTGGATAAAATCGGTTCATCCACCTGAACCCACTGAACGCCCTCCGATTCCAGCTCCTGCAGCAGCTGTGCATACAGCGGGATGAATGTGGCAACCACCTCAGCCACCGGCGTGCTGCCGTAGCCTTTGGACAGCTTCACAAACGTCAGCGGCCCGAGGATAACCGGCTTGCCTTCAATGCCAAGCTGCTGCCTGGCTTCCCGGTAGGCCGCCAGCGGGCGGTTCTCGGTCAAGACCGGTACCGTATCATTCAGCTCGGGAACGATATAGTGATAGTTGGTGTTGAACCATTTGGTCATCTCGCAGGCAGCCGCCTCCTTGTTCCCGCGGGCCATGGCAAAATAGGTGGCCAGCGGAACCGGACCGCCCTCATAGGCAAAGCGCTTCGGAACGATACCGAACATGACGGCCGTGTCCAGCACATGGTCATACAAAGAGAAATCTCCGACCGGAATAAGCTCGATGCCTTTGTCCTGCTGCACCTTCAGATTGTCCAGCCGAATGGCCGTAACCTCCCGGACGAATTCATCCTCCGGCAGCTTGCCTGCCCAGAACTGCTCCAGCGCCTTTTTCCACTGTCTGTTTGCGCCAATGCGCGGATACCCCAAATGACTGCTTTTCATTTTTACCCAGCCTCCCATGGATTGGTTCAGTTTCTTGTCATCTATTGCCTAAATCTAAAATAGAAAACAAAAAAAGACATCATTTACCCCATAGAAAATAAAGGTAAAGATGCCTGCTGGTCTGTCGATCAGTAGCTCCCATCTTTAACACCTCCCTATCTCCCGTAGGTACTGCAGTGTTGTCAAAATAGGCAGGTCTCCTGGCTCCAGAATCCTCGCATGTCGCAAACCTTCCCAGTCCGACGGACCAGTGGCATTTCCTTGCGGCAAGCTCCTCTGTTACAGTGGCGGGACCGCGCCGGTGTTGCACCGGACTTCCCTTTTAAGCCTTGGCTGCTGCGCCAAAGCACCTATTTCCACGCTATGCGGTTGTTTTGGTCTATCTAGGTTACAATGAATAATAATACACATATTTATATTTTTATGCAACACCTAGTATTGCTGCCTTTGCTCCATGCAGCCGGATAAGCATGCCAGGCAATGATCATCCTCTATGTCCCGGCAAAGGGAAGGCGGTTCAAATACCGCTTCATTTCCTCCACCGTCCGGGGTGGAGCCGAATGCTCTCTCACCTGTTCGGGCAGCGCCTGCCACAGCTCAAGCAGCATCGGCAGCTCCAGCCCCAGCGCCGTAATCGCAGCCTCATTCCGAAACACCTGCTCCGGCGTGCCCGCCATGACGCACCGCCCCTGATCCATAACCAGGATCCAGTCTGCCCAGGCATAGGCCAAATTCATGTCATGGGTCGCCATCACGACGGTAATGCCGCTCTTGTGTACCCGATCCAGCTCCTCCATTAGCTGGCGCTCCGAGCCCCGATCCAAGTAAGCCGTCGGCTCGTCCAGCAGCAGCAGCTCCGGCTCCAGCGCCAAAACACCGGCCAGGGCGACTCTTTTTTTCTGGCCGAGGCTTAAGTGGTGCAGCGGCGTATCCGTCAGGCGGTCCAGCCCCATGGCATTGAGCACCTGCTTCACCCTGTGCCGAATATCCGCCTCCGCCACGCCGGCATTACGCAGACCATAAGAAACATCTTCCCCGGGCGTGTTCAAAATTAACTGCTGCTCCGGGTCCTGGAACACAAGCCCCACCTGCTGGCGCAGCTTCTTAAGCTGCTTGGCCTGGTAGGACAGCTCCGTCCCCTTCCACAGCAGACGGCCGGAGGATGGCCGGTGCAGGCCGAGGGCGTGCAGGAAAAATGTTGATTTGCCCGATCCGTTATGGCCGCAAATGGCCGTTCTGCAGCCGGCCGGGATACGCAGCGTCAACCCGTTTAACGCCGCGTTCGCGGCGCCGGGATAGCTGAAGACGACAGACTCCGCCTCCACAATCGGATGAGTGCCCTCCGTCAAAAAATCCATGTTGTCCGCCTTCGCGCGTTCATTCATCTTATCCCCTCCATCGCAACCACAGCTCCAGCAGGAGCAAAAGCAAGACGCCTGCGCCGCTTTCCGCCTTATAGCGGAAGGAAATCCCCTTCGGCTCGTACGGTGCCATCCGGATGTCGCCTGTGAAGCCCCTGGCCATTAAGCCGAAGGACAAGCCCCGGTACCGCTGCATCGTCTTGCCGAATATTCGCACAATAAGCAGCGCCGTATCGTTCAGCCTGCCTTTAAACCCGGCTTGGCCGCCCCGGGCCCGCTGGGCCGTATACATATCCCTCGCCGTCTGCGACAGCAGGAATATAAAGCGGTACATAATCAGCATCAGCTCCAGCAGCAGCGGCGGCAGCTTCAGCTTGCCCATCACTTGAAACAGATCCGGCATCGGCGTTGTCAGCGTAACGAAGAACATACAGGACAGGCAGGCCGCAATCCGGACAAGCAGCGTCAGCGCAGTCTCCAGCCCGGACTCCGTAACATAAGCCGTCCAGCCGCCTGCGGTGTACTGAATCAGCAGGGAAGCCCCGTCCGCGGCCTGCCCGGCCGGAGTCAGCTGCACAAGCAGCGCCGGCAGACTGGCCATATAGAACAAGCAGGAGCTTCCCAGAAGCATCAAATAAAACCGCGCCGGGATACGGGCATATCCGATAATCCAGAGGGACATCCATGCGCCAATCGCCAGCTGCACCACCGGGTGCGCCGCATAAGCCAGCACAAACAACAGCGCTGCGAGCCCGCTTTTCCACAAAGGAGAAACGGCTCGCAGCTTGTTGGTGTACGATATCGTATCGATGCGCTGCATCATTGGGGCTTCGTTTTGCCCGATCTGCCTCTGAACAGCCCCAGCACGTAGCCGATAAAGCCGGCCCCAAGCGCCGCCTGCAGCGCAAACAGCATACTTTCCGTCTCCGACGGCAGCTCAAAAAAGGGCGAAAACCACGGCTCATAGGACGGATGAAGCGTCTGAATCATTTCCTCCGCAGCGCCGTCGGCCCCGCCGAATTCCGCATCCACCAGCAGCAGCGGCAGCACCGCCAGCAGGATAACCCCGAGAAGAATCAGCACATTTTGGGTGCTTCGTTTCATGATTGATCGGCCCCTTTCATTTTGCGCTGCAGCAGCGACAATTCCTGTGTGCTGAAGGATTGCAGCCAGTTCCAGATCAGGACCGTCAGCAGCCCTTCACTAATCGCCAGCGGAATCTGCGTAATCGCGAAGATGCCGCCAAACTTGGCAAAGGATGCCGCAAAGCCGCCCACCTCAGCAGGAAAAGCAAGCGCAAGCTGAACCGAGGTCACAACGTAAGTGGACAAATCCGCGAGCATCGCCGCCGCAAAAATCGCAAGAAGCTGCTTGCCCGTAGCTTTCATCAGCGTTTTATATACAAAGAAGCCGGCCACAGGACCCGCGACCGCCATAGAAAATGCATTGGCGCCCAGCGTGGTCACTCCGCCATGGGCGAGCAGCACCGCTTGGAACAGCAGAACGATGGAGCCGAGCACGCTCATCGGCAGCGGACCGAACATCACAGCTCCAAGCCCGGTTCCGGTCGGATGCGAGCTGCTGCCGGTAACCGACGGAATTTTCAGCGCGGACAACACAAACGTGAAGGCGCCTGCCAGCCCGAGCATCATTTTGAGCTCCGGCGTTTCCTTTGTAATTCTAGCGATCGCGCGCAAGCCGAGAATAAAAAACGGGATAAAGACGACCCACCAAAAAATCGCCCAGCCTACCGGAAGAAAGCCTTCCATAATATGCATGGCGCGGGCGGACTGCGGCTCGTTCAGCATGAAGTACAGGGTGAAGCCTGAAACGAGCAGCAGCGTGTGCATTGCTTTTTTCAATGACATGCTCTAACCTCCTGAATGAATAAAAATGACTGCGGCATAGACAGGCGGGACATAGCAAAAAACCAATCCGCGGCTTGGATTGGTTCAGGATACGCACAAATAGAAGACGGCCCCATCCTTCGTAGATGGCCGCTTCATGCTTGTACACCTCTCCTTTTCCGCGAAGGCACGTGGGTGCTTCAAACCAGGTAGGTCTCCTGACTTGTGGATCAGCGCTATGCTTCGTCTTCCCCGGGCTTTCCCCGAGTGACCATGTTAAAAAGCAAGCTCCCCAATTACAGTGGCGGGACCGTTCGGGATTCTCACCCGATTCCCTGTTACCCCTTGCCTAAGCAAGGGCACCTGATTTGTTGTCCATATTTAAGTATTGAAGAATAAGTTCCTGCACATGCTTAATGCTTACATGCCCAATTGAAACATAAAGCCTGTCAAAATTCAAGAACCAATTCGGCCTCCGCCTGCTGAAGCCGGGCATGTGGAATGCGGTGAAGTGACGGGCGATGCGGATGTAGTCCGGCCTTGCCCGAGCGGATAAAAGCAGCACGCTGCCGCAGCATGTCCCGGGTACATCAAAAACATGCCCGCACGATGTTACAGCAGCCCTTCCAGCCAGGACACAACGAGCCGCACTCCGTGATAGGCTGCCATTTGCAGCAGCTCGCCAATCTTGTTCGTGATGCGGTTAATGAGCGGGTCCTCGGTCACTCTGGGGCGGGCGGAGGATGCCGCATCGGACTTCGAATCGGCTGCCTTGGCTTTCCCCTGCTCTGCCGCCTTTGTTCGCCCTGCTCCGGCCTGCTCCCCTGCTGCGGTCCGGACGGCAGCCGCCTGGGCCCCGCCTGAGCGGGCATCCAAAGCTCCGGTACTGCCCGCCGCTGCGGGCAGCGGTCCGTGAATACGCTCGGTGCCTCGTGAAGCCAGCTCCACACCGAAAGCGATGCCAAAGGCCAGCAGCAGCACTGCGCCGGCGAACCGCCAATAAAACCTGCTCATAGGATGTACCCTCCATCATAGGACGCTATATACCATTTGTTCACAACTGGACCATGCCGCTCGGAATCTCCACCAAAAGCTACCGCTTTGCCGCGCCATCCCCCGGGGCGGACACCTTCCGGGCGTTCCGGTACAGCTCGGCAATCACTTCGGCCAGCACATCGGCAGTCCGGTTCATTTCCTCCATCGTGCTGTACGGCCCGCCCACTTCTATCAGAATGCTGTTTGGCGACATCGACTGGTTGTACTCCGCATTCCCGTTAGACGCTTTCCCGTAAATTCCCTTCGAGATGCCGGGGTGCGTCTCCTCCAGCCGCTTGTGAAGCTGGGACGCGAATTCAGAGTTTTTCTCCCAATTCGGATTTCGTTTGCCGACCACAAAATATACCTGGGCATAATCCTTGCCGTCAATATGAACCGTCGTCTGTTTACGTCCAAGCGAGTCACGATGAAGATCAAACACCATCTGCAGGTCCGGATGCTGGGCAAAAGCCTCCTTCACCGTTTTGTAGGAGTAGGCGTAGGATTTGGCGTAATTGAACCCTTTTTCCAGCGTCGGATAGTCTGCATCCGAATGCAAGGTTCCAATTCCGAGCTCGTTCAGCTTGTCGCTCAGCCGCTTGCCGACCTGTGTTACGTTGATTTTCGGATCGAAGGCCAAATCCGGGCTCGTAATCCCCTGATCCTTCAGCTCCGGCAGGAAGGATTCCCGGTTGTGGGAGTGGTAGATAAAAATGGCAGGCCCCTTGCCAGCCTCCGCCGCTCCGGGCTTGGACGTGGCTTCCCCGGCCTGGGCTCCTGCCGCGTCTACTGCCGTTGCCCTGCCGTTAATTTCCGCTGTTGCCGTCGGCGGAAGCCCTTCCGGCTGCAGCACCTGCGAGGGCGGCGTATAGTCAGCGGGGTCCTCCCCCATCACCGTGCCTTTGCCCGGATACAGCAGCACGGAGCTGTCCGATCGCAGGCCGGTCATTTCGCCTGCCAGCCAGCTTTTGGGGTCACCCGGCCGCATGCCGGTGGACAGCTGCAGCAGGAAGTGCGCCGTATTGCGGAAGGAAAACACCGATGCTTCGGGCGCCTGTCCCAAATGAGGCACCTCCATCGCCAAAATATCCATAAACATGCGGCTGGACATCACCGCCGCCATCCCCTGCATCGACGGCATCCGTTTCTCCGGGATTTGCCGCTGCAGCACCCCGGCCATGCCCAGAACCGTCATAAACATCATCGTTCCCGCTGTCACCGTGACGAACAAGCGCAGCAGCTTGGTCATCTCGCCAAGCCGGAACCCGTCATGTGCCGCATCGTCATTCTCGAACCATTTCATAGGCTATCCTCCGCCGTTTGTGTCGTAAAGTAGAGCAGCATTCTATCTAGTTCTACTCTATGAACTTGCGGAGTTCGCTAGAACAGCTATAGAGAAAAAAGAGGCCAAGCCCGCTCCCGGCCGGGAGCGCTTGACCATTCGGTTTCACTATACGCTGCGCGAGTAGCGTCTAATGGGTATAGGCCGCCACGTTATCCTGATCCACGGCCTGATGAAGGGCCGCATTCAATCCGCTGGCAATGATGTTGGCCATATCCTCAATGAACTGATCGATATCCTTGGGCGTCACCAGCAAATCATGCCCGAGCGGGTCAAGCACCTCTTTGACCATCCCCAGCCGCTCCTGCTCCGACATGCCATCCAGTAAACCGAGAATGGCGCCGGTATTTTGCGTATGCTGCTGCAAATGCCGCTTCATCAGATCAATCGTGCTGCCCACGATCGTGGAAGCGTACACCACGGTAGGCACGCCAATCGCAATAACAGGCACGCCCAGCGCCTGCAGCGTTAGCCCCTTGCGCTTGTTTCCAACCCCTGAGCCCGGATGGATGCCCGTGTCGGCAATCTGAATGGTCGTGTTGACACGCTCCAGCGCCTTGGAAGCCAGGGCATCGATGGCGATGACCAAATCCGGCTTCGTCCGATCCACAATGCCCTGTACGATTTCACTGGTCTCAATCCCCGTCGTTCCCAGCACTCCCGGCGCAACGGCGCTTACCTGACGGTAGCCGTCGGAAACCTGATCCGGCATCAGCTCGAAGTAGTGGCGGGTAACCATCACATTCTCCACCACCATCGGCCCCAGCGCATCGGGGGTTACATTCCAGTTGCCCAGCCCGATAATAAGCACCTTGGCATCCGCCTTCGTTCCGATTCTTTCCAGAAACGACGAGAATTCCTGCGCCAGCCGGGTGGCGACCCGATCCTGCAAATCGCTATCCTTGATGCGCAGGCCCGGCACCTCGATCGTAATATAGCGGCCCATCAGCTTCCCGATCGCGCGCGCTCCCTCTTCATCCTTCACATGGAGACGGGTAATCAGAATGCCGTCCTCTTCGGATGTCTCACTGTCAACGCCCGGCAGCTGGTTTGGCATTGCATTCCCGGGCATACCCGCCTTGCTGCGGGATGCCACCGCCATATCGCGCGCTTCCAGCGCCAAATCGGTACGCACGGAGTACATCGTTAAATCCGTCATTGCTCGCTCCCCTTTTCAACTGAAATGGTCAGACTTGGCGAATCGTTCGTCTTCCCGTATTGTGCCAAAAAAGGGGGGCCGCTATTCCAAGGCTTATCCGCCGAAACAAAAGGTTTCCGGTATTGCATTTTGGTAGGGCGCATGTTAGAATATTTAAAGTTGTCGTAAGACCGTGTATGTACTTGCTAGTAGGAGGTGAATGCAATGCCAAACATTAAATCCGCGATTAAACGGACGAAAACGAACGAATCCCGTCGTCTTCGTAACGCTTCGCAGAAATCCGCGCTCCGTACGGCCGTGAAGTCGTTCGAAACAGCAGCAGGCTCCGGTAACCTTGAGTCCGCAAAAGAAGCCCTCGTGCTTGCTTCCAAGAAGCTGGATAAAGCCGCAACCAAAGGGCTTATTCATAAAAACGCTGCTGCTCGCAAAAAATCCCGCTTGGCGAAACAGCTGAACGGACTTCAAGCGTAAGCAGAAGCCTTTACATGCTTTAAACTTACAATCAAGGGGCTGTTCCATGATAGCAGATTATTCTGTTGTCGGGACGGCCTTTTTGGCGTTCATGGATTCACGGCTTGAGTGGTCGACCGACCGCCGTCATGCAGCGAAACACAATGACGCATCCGTTACAGGAACCGGAACCACAGCTGGGGTCTGGATTAGCCATAACAAGCGGCCGACCGGACGCTAATGCAGTTCATGCAGTTCATGCAGTTCATACAGTCATGCAGTTCATGCAGTTCATACAGTCATACAGTCATACAGTCATGCGTCATGCAATAATGCAGCCAAACCGTCATGCAGCGCAGCTTGAAATGTGTTTATCAAATCATACAAACATCCCCGTACAAGGCCAGCCTTGGAGCTGACCTTGCCGGGGATGTTGTGCTTAAACCACGCGATGCATGACCTGATTAGAATGCCATGATTCAAATCAGTCTGCTCGCCTCAGCGTCCAGCTTCCGGAGCCAGACGAAGCAGAAACAGCTCCAGCCCGAGCACCTTGTCCATAGTGCCCGTTTTCATCTTGTAATCCAGCTCCGCCAGCTGGGACAAAATGCTGCTGAGCCGTGCGCCGTCATAGCGCTTGCCCTGCTCCGCGGCCAGCTTCACCGCATAAGGGTGCAGGCTGAGATAGCCCGCGATTTGCTGCGGCGCGAACCCTTGTCGCCCATATTCCTTCACCTGCAAAATAATGCGAAACTGGCGGGCGATCAGCAGCAATATTTTAATCGGCTCCTCCTTTTGCTTCAGCAGGTCGTAAAATATCGCAAACGCCCGCTCCAGCTTCAGTTGAACGATGTTTTCAATAAGGAGAAACACGTTTTGCTCCGTACCCGGTACGACCAAGCGCCGCACATCCTCAGCCCCTACCGTGCCCCCAGGACCGGCAAAGGTTGCCAGCTTGCGGATTTCTCCCGCAACCGACTGCAGGCTTCCTCCCGTGTACAGCAGCAGCTCTTCTCCCGCGCCCGGGCCGAGCTGCACCTGCTCCTTCTCCGCCTGCCGCGCCACCCACTGGCGCAGCTCCTCCTCGGTCATCGGCAGGAACGGAATAAGCACATCCTTTTCCTTTAGCAGCTTGACGATTTTTTTGCGCTCGTCCAGCTTCTCCGCCTCCACCGTCAGAACGAGCACCGCAAAATCACTCGGATGCACCATATACTGCTGAAGCTTGTCCACCGGATGCTCCAGCTTTCCTTGATCCTTGGCACCGGTCAAGAATAGGGCGTTTTTGGCTACAATCAGCTTGCGCGGCACAATAAAGGGCGGCTCCTGAGCCTCATCGATTGCCGATTCCAGGCTTGCTTCGGTCAAATCCAGCTTCGCCAGGGCGAAATCCTGATGCCCCGGCTCAATCAGCTTCGCTGTCAGCTCCGCGATAAACTCATCGAGCAAATATTTTTCCGTTCCGTAGCATACATAAATAGGCTGAATGCGGCCTTGTCTTAATTCCCGCTTCGCCAGCCGGTAATCCATCCCCGGCACCTCCCAGCTCGTCGTACTTGCGCTCTATTCTTGTTTATCATAGTTTACAGATTTCGTCCAGAAAACAATCCGCTAGCCGGCCTAAGCCCCCTTGATGATATAAAAAAACAAAGGGATCACGACACAGCGATCGCCCGCCTTGCCGTCATCCCTTTGCCCCAGCACATCATCTATATAAACACCCGGCACAGGCCCCAGGATTCCCCGCGCCGCATGGTTATACGACTTTGCTATACTATACGCCGGAAGCGTGCCATTGGTGCACAAAATCCGCGTTTTAGCCCGGTTTAACTGTCTCTGTTTTCTTGACTAGATCCATGCTGATGAGCTGCTTGACCTCCCCGCTGACCACTTGGTAGGTCAGTTGGGTTTCGCTGTCCCAGGACAGCAGGGTCAGCTTGTCGGTCGCCTTCCATTGTCTTGGCGATGTATACAAGACCTCACCGCTGCCGATTTTCTTCACGACAATCCGCTGATCCTGAACGACTGCAAGCAGTGTCCCGTCCTTGGAGGACAGCTCCATGCCCGCCGCTTCATAGACAAAGCTTTGCGCCTTATAGCTGTAATCCTTGGAGGCCAGCCCGCGCGAGTCTGCCGCCGGAGCGCTTTCCTCGGCCCCCGGAGCAGCAGGTGTCGATGCCGCAGCCGACTGGTCCGCATTCGACGTTTGGCTCTCCGGCATCGGCGCAGGCTCCGCCAGCTTCTTGGACGCGTCGCCGCTCGTATCCGGCTGCGAAGCCGGCTGCGGCGTGGCGGACGGCGCCGTCACCGTCTCGCGGGGCGCCGGCTGCGAAGCCGGCTCGGAGGCGCTGGCCGCCGGCAATTTCGCTTGCGGCTGCTTCGCTTCCGGCGCCGGCTGCTCCGCTCCGCTCCCAGCCTGGATTGGAGCCGGCTCGTTGGCACTGGCCGCCCCCGCGCCCGGCGCTGCCTGCGCTTCACTCTCAGCCGCACTCTGCTTCGCAGCCGCAAGCTCATCCTGCTTGGCGGCGGAAGCTGCCTCCGTGCCCACAGCCTCACCGGCCCCGCTACCGGCCTGCTTATCTTGGGCTGCGGTGCTTCCTGCCTCCCCAGATGAACCCGATGAGCTGAATTGAGGAGACATCTCGGCGACTTCCTTCTCATCCAGGCCAAGCCCGCCGCTGCTCGTCAGTACAATAACCCCGAACAAGGCAGCAGCGGCCAGCGCACCGCCCCATGCCGCGCCGCCTCGCATCCAGCCTTTCCGTTTGACAGGCTCCAGCTGCGCCGCAGCCCCCGGGCCCCGGCTGGACTTGCCGCCTTCCACTGCGGCAAGCCGCTCACCGCCGCTTGTCTTCAACACTTTGCTTGCCGAAGCTTCCGTCACAGAGCCCGCAGCCTCCTGCGTTCCCCACTCCTTGGCGGCCAAAGCAATGAATTGCTCCGCACCGTGCTCCACGTTTTCCTCAAGACCCCGGCCCTGCTCACGCAGACGGTCAAGCTCATCCAGCCGCGGCAAAAGCGCGTCAACCAGTGAAAATGGCGGCTCCACCTTCGGCAGGCTCACCAGCCCGCTGTGAAGCTGCTGCATTCGGCGAAACATGGCGGCACAATCGGGGCACTGCTCCAGGTGGGCCGTTAAAGCCAGTTTCTCGGCATCGCTCAGATCGCCGTCCAGCTCACGCTGCATCAATTCCACCACCTCTTCACAAATCATCCCCGTACACCACCCTTCTGATAATCTTGTAATAAGTTCTGAAGCTGCGCCCGGGCCCGGAACAAATACGATTTTACCGTGTTCAAGGGCAGTCCCAGCGATTCTGCGATTTCATTATAGGATAAGTCTTGCAAATACCTCAGCACCACAACAATCCGGTGATGATCGGGCAGCTTGCCGATTGCCTCTTCGATATCTTTGGCCAGGTACACCGAGGCGACTTCTTTTTCCACATCACTCGGACCGGTAAACACCAGGTTGTGTTCCTCAATGGAAACGGCTGATTTTTTGCGTCGGAACATATCGATACATATATTGGTGACGATTCGCTGCACCCACGTTTTAAAAAGCGCTTTTTCTTCATAGGTGTGGATTTTCGTATAAATACGAATGAGTGCCTCCTGCGAAGCGTCCTTCGCATCCTGTTCGTTGCCGAGCATATAATACGCCGTTCGGTACACATGTCCTTCCACTTCACGCAGCAGGGCTATCAGAGCGTCGCGATCGCCGGATTGGGCAGCTTTAATCAATTCCAAGGCTACCACTAGGATCCCCCTCTCGTGCAATTTCCAGACGCAGCCGCGTCCGAAAAAGTTGCAAAACTTTTATTGTAAATCGAAATATCCGCTTTACCCCAAGCACGTCAGCAGGCAGGCCGGGCCATAGTAAATCCAAGCGGGGCGAAAAATAGCCTGATCGCTCCGAGAGAGCCTCCCTTTCTCCCTTTCATCGGGCTTAGGCCTGGTTCCGCTTATCTATCAGTCTGTCTACTCTAGTTTACCACACCCCGCAGCGCGGTGAACAAGATCCGATCCGCCATCATTTATATACGGAGGACCCGTGCAAAAAGTTTTGACCAAACGCGAGAAATCATGGTAAAATTTATTTTATAAACTTGGTTTATTATAATAAACCATCATACTGAAATTACCTTGTTTTTATAGAAGAAAGGAAGCCTGATGGAACCAGACAACAAGCCGTCCGCAGAAAAAAAATATTGGGTTCCCGCGCTTGAGCGCGCGGACAGCATCCTCCGGTTAATCCGTGCCGAGCCCTCCGCCCTGAAGCTGATGGACTTGTCCAAGCGGCTGGACATTAACAAGAGCTCCATGTTCTCCCTTCTGCACACGCTGGAAGCACTGCAATGGGTAACCCGGCTGCCCGGGGATACCTATGCCATCGGGCCCGGCATCGGCCAATTCGGCAGCGCGTATCTGCAGCAGTTCGACCTCAGCAGGGCTTTTCAGCAGGAGGCGGCGGCCTCCCGCACACGAATCGGCGAAACCGTGCAGCTGGCTTGCCTGGATGGGCGGGATATTCTATACCTGGCCAAAATGGAAGCCCCTTCTCCGGTCCGGCTCGCTTCAGATCCGGGGATGCGGCTGCCTGCCTACGCTACGGCAATGGGCAAGGCGCTTCTGGCCGAGCTGGAGGATGCAGAGGTTCTCCGGCTGTACCCGGAGAGCGGGCTCGCGCAGCTTACCCCCCGGACAGTGCCGGACGCTGCCGCCCTGCTGGCCGAGCTGGCCCGCATACGCAAGGAAGGCCTGGCCTATGACGATCAGGAGGCCGTTATCGGCTTTTGCTGCGTCGGGGCCGCCGTTTATGATGCATCCGGACGGGCTGCCGCAGCAGTCAGCTTCTCAATGCCCGCCCATCAATGGGCGGTCAAGCAGGAGCAGGCGACCGAGGAGCTGCGCGGGCTTGCCCGGCGCTTATCCCCCGGCTCGTCTTAACCCGGCGTGTCCGCCGGATATCGCGCAGCCCGGGATACTATATTTAACCTCAAAGGGGAAATGAAATCATGCGGTTATCGAACAAAATCGTGCTCATTACCGGATCTGGCTCCGGGATTGGCAAAAGCACCGCCCTGCTGTTTGCAAAGGAAGGCGCTTCTGTCATCGTCAACGATCTGCAGGCGGATCGGGGAGAAGAAACCGTTCAGGAAATTCGGCAGGCCGGAGGTGAAGCCATCTTCCTCCAGGCTGACGTTACGAAGCCCGAGGATGTGGAGAAGCTGGTGCGCGAAGCGCTGGCCCACTACGGCCGGATCGACGTGCTGTTCAACAATGCGGGCATCAGCGGAGTCGGCATGCTGCATGAGGTAGAGCCTGAGGCATGGGACAAGGTAATGAACGTCAATATTCGCGGGGTTTATCTGCCGAGCAAATACGTGCTGCCCCATATGATGGAGCAGCGCAGCGGCAGCATCATTAATATGTCCTCCTGCATCGCCGAAATCGGCCTGGCCCGCCGGGCTTCCTACGCGGCAACCAAAGGCGCCATCCTGTCGCTGACCAAATCGATGCAGGTCGATTACGCGCCGTACGGCATCCGTGTCAACGCACTGCTGCCGGGCACCATTTTGACCCCGTTCGTCGAGAATTATTTGCGCACCTCCTACGACGATCCCGAAGCTGCAATCGCTTCCCTGAAAACGCGCCAGCTGTCCGGCGATCTAGGCCGTCCGGACGATGTGGCGCAGGCCGCCCTGTTCCTGGCTTCCGACGACGCCAAGTTCATGATGGGATCGCCGCTTTATATTGACGGAGGCGTCGTCTTCGGCAAAAACGCTTGATTTTCCGGGCACGGATCGGCTCTTGTTCGGAGCTTGTCCGAGCCATTTACCTGCATTTATTTCATACTAAAGGAGCGGACTTCATTTATGAAACTCGTTACATTTCAGACAAACGGCGGTCAGCGCCTCGGACTCGTGACAGAGAAGGGCGTTCTGGATATTGCAGCGGCAGCTCAGGCCTTCCCGGGCTCGGCAGTGCCGCTGAACGTAATGGACGTTATTGCCCAAGGCGCGCCGGCGCAATCTGCACTGCTCGCACTGGCGGACAAGGCGCTCACGGCTGGAGAGCAATCGCTGTTTCTGGCGGAAGAAGGCCTTGATTATGCGCCATGCGTCACCGAGCCGAAAAAAATGATTTGCGTCGGCCTGAACTACCGCAAGCACGCCGAGGAAACGAATGCGCCCATTCCGTCATACCCGATTTTGTTCAACAAGTTCCACAATACCTTGACCGGGCACGGAAAGGATGTGCCGCTGCCGAAAGTATCTCAGGAGGTCGACTATGAAGCGGAGCTGGTCATCGTAATCGGCAAGGAAGCCAAATACGTCAGCAAGGAAAACGCGCTGGATTATGTGTTTGGCTACTGCAACGTAAACGACCTGTCCGCCCGCGATTTGCAGCTGCGGACGCCGCAGTGGATGCTTGGCAAAATTTGCGACAGCTTCAGCCCGCTTGGCCCGTATCTGGTTACGGCCGATGAAGTCGGCAACCCGAACGAGCTGTCGATTCGCTGCATCGTCAATGGCGAAGTCCGCCAAAGCTCCAACACATCGGACATGATTTTCCGCTGCGATGAAATTGTCAGCTACATCTCCCAGCACCTGACGCTTGTACCGGGAGACATCATTTTGACCGGGACGCCGGAAGGTGTCGTGCTTGGCTATCCGCCGGAGAAGCGTGTCTACCTGCAGCCGGGGGATGTCGTCACCATTGAGATTGAAAAGCTCGGCTCCATTACGAACCGGATGGTTGCGGAAGCGTAAACGGCTTGTCCGGCTTCCCGGAATTTTCGTTCTTCCTCCGCATATCATCTGATTCAACATCATCTTTTTATTTAAAGCTCCTCAGCCCCCCGCAGCAGCGGGCGGCTGTTTTTTTGTTACGAATGCCAGGCTGCTGCGCCGGACGTGCAGTAAAGCAATCCCGGTGTGTTTACAGCCGGACATGGGTTTTTTCTGCATTTTGCGGCCCTTGAGTCCTGCCTCTCGATCCTGCAATTGTCTCCTTCAAGCCTCCTGAGCATATCTGCTTGAGCTGCTGCATACCGGAGTGGGCAGTACAGCACATTCCCGCTTGGTTATGCTGCTTTGGCCTTATTTTTATATGCTGTATTCCTGCCGTCCCCCATCCTTCGTCAGGCTCCGGCAGCATTCGATATTTTACCGCCGATTGCCCCTCACATGCTAGCCGCCTCGGACACTTCCGCTTACGTTACACGACTTCCCTTTCCTTGACGAAGCACGGAAGCGGGGGTAACATGGAGGTACAGGCGAGAAATAGTTGGAATATTTCAAAAAAGGAGCGTGATCCGATGCACATCCAACCATGGATGGTTCGTCTTGTGCTGATCTGCTTTTTATTGTTCTTCCATCCCGCCCTGCACGCAGAAGAAGCGGCTCCCGCTTCCGAGCCCGTCACTTTTGCCGACGCTGCTTTGGAGCAAGCCGTTCGGGGGCAGCTGCAGCTGGCTGACGGCCCGGTAACCATCCGGCATATGAACAGCCTGCTTTCCTTGAGCCTGGATACCCGTATCAGCGACCTTGGCGGTCTGGAGCATGCGGCGAACCTGCGCAGCTTGTCTGTCGATGCCGCCCCCGTTCAGGACTTTACCCCTATCGCCAGCCTGTCTAATTTGGAAACGCTCTCAATCCAGCATACCTCCTTAGCCGACCTCAGCTTCGCCTCGGGTCTGGGCAAGCTTCAAGTCCTGCTTGTGCCGGATAATGAGCTTCGTGATCTCAGCCCGCTGGCCGGACTGCCGGATCTGCTGACGTGTGATCTTACAGGCAACCGCATTCAGAGCCTGGAGCCGTTAAGCCATACGCCTCGACTAACCTTTCTGCTGGCCAGTCATAATGAGATTGAGGATTTGCGCCCTCTCGCTCCGCTGCCCTTCCTGAGCCAGGTGGAGCTAGGCTTCAACCGGATTCAAGATCCTTCTCCCCTGCGCCGCCTGTCCCAATTGACGATACTGGATGTCCAAAACAACGAAATTGAAGATATGTCCGTCCTCCAGGGCTTCCCCTCGCTGTATGAGGCCAAGGTGCGAAATAATCCCGTGAATGCCGATTCGCTGCAGCTGATTGGGCGCATGAAGCAAGAAGGGGAGGTGAAGCTGGATACGGATGCCATTACAGTGTATGTTAACGGAGAGGTACAGCCATATCCGTTTGAGCCGTTGCTGCAGGACGATGTTACGCTGGTGCCGATGCGGGCTATTTTTGAGAAGCTGGGGGCTTCCGTCGCCTGGGATGATACAACCCGGACTGTCACCGCCCGCAAACAGACGAAGCAAATCGTCATTCAGGCCGGCTCCGAAACAGCGGCAGTCAACGGCACCCCGTTGCAAATGGGCACGGCGCCAATCATTGCCCATGATACACTGATGGTGCCGCTCCGTTTTGTCAGTGAAGCGCTCGGCGCTGAGGTGGAATGGATTGCCCCGTCGCAACAGATTCGAATACGACTGGATTATTAACATATCCAAGTGCTGACACAGGCGGAAAGCGCCTGTGTTTTTTTGCCGCTCCCGGCCCGGCATCGTCGCCCAAGGGAAGCTTCAAACGCGGCTCCTTTTTTAACAAATGCTGCCGCAGTTTAGCTCGAATTAAGGATCATTTGATACAATAGGCCGTGGAGGGGATTCCATGCTGAACGCTACAATATTGCTCGTTGATGATGAAAAAGCGATTGTTCAACTGCTGGAAATGGTGCTCCGCAAAGAAGGCTTCCGGCGTATATATGCAGCCCATACCGCGCGGGAGGCGCTGCAAAAGCTGGAGGAGCACGGGGCCGATGTCATTTTGCTGGATGTGATGCTGCCGGACCAGACGGGCTTCGAGCTGTGTCCCAAAATCCGGGAAATTTCGGCTGCGCATATCATTTATTTGACGGCGCGGACGTCCGATTTGGATATATTGACCGGCTTTGCCATCGGCGGGGATGATTACGTCACCAAGCCGTTTAACCCGCTTGAAATTTCGGCCAGAATCAAAGCCCGTCTGCGGCGGGGCGTCCAATTCCCGGCTGCACGGGGCGAAGAGCCGCGAGCCCGCTATGACTACGGCCGGTTTTCGCTTGACGAATACGGGGGCGAGCTTCTCGTTGAGGGCCAGCCGGTGCCTTGTCCGGCGCTGGCTTATCAGCTGCTGCTGTTTTTGTGCCGGAACCCGAATGTCGTATTTTCCAAAGCGCAGCTGTACGAAGCGGTATGGGGAATCGAGGGTATGGGCGATGACAATACGGTGATGGTGCATATCCGCAAAATCCGGGAGCGCATCGAGGCCGATCCGAGCATGCCCCAATATTTGCTTACCGTACGGGGTCTCGGCTACAAGCTGGTCAAGGAAAAAACGTTATGATTCGGATCCGCAGAAGACTCATTTTTCATTTTACATACCAGTTTTTTTTCCAGTGGGTATTCGTTCTGATGGTTCTGCTTACAGGGCTGTTTCTTCTTATTCAGCTGATAAACAAGGAAGAGATTCAGAAAAACTTCACGGCCGGAGCCCTGGAATCGATGGTGCTGGAGGCCGATGCACGTCAGGGGAGCATTGCGCTTCCCTCTCACTGGACGGAGCAATTGACGGAACGGGGCTACTGGCTGCAGGTAGTGAACAGCGAAGGACGTGTGGTGTATTCGCTCAATGTGCCCGAAGGCCTAAAAACAGTCTATGGCGCGCCTGAACTGCTCCAGATCGGAGAAACCGGGCGGCTGGACACATGCCGGGTCACGGTAAAGCTGGAAAGCATCCGGGATCAGGAGTACCTGTTTATGCTCGGCATTGAGGACACCGGCCCGGAACGGCTGCAAAGCTGGTTTCATGCCTTCGGAGCTAACGGCATCGTTCGTCCGGATGCGGCCAAAGACCTGGAGCGGCTGCTGGAGCAGTCCAATGAATATGTGCAGATTGTTGATGCCGAAGGGCAAATTGTCCAGTCTATCGGGGAAGCGGACCGGCGCGATCCTTATCAGCCGCTGGAGCTGCTCAAAATGCGCTCGGAGCCGGATATCTATGCCTCAAGCGCAGCGGTTTACTATGATGAAGCATCCGGGCATATCTGGCTGCTGCACACCATTAAGGACGGGCAAAGCTTCAATCAGCAGCCGATCCTTCACGGCGTTATTGTGTCCCTGACTGCCACTGCAGGCTTTGCCCTGCTGCTGACGCTGGGCTTCTCATTCTGGCACGGCTACCGCTACGGTCAGCCTCTGCTGCTGTTCGCCGCCTGGTTTGAACGTATGGGGAAAGGACAGTATCGGGAGGCGTTGACGGACAAGGACCGCAAAAAGGTTTACCGCAAAAACGGCGCCATCCGGCTGCGTTACCGGCTGTACAAGGAGGTTATTGCAGGCTTCTATCACATGGCCGAGCGACTGGACGCCTCAGAACAGGAGCGCGTCAGGCTGGAGAAAACCCGGGAGGAGTGGATGACCGGAATTTCGCATGACCTTCGGACCCCGCTATCGACCATTCACGGGTACGGGCATCTGCTGGAGAGCAGCGATTTCGAATGGACGGATGCCGAGCTGAAGGAAATGGGGAGGACGATACGGGAAAAAGGGGATTATATGCTGGAGCTGCTGCAGGATTTCTCCTTAACCTTTCAATTAAAAAACAAGGATGTCCCGTTTGAACTGACACCCACAGAATTGAACGAATTGGTACGGCGTACCGTGCTTCGGTATGTAAACGATGCCACCCTGCAGCACGTCACTTTTTCATTCGCAGGAGAAAAAGCAAGCATCATGGTCCATGTCAATACCAAGTGGCTTCAACGGCTGCTCGATAACTTAATCACTAACGCCATCAAGCACAACCCGCCAGGGACACAAATTACGGTGACCACCAAGAAAACAGCCCAGCACGCGTTTATTCTGGTGGAGGATAACGGAGTAGGCATGGATGAGCATACAAGGCGGAACTTGTTTGAACGTTATTACCGGGGGACCAATACCGAGCAAGGCACAGACGGTGCCGGACTGGGCATGAGTATCGCCAAATCGATTGCTGTGGCGCATCAGGGGGACATTGAGGTCACCTCCCGGGAGGGCGCCGGCACCACCATCACCTTACGACTGCCCAGGTCCGCCTGAAGCGGGCAGCAGGCATCATTCGCTCCCAACCAGCCCTTAAAAACGCAGTCGATTTAAGGCTGACAATCCAAAGCACCGGAGCCCGCCGTTGTTTGGGCGGAGGATATATCGGTTCACGAAAGCCCGCCTTGTGCTGCTGGAATATACTGGGTTTCCAAGTCTAGCAGCGTATTTTTGCTTTCCGCCCGATATGCTATACAATATAAGGAAACCCATTTTGCTAAGAAGCGGAGGAAACGGAATGTCTACTTTCCAGCAATCCTTAAACAGCTATGCCGATCTGATCGTCCAGGTCGGGGTCAAGGTTCAGCCCGGACAGCGGCTGGTCGTCAACGCGACGATTGACGCGGCCGAGCTGGTGCGCTCCATTGTACAGAAGGCTTATGAAGCAGGCGCGTACCTGGTCAAGGTGAATTGGACCGATGATACAGTCTCGCGGCTCCGTTATGATTTGGCTCCGGACGAATCGTTTCTGGAAGAGCCCAAGTGGTACGCCGCCGAGATGCTTGAATGGGCCGAAGGCGGGACTCTTGCGGTCGTGAGCATCGTGTCATCCGATCCCGATCTGCTCAAGGGCGTGCCTCAGCAGCGGATTATGAATTATCAGAAAACATACGGCCAAGCGATGGCCAAATACCGGCAGTATATGCAGTCGGACAAATTCAGCTGGTGTGTCGTCGCAGCGCCATCCAAAGCATGGGCGGCCAAGGTGTTCCCGGGCTTGCCGGAAGAAGAGCAGCTCAGCAAGCTGTGGGAAGCCATTCTAAAAACGGTTCGTATCGATCAGGAGAACCCGGTTTCCGCGTGGGAAACCCATATTCAATCGCTGAATCAAAGATCCGACTATTTGAACGCAAAAAAATACAAAAAGCTGCACTATGCTGCTCCGGGTACAGACTTGACGATCGAGCTTCCGGAAGGCCATATTTGGGTCGCCGCTGACAGCATCAATGAACAAGGCACTGCGTTCGTAGCCAATATGCCGACCGAAGAAGTTTTCACCGCTCCGCTGGCTACCGGCGTGAACGGCACGGTGTCGAGCACGAAGCCGCTCAGCTATGGCGGCACACTTATCGACGGCTTCTCCTTTACCTTCGAGAACGGCCGGATTGTCAGTGTCTCGGCCCGTCAAGGAGAAGAAGCGCTGAAGAGCCTGGTCGCTATGGATGAAGGGTCCCACTATCTGGGTGAAGTGGCTTTGGTTCCGCACCGTTCCCCGATTTCGGAGTCCGGCATCCTGTATTACAATACGCTGTTTGATGAAAATGCCTCCAACCACCTGGCAATCGGCAGCGCCTATGCGTTTTGTCTGGAGGGCGGCAAGGGGCTCTCTCAGGACGAGTTGAAGGCCAAAGGGCTTAATACCAGCATCACCCATGTCGATTTTATGATCGGCTCGGCTGAAATGGACATCTACGGAATAACTGCCGATGGCAAGGAGGAGCCTGTGTTCCAGAAGGGCAACTGGGCATTTTAAGAAACCGCCGGCTTGATGTAGATGCGGCCTTGCTTCCGCCTGCTGTTTGGAAGCAGGCTTTGTGCACCGCAGCAGCCCGGGCTGCTGCCCTATTGCCCCGCAAAATAATAAAAACGTCCAATTCCTGTACTTCCCAGGAGATTGGACGTTTTTATTTTGGAACTAAAGCAGTTCCCTGCAAAGGAAGCCGCCTGATAAAAAAAGCTTATGGCCCTCATGCCGCAGCCGGACACACCGGCTTACTTGAACTTCTTCCAGTCCATCTTGCTGTTGTTGAGCAAATGCTCAAAGTTGTTATCCAGCCGCTTCTGCTCCGCCTTGCGGGCAGCCTCTTCCTTGGCCCGCTTCTCTTCCTTCACCCGCTGTTCTTCCGCTTTCCATTCATCCGCCTGGGCTTTCAGCTTGCCCAGCACATCTGCATGGAGAAGATCCTTCAATGTTGCAGGCTTATCCGCCGGATCAGCTTTAGTCGCCGGAGCCGGTCTATTTTTTTTGGCCATGTTGTCCACCTCGGTTGATTGCTGTTCTTGTTCGTGTAGGATCGGCACCTTGACACACTGCTTGCCCGGGCTTCGGGCTTCACAAGCTTCCGTATTTCGGATAGCTGACTGTGCTCATTGCCAGACCGCAGGCCCGCTTATCCGGCTATTCTTTGTCGCCGATGCATGTTTCGTTTAGCGGGAGACGTCTTCTCTCTTTTTATAGTATAGCAGGATTAGCAGGGCCGCCACAATGCCCGGGCAGCCTTGCGCATCAAGCCGCGTATCAGGAAGCAAATCCATGGGCCAGAACAATCCTGTTCAGGCTCATTGTCCCGGCATTACGGATGCTTCAGGAGGAACTGCCGCCCATAATCTCCGTGCGGATGGATTAGGGCATGCTCGGTTTGAATTGTGGAATGGGTAATGCCGTATTTGGAAGCCAGAAGCTCATTGATGGCAAGAATCACGCAGAAGGGCTGAATTTCCGCCTGTATAAATACATGAGCGGTCAGGGAATAATGCTCGGTTGAAATCGCCCACAGATGCATCTCATGCACATCCTCCACGCCCTCGATCTCCAGCAAATCCGCGCGCAGTTCATCCAGATTGTATTTATCCGGCACGGATTCCATCAAAATCAAATACGATTCGCGAATAATTCGGCAGCCGCCGAGGAAAATAATGCCGCCAATCACGATACTAATCAGCGGATCAAAGAACAGCCAGCCGGTAAAATAAATGATAACCGCCGACACGATGACTCCGATGGAGCTGAGCAGATCCCCTATATAATGCCACAGCGCGCTCTGGACATTCAAATTGTCCTCCTGCTTCATGCTGCGGCTTAATACAATTGTCGTCACAATGTTGACCACCAGGCCGATGACGGCAATCGTCAGCATAAGGCCGAAATCGATAGCCTGCGGATGGATAAACCGGGAAATCCCTTCGACAAAAATACCCGCCGCAATAATCGCCAGCGCCAGGCCGTTCAAGAACGAGGCAATAATTTCAAACCGCAAATAACCGAAGGTATACCGGGCATTCGGCTCCCGCCGCGACAAATAAATAGCCGTCATGCTCAAGCCAAGCGCGATTACGTCAGAAATCATATGCGCCGAGTCCGACAACAAGGCCAAGGAATTACTCCGAATGCCCCCGACAATCTCAACGACGGTAAAAAATAGCGTCAGCCCAAGGGTTATCCATAGCGCCCGCTGGGAGGTCGTCTGCGCCTTACGGTGATTCAAGTGATGGAAATCGTACATCGTCAATCCGCTCCTTTGCCAATCTGATAATGAAAAACATTATTATTGCCCTTAAAATACAACAAGCTGCTTCGGCCTCCGGCCGAAACAGCTTGAATCAAATGAACGTTACATGTAGATTTGATTATCTTCAGTATACACCCAAATGCCCGCGGTGTCTTGGCCAATGTGCAAATTAAATCGTGCGTTCTCCAAACAGTACGGCAATAAGCCGTGCTGCAGCTTGTACGGTCCTATCGGCCTGATCCGCCAGCGGGTTCATCTCCACAAATTCAGCGCTTATCAGCACATTCGCCTCGGAAAGAAGCTCCATGGCCAGCAGGCCCTCCCGAAGTGTCAACCCGCCGGGAACGGGAGTGCTCACGCCCGGGGCGCTGATCGGGTCCAGTACATCCAAGTCAAAGCTGAGATGAACACCGTCCGTACCGGCAGATACGATTTGCAGCGCCTGTCCCAGCACGTCCGTTATCCCGAGCCGGTCAATATCGCGCATGGAGAATACTGTGATGCCCTGCTGCTTCACAAAATGCTTTTCTCCGGGGTCCAGTGAGCGGGTCCCAATCAGAGCGACGTTCCCGGGATGAATGTCTGACCTTGGATGACCGATGGAGGTCAGTCTTGAATCCCCATATCCAAGTGCAGCCGCCAGCGCCATTCCATGAATATTGCCCGAAGGGGAGGTGTCGGCTGTATTCACATCGCCATGCGCATCGAACCAAAGCAGACCCAGTCTCTCCTTGCCGCGTGTAAGCCCGGCCAGAGTGCCGATGGCAGTGCTGTGATCCCCGCCAAGCACCAGCGGGAACCGGCCCGCTTCCCGGATTCGGGATACCTGCTCGCACAGCTTGCCGCTGACGCGGGCGATTTCCTCCACGTGCTTGAGCAGGGTGTTTACAGCCCCCTGACGCCCCCGCTGAACGATTACGTTCCCCTCATCCGTTACGTGGTAACCGAGTCCGCCAAGACACTGCATAAGCCCCGCACTGCGCACTGCATCCGGTCCCAGCTCTGCTCCGCGGCGATCTGCTCCCAAATCCATTGGAACTCCCACTACTGTCACATTCGGGTTACGGTTTGGATTCATTCGCCGCCTCTCCCTTCATTAGCGCCACAAATTTTTGACGACGAACCACAGGTTAGCCGGACGCTCCGCAATTCTTCGGGAGAAGTACGGATACCACTGCTCTCCGAAAGGCGTATACACCCGGACCCGGTAGCCCGCGTCCGCCAGCTGCCGCTGGAGCCCTCCCGCAATGCCGTACAGCATTTGAAATTCAAACCGGTCCGACGGGATATGCTGCTCCTGCGTGTACCGGATGACGCGGTCAATCAGCTTGCTGTCATGCGTTGCTACGGCGACATACCGCCCCCGGTCCAGACTCATGTTTACAAGCCGCAGATAGCTGGCATCAACCGCCTCTTTGCTGGCATAGGCGATTTGCTTCGGCTCGCGGTATGCCCCCTTCACAATGCGGAGATTGGCTCCGAGTGCCGTAAGCTCCTCCGCATCCTGTTCCGAGCGGTACAAATATGACTGCAGCACTGTCCCGACATGCATCGGCCCGTATAACTCCAGGAGATGCTTGAACAAGGACAGCGTGCGATCCGTCAGCATAGAATCCTCCATGTCAATCCGGACGAAATTGCCCTCGTCCTTTGCCCGTCCTACAATGGTCTCCAGCTGTTCTCTGCACAGCTGCTCATCCACGAGCAGGCCAAGCTGGGAAAGCTTTAGCGAAATATTGCATTTCAGCCGCCTGCGATTCATCTCATCCAGCATTTCAAGAATGACCTGCCCCACCGCAGCGGCCTGCTCCCGATCCTCCACGCTTTCGCCCAGGAAATCCAGCGTCACGAGCAACCCGTCCCGGTTCATGCGGCGTACCCTGCCAATCGCTTCCTCCAGCGTGCGGCCGGCAACAAATCGCTGTACCCCCCAATTCATGCCGTGCTTCTCAAACCAGCGCCGGACCCGGGGCCGCTGTGCTGTTGACAGCACCGCCTTGCGGAACAAAAGATCCACACCCATCCATGTTTCCCTCCCTTCGTTATCGCAGCAGCATATATCAGAGGACGATCAGGACAGCAGTAAAGTGCAAATGAAAATCATGAACCGGCACGGGGACATGCAGTCGGCTGCCGATTATGTGCGCTCCGCCCGTACGCTGCGAATACGCGGGCGATGCAGCTTAGAACTGGGCACCGTGTGCAGAGCCCGCTGCTCGTGGTGCCCTGCACGTCGCAAGCCTGCCCGCCGCCCGGCTTACAGCCGCTCGGAAATCAGCTTCGGCTGGGTGAACAGGAACAAATAATCCGGCCCTCCTGCCTTCGAATCGGTACCCGACATATTGAAGCCGCCAAACGGATGAACGCCGACAATAGCCCCGGTGCATTTGCGGTTAATGTACAGGTTTCCCGCCTGAAACTCGGCCTTGGCCTGCTCGATGTGCTGCCGGTTATTCGTATATACGGAGCCCGTCAAGCCATATTCCGAATGATTGGCAATACGCAGCGCATCCTCAAATGACGATACTGCGGTGAAGGCGACGACCGGTCCGAAAATTTCCTCCTGCATGAGCCGGGCATCCGGGTCTACGCCGGCAAATATAGTCGGCTCGATGAAATAGCCTGTTCCATCATCACAGCCGCCGCCTGCGACAAGCTGCCCTTCCTGCTGTCCGACCCGGATGTAATTGGCAATTTTTAAATAAGCCTGCCGGTCAATAACCGGGCCGACATCAGTGGCGGCCTCCGCAGCATCGCCCATCTTAAGCTGTACCGTCAATTCCCTGACCCGCTCCAGCACTTCATCATACAGCCGATGATGAACGATGACCCGGGAGCAGGCCGAGCATTTTTGACCTGAATAGCCGAAGGCTGACGTAACAATCCCGGCCGCCGCTGCCGCCGGATCGGCATCCTCTCCTACGACAATGGCGTCCTTGCCGCCCATTTCCCCGACAAACCGTTTCAGCCACAGCTGTCCCGGCTGGACCTTGGCCGAAATTTCATGGAGATGAATGCCGACCTCTTTGGAGCCGGTAAACGAAATGAACCGGGTCAGCTTATGTGAAACGAGCACATCGCCGATTTCACTGCCGCCGCCGGGCACATACTGCACAATACCATCCGGCACCCCCGCCTCCCGAAGCAGCTCCATAAACTGATAAGCAATAACCGGCGTCAAACTGGACGGCTTCAGAACGACCGTATTTCCCGCGACAATCGCCGCCGTCGTCATGCCGGCCACGATGGCTAACGGGAAGTTCCACGGCGGAATAATAATGCCGACACCAAGCGGCAAATAAATCAGATCGTTGCGCTCGCCGGGCGTCTGTGTCAGCTGTTCCGCCCCCCGCTGTACAAGCTGGAGCATTTGGCGGGCGTAATATTCCATAAAATCAATTGCCTCCGCCGTATCGGCATCGGCCTCGGCGCGCGTTTTCCCGGCCTCCAGCATCATCCAGGCGGAGAAAACGTGCTTCTTCCGGCGTAAAATCGCCGCCGCCTTAAACAAATAGTCTGCCCGGATTTCCGGCTTGACCCGGGACCATGTCAAAAAGCGGGCATGGGCGGCCTCTACAGCCTCGTCGGCAAGGCGCGCATCCGCCTTGGACACGTTCCCGATCACCTCTTCATTTCTGGACGGATTGACCGAAGTGATATGGCGGGAGGTAAAGCGCTCCTGGCCGGCTGCGATTATAGGGTAATTCCGGCCCAGCAAAGCCTTGACCTGATTCAGTGCTGCAGCAAGCTGCTGGGCTTCCTTCGGTTCTGCAAAATTGGTCAGCGGTTCCGGTGTATATCGGATCATCCTCTGGCCCTCCCATCGCATCGGTATTTGTAAATTTATGCTTCAGCTTCCCCGGTAAGCACGTTAAGCAGGCGGCCCAGCGCCTCATCCGCCTCCTGCCGGGTAATAATCAGCGGCGGGGCAATACGAATGACGGTGTCGTGGGTTTCCTTGCAGAGCACGCCGTTTTTCATCAGCCGTTCGCAGTACGGACGGGCAGGGACATTCAATTCAATTCCGATGAACAGCCCTCTTCCCCGGACCGATTTCACCCAGGGAAGCTCCGGCCTCTCCAGGGATTTCAGCTTTTCCAGCATATATCGCCCCATCGTATTCGAATTGCCCGCCAGGTTCTCTTCCACCAAGCATTGCAGGGCTGCTGCAGCCACACTGCAGGCGAGCGGGTTGCCGCCGAAGGTAGAGCCGTGCGAGCCCGGGCCGAATACACCCATAATCTCCTCATCTGCCGCTACAGCCGATACCGGGATTACCCCTCCGCCCAACGATTTGCCAATCAAGTACACATCCGGAACAACCTTCTCCCAGTCACACGCGAACATGGCTCCGGTCCGGCCAAGCCCTGTCTGAATCTCGTCGGCCATAAACAGCACCCCTTGCTGCCGGCAAATGCCGGCGGCTTCCTGAAGATAGCCGTCCGGCGGAATACGGATACCCGCCTCCCCTTGAACAGGCTCCACGAGGAACGCTGCCGTGTTCGGGGTAATCACGCTGCGAAGCGCTTCGGCATCTCCGAAGGGGACAGTCACGAACCCGGGGGTAAACGGGCCGAAGCCTTCCTTGTACTCCGCATGCGATGAGCAGGAGGTTCCTGTAATCGTCCGCCCGTGAAAGTTGTCTGCGCAGACAATAATTTCAGCCTGCGGGTACGGTACCCCCTTCACCCGGTAAGCCCACCGGCGTGCCGCTTTAATGGCAGTCTCAACGGCCTCCGCACCGGTGTTCATCGGCAGGAATCGGGCTTTCCCGGTAATTTGGTGCAGCCACTCATACAGGCCGCCCAGATGCTCATGATGAAAAGCCCGCGAGGTGAGCGTCACTTTGCCGGCTTGCTCCAGCAAAGCCTGGATAATTTTCGGGTGACGGTGCCCGTGATTCAGCGCCGAATACGCGCTTAGCAGATCGATGTACCTTTTTCCCTCCAAATCCTCCACCCAGACGCCTTCAGCCCGGGAAATAACAATCGGCAGAGGAAAATAATTGTTTGCACCGTATCTGGCCGTTTGCCGGATGACATCAGGGGATGTGCGCATACCAGCCCTCCTCCCTCCGCAAGGATGATGCATGTCGTTGACTGTCCTTTAAGCCCATTATAGCAGTATTCTTCGATATATAAATTGAATATTCAGAATTTTATTTTATGTGCCGGATACTTCATCTTAGCGTGCTCCGACAGTTCCTATTTGCACCGCTCAACATGTAACGACCTTCGATTGGAATGAACTTCTAGTTCTTTTTGATCTGAATTGGGACTAAAAATGAAAAAATGAAACGAATGGTTTACATGAATTGAAGTCATGGGGCCAGGTTACTTGGCTCATAATTGGTTATGAAATCACTTTATTACGAAAGGAATGCTTCTGATGAAAAAAATGCCAATTCGAATGTTATCCGCTGCTGCCTTGGCCGCCATGCTGACAGTGCCCGGCTTTGCCCATTCTGCAGAAGAAAGCGCTGCTGCCACTACGGCTATCCCTGCATCGGGTTTCGTTAAAAAAGAAACCGACGGCGCATTCACCGCCTTGCAAATCGGCAAAAAAGTGCACGTATATAACGAGAACGGACAAATCTTCCATACCCAGGAGCTTAATCAAATCGGCCCGCTTGTCGATTTGTTCCTGCTGCCCGACGGCTCAAAGCAGCTTCCGTTCATTCTGGTCAATAACGAAGAGAACGGCCTGATCGCATTCACCGACCTGTGGCCTCATCTCACCAGCGGCCTCAATACCTCTGCCAGCAATACGATTGATGCTTATGATAGCGGTCGGGTCTTTTATACCCCGCAAGACAAAATCATCAGCAAAACCGGTCTGCATTATGCCGAACAAAAAAACGGGCAAAAGGTTGTCGTCTACTCCGCCAACGACTACGGTGACCTGGAGAAAGGCTACCGGGAAGCCTTCCGTACAGACGGGCAGTTAAGAGGCCTTATCCTGTACGATTACAAGCATCCTTACGTGGTGGTGGAGAAGGAAGGCCGCATACGGGTCCTTCAGGCCGATTCAACGGGCGCAGCGGAACAAGTGGCAACCATCAATCTGTAGGCAGTTCAGGGACTACGAGGCGCTACCGGTGGCCATTGCCCTTACAAACAAATAGAACCTCCCGGCTCCAACCATGGAGGGGCCGGGAGGTTCTATTTGTGCCGATAACTGCGGTGCAAGCGGATAAGGCAGCCGTTTGCCCTGATCCAGCTCAGCTTTGATGCAGCCGTTTACTTACGGCAGTTCCATTCCAGAAACATGCTTCTGTACGAATTGCTCGGTCAGCCGGACCGCTTCCTCCAATTGCGCTGTCGTTCCGGCAAACGGATGGACAGCACCGAAGGTGTGGCTGCCGCCTTCAATCGTTATATACGTATGCTGCGGAGCCGCTTCGCGGAGCCGGGCGTTCCCCTTCACCAGACGTTCCGAATCCTGATCGCCCTGCAGAAGCAGCACCGGAACCGAAAGGCCGGCGAGAACAGCCGGGATGTCATACCGCTCCTTATTTACATCCAAATCCTCAAAAAATTCAGCGCGAATCGGCATTTGCTGCTTTGTCCGCGCATTCGGCACATAGCCTACACCAGCGGAAAGCACCTCCTGCCGAAAGGCCTCGTCAAACAAATTGCAATCGGCAATACTGTTCCAGGTGACCACCGCCCGGATGGACGGGTTGGCCGCAGCATGTATAATGCTGTTAGCCCCTCCCCTGCTGTGGCCTAGCAGCGCAATCCGTTCAGTGTCGAACAAGCCGCCAAGCGGCAGCGTCCGCTCCGTCACATGCTTCATCAGCTCTTGCAGGTCGGCTTGCTCCCGGGAATACGTATTCACCGCAAATTTCTCCAGCTCATCGAAATCCGTCTTATGTACTCCATTGCAGGAAAAGTTAAATACCACAACCGCGTAACCCTGCTGCGCAAACCGTGTTGCCACGTAAGGGTTAAATCCCCAATCTTTAAATCCTTTAAATCCATGTACAATAACGAGCACCGGCTTCTGTCTTTGTTCCGGCACAAGCCGAACCTCTCCACGCACATATAAATCAGGTCCCAGCCTCAGCTCAAACGCTTCCTCCGCAATGCGTAGCTGCTGCTGCAATCCGGTTTCCGACGCCTGCTGCTCCTGTGCTCCGCCCAAGGCTTGCACTTCCTTTCCACGAATCATTAAACCAATAGTAACATAGTGCGAGATAGTATAAAAAGCACAAAGCTTATCCCATGCTGTTCAGCGGCAGGAACAAACGCCCCGGTTCCCATAACAACAACAAAGCTGGCCCCGGTTTAATCCGAAGCCAGCGTATGTTTGCAGGATTATTCAGTTACCGTCACATACACGTACGTCTTCTTCTTCGCATAGGTGACTGTTATCGTTGCTTTGCCTTTGCCGATTGCCCGAATCGTTCCGTCCTTCACATCGGCCACCTTCAGGCTGGACGTTGTCCACAAGCCGTCTACCGTCACATCAGCCTCCGATTGATCCTCGAACGTGGCAAGAGCTGTCACTTGTGTCGTAGAGCCCGCCTTCATTTGAACAAGAATCAAATCCGTTTTCAAATATTTCAACGTATCCACCGCAATCGGAACCGTCACCGTCTTGCCGCCGAATGTGGCGGAAATGTTGGTGCTGCCTGCCGAAACTGCTGTGACCAGGCCGTTTGAGACATCGGCAACCTTGTACGCGTTGGATTTCCAGACAGCATCCGTTGTAACGTCCCGCTTCGTCCCATCGGACAAGGTTGCGCTCAGCGTAAGCTGTACTGTATCGCCTGTTTTGGCGCTAATGTACTTTTTGCTCACTTCCAGTGTCTGCACTACGCCGATTTCAACCGAAATCGTGACAGATTTGCCGCCATACTTGGCTGTAATGGTGGCTTTCCCCCGGGCGACCGGTGTCAGTACGCCTTCGCTGGATACCAGCACCATGCTTTCATTGCTGGAGATCCACTCCGCTTCCTTGGTTACATCAATCGCATTATCATTGGCATCCGTCGCTGTCAGCGTAATCGACTTCGTGTCGCCCAAATCAAACGAGACCAGGGCGGTGCTGGCTTTGAGCTTATTCGCCATGTCCACCTTGACAGCCAGCGTCACCGTTTTACCGCCGAAAGCCGCTGTAATCGTGGCTTCGCCCGATTCCAGAGCGGTAATTACACCAGCGTCAACGGTAACCGCTGTGGCATTGGAGCTTGTCCACTCGGCATCTGCGACAACATCCTTGCTGGTGCCGTCCATGTAGACAGCGGTCAGGCTGATCGTTTTCGTATCGCCCTTGCTTAGGGCTAATGTCAAATCGCTTGTGGTCGTCAGACTTTTGAGCAGACCCACAGAAACCTTAATCGTCGTTGTTCTGGTTCCATATTTAGCGGTAACAGTTGCGGTGCCTGTATCAACCCCGGAGATAAGTCCGTTGCGGACATCCACAACCGCCGAATCGCTGCTGGTCCATTCGGCTTTGCTGCTTACATCGACTTCAGATCCGTCCGTATACAGCGCCTTCAGAACAGCCTGCTCGTAGCCGCCGACCTGCAGGTTTACCGTTTTTTTGTTTACCGAAAGCGTGCTTGGCACATCAACAGATATCTTGATTGTGACCGTTTTATCGCCGTATTTAGCCGTAACAAGTGCTTCACCGGCTTTGTACGCCGTGACCTTCCCTTTGTTCACAAAGGCAATATCCGTATTATTGACGCTCCACTCGGCGTCTGCCGTTACATCCGCTTCCGAATTATCCGCATAAGTGGCGGTCAATGTAATTTGGGAGGACTGCGCTGTTTGCATATACAGCACGTCGCTGCTTGCATCCAATCGTCTAGGCACATCCACATCGACTTTAACCGTTACGGTCTTATCGCCGTACTGTGCTGTAACCGTCGCTTCCCCGATTGCGTTGGCAATCAGCTTTCCTTTTACAACACTGACAATATCGTTATTGCTGGAGGTCCATGTCGCGCGGGCTGTGATGTCTTCCGGATCTCCGCTGGCATAGCTTGCATTCAGCACCAGCTGCTCGGTATTTCCTTTTTTAATCAGCAGGCTCTGCTTGTTCAGCTCCAGCTTAATGGCGTTATCTACCTCAACGGCAATTGCAGCCGTTTTGGTGCCGTAAGTACCGTAAATCGTCGTCTTCCCGGCGCTGTAGCCTGTGATTTTCCCGTTCAGCACATCGGCAATGCTGGGGTCCTCGGACTCCCATTCCGCCTTAGCCGTTACATCCTGCTTCGTACCGTCCGGATAGGTTGCTTCCAGGGTAACATCCACCGGGTCATTAAGCAGCAGCGAAATTTCCGTTTGGCTGGCATCCACCCGTTTGGCAATTTCCACGTTGACAGGAACCGTAACCGTTTGATTGTTGTAGGTCGCCGTGACATTGGCGGAGCCGGAGGCAAGACCGGTCACTTTTCCGTCAAATACGGTTGCAACAGAACCGTTGTCAATGTTCCACGTCGATTTGGCGGTTACATCCTCTGAAGTGCCATCATCGTAATAAGCGGTTACAGTAATTTGCTCCGAGTCATCCTTACGCAAATCAAGCGACTGCTTATCCTTAATCAAAGAGCGGACCTTCTTGCTGACGGTAACATTGACAATCACGGTTTGTCCCATGTAAGTCGCCGTTACCACCGCCGTGCCCTTGCCCTTGGCCGTAATGACCCCGGCATAAGCTGTTGCTACTGTTGTGTCGCTAGAGCTCCAGTCCGCCTTGATCGTAGCGGTCTCCGTCGTTCCGCTCTCGTAAATTGCGGTAGCCGTCAACGATGCGGTAGAGCCGACCTCCAGCGCAACCTCGTTCTTGCTTAACACCAGCTTGGAAATGGTTTCTGTCGTCGCCGCCGATGCGCTCATTCCGCCGAATAAACTTGCAACCAGCGTCATGATGAGCAGTATTGGCAGCAGCCTTGCTTTCTTCAACCGCATTGTTTCATCTCCTCCAGCATTACATTTCTTGTTGAATGGCATCCGGGAATTGGAATTTGTCGAATGCAGACAGACTCCGGCCAATGGACACACGCTATTAAGTCATTTATCGACAAATGCGATTTAAAGATTTAGCTTTTTCATAAACTTATTAATCGTAAAGCGCATGGTCAATATGAACATGGCGGCCGGACCAGATTTGACGAGATGTCCACTCGGCTTTCCCCTGCCAAAACGGATGATCCTCCGGCAGTCCAAGCGGCAGCAGGCTGGCCGAGCACAAGTATAAGCTCCCGGTGCTGATATACCCTTCTCCCAGGCTAGGCTGATGCCCGCTGAGCCCGATTTGCAGCCAGCCCTGCGCATGAAACGTGCCGGCCGGTTCAAGCGTGCGGCGCATGACTGCCGTCAGCGCGCAGCGTACCTGGGCAGGCTGCAGCGAATCGTCCAGCTCGTTGCGCAGCGCCATTTGCGCAAGGAGCTGAAACGCGCCCGTCCGGTACGTCAATGAACGGCCGATAGCCGGAAACGTGCCGTCCGGTGCGATAAGCCGCTCTTGAATCACTGCATGGCGCCGCGCTCTCCGCAGCACCTTCTCCTTGGTTGCCTGCCATTCCGGCAAGGCCTGGCCCACGGTTTCCAGCACGTCCACCAGCATCGGGAGAATTACATAGCTATTATAATAATCCCAGTGAAATGCCGGGCCGTCCCCATAAAAGCCGTCGCCCACATACCACTGCTCATGCTGCTTCAGCGCATAATCGATCCGCATCGGGTCCCAATCCTCGCCGGCCTTGTACAGCAAGGCCTCCGTCATTGCCGCAAACAGCAGCCAATTATTGAAGAATGGCTTGCGCGATCGCGTCAGCTTCAGCGCCCGGACCACATTTTGCCGTACCCGGTTATCCAGCTTGTCCCACAGCTCTGTCGGCGCCCGCAAAATCGCATGCGCCAAAAACGCCGTATCTACCACCGGCTGATAGTCCTCTTCAAAATTCATGTAGTCCGGCGATTCCGGGTCTGTTCCCGCGTCGATTGCAGCCCGGGCGAGAACAGCGTATTTGGCCCGCAGCAGCCCTTCGTCCCCTCTGCGGCTGCCCGTCTCAAGCCATGGAGCAATACCGGTAAGGAGCCTTCCAAGCGCTTCCAAGTGTGAGAAAGCAGCCCTTTGCGGCTGTCCCTCCACAGGCATCCGGACCCTTAGCTGTCTGGCCCCGAGCGCCTCAAGCACCGGGCCTGCCAATTTGTTCAGCGTATCCAGCCAATATTCACGTTCTGATGAGAAATTCGCCATCCTTTACCCCCGGTTTTAGAGTCTATGTAAAGTGCACAAAAAATGCCAATCTACATCATCGTAGACTGATACGCCAGCCTGAGTCAATCAAAAAAAGCTGAAATCTCGCTGAAAGCTGTCGAAACAGAGCATCAGCCGACAAGCCCCCGTGTCATCCGCTTTTTACCCTCTTGCTACACCATCGCAGAGCAGCGAACAACGGTCTGTTCTCCGGCCTGTTTTGTAATCCGATAAACGTGCTTAAAGCTGCCTGTAGGACACCGGATGATGGCATAAATAGAAAGGCACAAGCCCGGTACAGTACCTGACTCATGCCCTCCATGCGGCTTAACTATACACGGTCTGACTGTTTGGAATCACTCTAATTTCGGGCCGCTTTTGTCGGATGCGCGCTTTCGTTTATTCCTGCTCCTGGACGGTGACCGATTGAATGCTGATCTCCTCCTGCGGAGCGCTCATTTCGTGAGTGAGCGGGTTAGTGCCAACCGGTGTGGCCGCAATCGCCTGAACCACATCCATACCCTCTGTAATTTTGCCGAAAATCGTATAGTTCGGATAATGGTTCAAGAACAGGCTGTCCTCGCCCGTACAAATAAAAAACTGGCTTCCGTTCGTATTCGGCCCTGCGTTCGCCATCGCTACAATCCCGGGCTCATAGGTATGCGGACCGCCCAGTTCATCGTTGAACAGGTAACCGGGTCCGCCGCTGCCCGTCCCTGTCGGATCGCCGGTTTGAATCATAAACGACTCGATAATCCGATGAAAAATAACCTGATCGTAATATCCCTCACGGGCCAAAAAAATAAAGTTGTTGACCGTGTTCGGGGCGGAGTCTGCATAAAGCTCCATCGTAAAGCTTCCTTTATTCGTTGTTACGGTGGCCGTATAGGATTTGGTAATGTCAATGGTCAGCTCCGGTGCGGCCGTATACGTTTTCCGCTCCTGCTGGCTTTCGTGACTTGACTCTGCTGCAGTTGAGCCTGCAGGGCTCTCCGCAGCAGTCCCCGACTGCGCCGCCGAGCCGGCTGAAATAGACGCCTGATCGCTTGTCCCTTGAAATAATAAACTCACGGCCAATAAGAAGGATAAAATCGTTCCCAATGCTGCTGCTCCTCTCGTTACATGTTATCCGTCCATTTTTCAAAAACTAGTCAATACAATACAATAAAATACATGCCTCAAAGAAAAATACGACAATTCCCGCCAAATTCCTGCTTTCCGCCCAAATAAAAGACATTGTCTTCCTTTTCGGTGAAAAAATCAGCCGCCTAGTCCGAATCCTCCCGCTTGCTGCGTATCCGCATCCCGTCCTCCGTTATAATAAACTGCGTCTCTCCCCCGCTATCAGTGCGTAAAATCGATGCGCCATGCTCCTCCAAGCGGCTGACTACCCCGTCATTGGGATGCCCGTAGGCGTTGAACTGCCCCACCGAAATAACCGCGTACTGCGGCCGCCAATAACCGGCCCAAGCCTCGCTGGTGGAGGACTTGCTTCCGTGGTGGGCCACCTTTAATACATCTATTCCGCCTTGTTCTTGTTGTTTTTCTTCATCTTCACCCGCTGCGGCTGCTGCAGTAATGGCCAAGGGCTGCGCCTGATCCGGCGCCGGGACCTGCCTTATCGCGTTCCGCCCATTCCCGGCGGCTTCCGTCTTCTCCGAAAGGGCAGCCTGCTCCAGCCGATCCAAAATCCGCTGCTCTTCCTCCACTCCGATATCCCCCGTAAACAGAAACGTCTTGTGCAGCATCTTCATCAGAAAAACTAACGAATGCTCATTTTGCTCATTTTCCACCGTGATTCGGCCTGGTTCTTCCGCCCGCGCGGGAGCCAAAAATGTCAGCTCTGTCTTGGCATCAACAGCCAGCCTGTCCCCCTCGGAGGCGGCCAGCAGCGGAATCCCCTTGTCCAGAGCCACCGCAAACAGCTGCTCCGAGGCGCTTCCCGATTTGAGCGTACCGTTGAAAATCAGGTGCTTGACCGGAATTTGGTCCAGCACGGCAAGCAAGCCGCCGGCATGATCCTGATCCAGATGAGTCACCAGCAGGTAATCGATTTGGTGGACCCCGCGTTGTTTTAACAAGGGGACCAGCAGCTTGCGCCCGACCTCATACGGATCGCTTCGTGTTTTCCATTCATCCCCGGGCTTCGAAAATGAAAGCGTCCCCCCGCCGTCAACCAGCACATGCCGATTATGCGGCGTTCGGATCAAAATCGCATCCCCCTGTCCGACGTCCAGCACCTGTACAGTGCCTGTGCGGTCCAAGCGCAGCGGACTGTACCCATGCCAAAGCAGCAGCGCAAACGCGAGGCCGGCCGCGAGAAAAGGCAAGCGGAGCCCACGCTCCCGCCAAAGCTCAAAGGTCCAGTACAACGCAGCCAAAAGTACAAAATAGGCCGCCAGCCACCAGATTTCCGGACTTGGCCATACCAGCTCCAGCGAATTTACGTTTGCCGCCATGCCTACCAGCCAAAATGTCGCTTCATTCAGTCTGGAGGTGAGCCAGGCTATTCCTCGGGCCAGCCAGGGAAACAGGTAGGACAGGAGTAAAGCCGCCGATCCGAGCGGGAGCGTAACAAAGCTGATTAGCGGCACGAGCAGCAGATTCGCAAACCAGGACAGCAATGAGAATTGGTTAAAATAATAGACGGACAGCGGAAAAGAAACCGCCTGCGCCACGGTTGTCACTGCCAAAGCGCTGCGAACGGATTCCCGCTGCACAGGCAGCCAGCCCATCACCGGCGGCACACCGGCGATAAGCCCGATCGTAACGAGAAACGACAGCTGAAACCCGACATCGAACAAATAATACGGCTCCCACAGCAGCATGAGGATTCCTGTCAGGCACACCAGATTCAGCCCGTCCTTCAGCAAATTGCGGCGCGCCGCATACAGGGCCAGCATCCCCATAATTCCGGCCCTGAGCACGGACGGCGCCCCGCCGGACAGCAAAACATAGAACGGGATCAGACAGATGCAGAGCGTCAAATTGCGTTCCCGGGTCAACCCGGCCAAGCGGAATATCCACATGCAGCCGCCTACGAATACAGCCACATGCAGCCCTGAAATAGCCAATATATGGGTCAGACCAAGCTGTGAGAACTGCTGAAACTGCTGCGGGTCCAAATCGTCCTGAAGCCCGATAATCAGCCCCTTCATAAACCCGCCCTCCTGTTTTCCAAATAGCTCGTCCAGCCGGTTGCCGAGTCCGATACGGACAGCATCATTCAAACGAAGCAGGCGCAGCCAGGGGGCTTCGCGCCACAAAGCGGGAGGCTGAAGCTCAAAGGCATCGAGTCCTTTGGCCGCTGCCAGCCAGTGAATATGGTTGCGCTTTAAATATTGCCGGTAATCGAAAGCGCCATAATTTGTAGCCGTCCCCGGCTCGCGCAGCTCGGCGCTCCATGTTATCCGATCGCCTCTCTGCCACTGCCGGGCGAGCTGCTGCTCCTCCGGTGTCATTAGTCGCACGCTAACCTGAATAAGCTCCCGCACCGGCAGCGCCTCTTCCCAAGCTCCCGCCTCATCGCCGTCTGTTTGCTCCATGGACGGGGATGCCGGCTCCAGCTTCGGCACAAATACCGTTTCAACGCGGGCGGTAAAGCTCAGGCGGTCGCCGTCAACCTCAGCCCTGGAAACAATTTCACCTTGAAAGCCAAGCATGCCCTCCGCCTGAATGGCCGGTATACTGCGGGCAAGCAGAGACAAATCCGATACATTCCGGGCTTCGTTCCAGCCGTACATGCCCATCGCAGTGCCGAACAGCAGCAGCATATACAGCCATGAGGCTCGTCGGAATTCCAAGGCAGCTATAAGCACCATCGTCAAACAGCAGCCCAAGGCCAGCTCCCAGGACATCCACGGCTGCGGAAAACGCCAGGCCGCTGCACTGCCGCCAACCCATAACACCGCTGCCGCCACCACCGGCCTACGAACAGACGGCACCAACGACCGGCGTTCCCCGGTTTGAATTTTTTCCATGCTTCTTCCTCTTTTCTTGTTTCGAACGACAAAAAGAACCTCTTCCCGCAGCATCCCGCGAAAAAAGAGGTTCTTCCCCTGGTTACAGTATTCGGTTTAACAAGCCGGCAAGGCGTTTCCCCTGAAGCACCTCTATACCATTACTTGCCGCTACATCCCGCAAAGCGGGATCGGCTAACGGTTAGTTGGTGACCTCAAGCTGCGTTCCGCCAGGCGCCTCATACCCGGTCATGCGCCGGAATACGATTCCCCGGCTCTCCAGCAGCGCCCGCACCTTCTCATTGTCCTTCGGATACGGCCGGTGGTAGACGATTTCCACAATGCCGCTATTGGCGAGCATATTGGCGCATGTCCAGCACGGCTGATCCGTCACATAGACGGTCGAGCCCTCACGGTCGTGCCGGTCCGTAAAGAGCAGCAAATTTTGCTCGGCATGAATCGTCCGGATGCAGCGCTGCTTTTTTACAATTTCCTCGCGCCCGTCCGTCACCTTCAGCTCCAGCTCTTCCACAATCATGCATCCGGCTTCGCCGCAATCCGGGGCTCCCATCGGCGCTCCGTTATAAGCTGTGCCGAGCAGCTTCTTCCCCTGCACCAGCACAGCTCCCACATGACGCCGCAGGCATTGTGAACGCGTGGACACCATATAGGCAATATCCATGAAATACGTATCCCAGTCTTTACGAATCGTCATACCTGCTCGAATCCTTTCACTTGCATTCCTGCTGGTACTGCAATCTGTTTAGTTCTGACTGGCAGCAAGAGCCTGGTCCAAATCGGCCAAAATATCGTTGATGCCTTCTGTACCAATCGAAACGCGGACCATCCCCGGCGTTACGCCGGCGCTGGCCTGCTCCGCCTCGCTCAGTTGCTGATGGGTCGTGCTGGCCGGGTGAATAATCAGCGATTTGGAATCGCCTACGTTCGCCAGATGGGAGAACAGCTTCACGCTGTTAATGAGCTTCCGTCCGGCGTCTACACCGCCCTTAATGCCAAAGGTCAGGATCGCCCCTTGTCCGTTCGGCAAATATTTTTGAGCCAGCTCGTAGGAAGGATGGCTTGGCAAACCGGCATAGCTGACCCATTCAACCGCTGAGTGCTGCTCCAGATGCTTCGCTACAGCGAGCGCATTGCTGCTGTGCCGTTCCATACGCAGGTGAAGTGTTTCCAGCCCTTGCAGCAGCAGGAACGAGTTGAACGGGGAAATAGCCGCCCCCATGTCGCGCAGCAGCTGCACGCGGGCTTTAATGATATAGGCAATCGGTCCAACTGCATCGGCATACACGATACCGTGGTAGCTTGGATCAGGCTCGGTCAGGCCCGGGAACTTGCCGCTGGCTTTCCAGTCGAACTTGCCGCCGTCGACAATGACGCCGCCAATCGAGGTGCCGTGACCGCCAATAAACTTCGTTGCGGAGTGAACCACAATATCCGCGCCATGCTCAATCGGACGCAGCAGGAACGGGCTCGGGAACGTATTGTCCACAATCAGCGGCAGACCGTGCTCATGGGCAATTGCTGCAACCGCGGCAATATCAAGCACATCCCCTTTGGGATTGCCAATCGTCTCCGCGTACAGTGCCTTCGTTTTCTCCGTAATGGCAGCGCGGAAATTTTCCGGATTGGACGGATCCACGAATTTGACGTTAATGCCGAGCTTGGCCAGCGTAGTTGAAAACAGGTTGTACGTTCCCCCGTACAGGCTTGAAGCGGATACAATCTCGTCTCCGGCTCCCGCAATGTTCAGAAGGGAGTACGTAATTGCTGCTTGTCCTGAGGCTGTTGCCAGCGCGCCGACACCGCCCTCCAGCAGGGCCAGGCGTTTCTCGAACACATCGGTTGTCGGGTTCATGAGACGCGTATAAATATTTCCGAATTCCTTGAGACCAAACAAGTTTGCGGCATGCTCGGTATCACGGAAACCATAAGATGTTGTTTGGTACAACGGAACCGCACGGGACAGGGTCGTCGGGTCAATTTCTTGTCCACCGTGCACTGCGAGTGTTTCCAGGGAAAGCTTGCTTTCTTCTGCCATCCTTTGTCCATTCCTCTCATCCATGAATTGGCAGCTAATCAGGCTGCCTACTCCATTGTCGCATAATCAACAGCAAAAGAAAACTTCCTTTATGCATGATAAAGTCTACGGTGTACCGGAGACGCTCACATCCAATCTGTCGCGGAATTTGTCTAATGTCTTGGCCCCGATGCCCTTTACCTTCAGAAGGTCTTCCGGTTTACGAAAAGGCCCGTGCGCCTCCCGGTATGCCAAAATCGCTTTGCCCTTGCTCTCCCCAATCCCCGGCAAAGTCATAAGCTGCTCCAGAGTAGCAGCATTGAGCCTTACAATGGGGCTTGAGGCTGCAGGCTTTTTCGGCTCCTGCGGCTTTCCCGGCGATGGGGAGGTCGAAGGCTGTGCTGAAGCTTGAGGCCCGTGTGCGATTTTGACACCGGACCCTCCTTGTTTGTCCGCCTGCGCCTCCTGCAAAAGCCCCGCTACCTGTGTATTTACTACCCGCCAGCCTGCCGGCGCGATCGTATCTGTACTGGTCGCCCAGCCGATGGCGCCTAGCCCCCCGGCCAGTACAACAGCGGCGGCAATCATCCATTTTGTTGAAAATTGCATTTTCCGTTCGCTCCTTTGGCCTAACCCTTTGAGAAAGTTTTTGCAATTCCGGCATATCGGTCGCACGGACCGAATAATTGTAATTATATGGGCACAAGTGAGCACCGTTGAAGCGGCGTCATGCTCCTTTGCAGGCCAACACGTTCGAAGAAGGAGGGATTCTCGATGAAGGTCGGTTTCATAGGCACTGGCAGCATGGGCACGATTCTCATCGAATCTTTTTTGCGCTCGGGCGCGCTTGAGCCGGGTGAAATCATGGCCAGCAATCGGACCTTTGCCAAAGCGGAACGTCTGGCTGCATTATATCCGGGGCTCGAGGCGACCCGATCCAACGCAAGCATTGCAGAAGAATGCGATTTGATACTGCTTTGCATCAAACCGCTGGAATTCAAGTCCGTGCTGGATGAAATCGGTCCGCGGCTCGTCGCGAAGCAAACACTCATTTCCATCACCAGTCCGGTGCTGGTCCATGTGCTGGAAAGCCAAACCCCCTGCAAGGTCGCCAAAATTATCCCGAGCATTACCAACCAGGTATTGAGCGGTGTATCGCTATGCGTCTTCGGCACCCGTATTCATGAGGGAGACCGCCGCCGGTTGGAGCAGCTGTTCAGCTTCATCAGCAAGCCTGTTGAGATCCGTGAGCAGTATACTCGCGTCAGCTCGGACATCTCCAGCTGCGGTCCCGCATTTCTGGCCTTTTTCCTGCAGAAATTCGCCGAAGCCGCTGCAGAGGAAACCGGCTTAAGCCGCGAAACCGCAATGCAGCTCGTAACCGAGATGGCGCTTGGCACAGGTCTCCTGCTGACATCCGGCAACATGTCTCCCGAGACGCTCCAGCAGCGGGTCAGCGTCCCCGGCGGTATAACAGCCGAAGGACTGAAGCTGCTGGAATCGGAGCTGGATCATGTATTTTCAAAGCTTATCCAGGTCACACATGCCAAATACGAAGAAGATTTACAGCGGCTGGCGGAGAAATTCTCCAGTGTATAGCCCCACTGAATCATAAGGCGGCTTCGACTGCTTTTCGGAACCCGGCCGTTTATAGGCTGAGTCGGAACAACTACCTTATTAAGAAGCGGAAGCACAGATTTTGACTCAATCAAAAAGGCTCCGTACCCGGACGGTTAACTGCACGACTGTGCAAGTAATCGTCCGGGCATCGGAGCCTGCTTTGCTTAAGCAAGGCTGCCGGAACAAAGCGGAGGATTTTTCGCCTCTCTTTTCTTCTTCCGGCTAAACTGCCCTGTATGTTTTATTGATTTTGGAAAAATCGTGTCCGTCTCCCAACTTGTCTCGGTGATTTACATGCGGCTTGGCCGAAGCATACGTCAGCCGGACATCCATTCTATTCCGATTGCCGGCTGATGACCGGCCTATGAATCAAGCTGCTTAGCCGACCACGATATTGACGAGCTTGCCTTTTACAGCAATGATCTTACGGACGGTTTTTCCGGCGGAAAGCTCCTTCACCCGGTCAAGCCCGAGCGCAAGCTCCTGCATGCCCGCTTCGTCGAGGTCGCTGGCGATACGCACCCGATCGGCCAGCTTGCCGTTCACCTGAACGACAATTTCAACCTCGCTGTCAACCGTCAGCGCTTCCTCATACACCGGCCACGGCACATAAGTGATGCTCTCGGTTCCGCCCAGGCGCTCCCACAGCTCTTCCGCAATATGAGGCGCAATCGGGGACAGCAGCTGCACGAAGGATTTCAAGCCTTCCAATGGAAGAGTCTCCGCCTTGTATGCTTCATTCACAAAAATCATCATTTGGCTGATAGCGGTGTTAAAGCGCAGCGCCTCGTAATCTTCCGTCACTTTTTTAATCGTTTTGTGAAGCGTGCGGTTCAGCTCATTGCTTGCCGATTCCGCTGTAATCTTCGGATTGAGTGTTCCGTCTTCATTCACGAACAACCGCCATACGCGGCTCAGGAAACGGTGCGATCCTTCCACCCCGTTCGCATTCCACGGCTTGGTCGCCTCCAGCGGCCCCATGAACATTTCATATACGCGCAGCGTATCCGCGCCGTACTCGTTCACAATGACGTCCGGGTTAATTACGTTGCCGCGGGACTTACTCATTTTTTCATTATTCTCGCCCAAAATCATACCCTGGTTGACCAGCTTGTGGAACGGCTCCTTCGTCGCCACCACACCCAGGTCGTAGAGCACCTTGTGCCAGAAACGGGCATACAGCAAGTGAAGCACCGCATGCTCGGCACCGCCGATGTACAGATCGACCGGCAGCCATTCCTTTTGCAGCTCCGGTGAGCAGATTTCCTTATCGTTCTTGGGATCGATGAAGCGCAGGTAGTACCAGCAGCTTCCCGCCCACTGCGGCATCGTATTCGTCTCGCGGCGCGCCTTCATGCCGGTTTCCGGATCGATGGTGTTTACCCAGTCCTCCACATTCGCCAGCGGAGATTCACCGGTGCCTGAAGGCTTGATTTGATCCACATCCGGCAGTACGAGCGGAAGCTGCTCGACCGGAACGGTCTTCATCGTGCCGTCCTCCAGATGCAGTACCGGAATCGGCTCGCCCCAGTAACGCTGGCGGCTGAACAGCCAGTCGCGCAGACGGTAGGTTACTTTGCCTTGGCCCTTTCCGTTCTCTTCCAGCCACGTAATCATCCGGGCGATTGCCTCGGCATTGTTCAGGCCGTTCAGCAGCTCCGAATTCACATGCGGGCCATCGCCGCTGTAAGCCGCTTCCTCTACATTGCCGCCCTGGACAACCTCGATAATCGGCAGACCGAATTGCTTCGCGAACTCCCAGTCCCGCTCATCATGCCCAGGCACCGCCATAATTGCTCCGGTTCCGTAGCCAGCGAGAACGTAGTCCGCGATCCAAATCGGCGTTTTGGCGCCATTGACCGGATTGATCGCATAGGCGCCTGTGAATACGCCCGTTTTTTCTTTAGCCAAATCGGTACGTTCCAAATCGCTTTTGCGGGCTGCCTTATCCTGATACGCTTCAACAGCGGCCTTTTGCTCTGCCGTCGTAATTTGAGCCACCAGCTCATGCTCCGGCGCCAGTACGCAGTAGGTTGCCCCGAACAGGGTATCCGGACGAGTTGTGAACACGGTCAGGCCCGCCCCGTCGTGCCCTTCAATTGCAAACTGCACTTCCGCGCCCTTGGATTTGCCAATCCAGTTGCGCTGCATATCTTTAATGCTTTCGGACCAGTCCAGCTCCTCCAAATCCTCCAGCAGACGCTCCGCATATTCCGTGATTTTCAGAATCCACTGCCGCATTGGCTTGCGGATAACCGGATGGCCGCCCCGTTCGCTCAAGCCGTCGATCACTTCCTCATTGGCAAGCACGGTTCCGAGAGCCGGGCACCAGTTCACCGGCACCTCCGCCACATAGGCCAGCCCTTTGTTGTACAGCTGGATGAAGATCCACTGCGTCCATTTATAATAATCCGGGTCCGTCGTGCTGAACTCCCGGTCCCAATCATAAGAGAAGCCGAGCGCTTTAATTTGGCGGCGGAAATTATCAATATTTTTAATTGTAAAATCACGCGGGTGCTTCCCCGTATCGATGGCATACTGCTCTGCAGGCAGACCGAATGCGTCCCATCCCATCGGATGCAGCACGTTATAGCCGCGCATCCGCTTAAAACGCGAGACGATGTCCGTTGCCGTATAGCCTTCCGGGTGGCCTACATGCAGCCCGGCCCCTGACGGATACGGAAACATATCCAGCGCATAAAATTTCGGCTTGCCCTTGCCGGCTTCGCCCTCCAGCACCTTAAAGGTTTTGTTTTGATCCCAGTATTGCTGCCATTTCGGTTCTATCGCCTGCGGATTATATCCGTGCGCAGTTGTTTCTTTTGCCATAGCTTACAGGTCCTCCTTCAATTTCAATCAAATAAAAAGCGGCGCGGGCCAGCATAATCCAATCCTGCCGCTGTGCTTCCAAGCCTTTTCCTGTGCTGCCGTTTCTAAACGGATATACGTCGGTGTACTCCATCTGCGGCAGCCTTCTTAGCCGGTACGGATGTCCATGCGGATTTCAGCTGCTTCCCGGATGACACGCTTAAAGCGTCCAATCAGCAAAAAAGCCCCGTCTCTAGCGGACTAACGCTAGGGACGAGAGCTGTCGGTTCCCGTGGTACCACCCTAGTTAGCATCAGCCATACTTTGGCGTATGCTCACTCGAAGCCCGATAACGGGGGCAGCGGTAACGGCTCGGACCCAGAAAAATCAACTTCTCGGGGCCGCCAGGTCCTGACCGTCCGGCTCCAAGGCGAGTTCATTCCTTCCGTCCTGCCGGCTTGCACCTGATTCCCCGGCTCTCTGCAAAAAACGGGACAGAATTACTACTCCTTTTCAAAGCCTGTCAAATGATGGTGAGTTTGCAACTATTATAAGGAAAACAGGTCCGTCATGTCAAGAATTGTGCCGTATATTTGCCTGAAAGGGGCGCGCAGCCTGTATTCGGATTTATTTCTCTAATTCCTCGTGACAAGTACGGCCTTCAGGGCAGGCCGGCGCTGATATTCGGCCAGATGAACAAGCTGGAACTGAGCCTGGAAAACGAACAGCTGCGGATTCAAGAAATCCGGGTCCAGGTAGTAGTTCGACAGCTGCTCCTCTATCCGGAGCGAGTCATCGATGGAGACAAACCGGATTCTGGAGCTGGACGGTGTCCGGTAAGCATAAAACATTTTTCCATCATGGTAGGACGGGGCTGCGATAAGTGTATCCTTGACCGGGGATATGCTAAAATCCTTCCCTTTCTCATCATAAACAAGCTCTCCCGTCTGCACCTCCAGCTGCCGGATGGATTTGCCGTTAAACAGGTGCAAGCGCTTCGTGTCCGCGTTATATACCAACTGATTCGGGCTTCCCGTCTGCGTGGTCAGCACCCGGTGCTGGTCCTTCACGCTCACCGCCGTTCCGTCATCGAAGTAGATGCCCAGCAAATCGGCCGTCCCGAACAAAATGCCCGTCTTCCGCCCGGAATGTACGATCTGCAGGATTTCATCCTTACTGGAGGTCGAGCTTCTCACCATATAGCGCTCCTCCCCGGAGGCCACTCCGTAATCGGATACCTGTACGAGCCGGATGCCGATATCATCCCGAATATACATTTTGTTCCCGTGGTGCACCTGCTTGTAGTAGACGTCTTTTTTCTTGGCAAAGCCGGTCACTTGACGGGCAGTTGAAAGCCAGATGCCGTTTTGCAAGATAGAAACGTAATTGTACATATACGTGGTCGAACGGTAGCTCGCTTCACTCCACCAGTATACATACAGCTTGTCATCCTGCCCGGTTATCGTTGTGGAATATTTCCCTTTTAAAAAGGAAGCATTCGCCGGATCGTAGGAGGCCCCGCCGTATTGCCGTGTTTTCAGGGCCACGTTCAAGCCTTCTGTAATCTCTACCTGCTGCTTCTCCTCATCCCACTTGACTTGCATGCCGGACGACTCCGCAGCAAAGCGAAGGGGAACCATGGTCACGCCGTTGATGGCACGGGCCGGAGCATCAAGCTGCACCGACTCGCCGTTAACCTTCGCCGTCTTCGCCTGAAGCTGAAGCTCGACATTCCATATCCCGCCCTCGCCCCTCACTTTTTTGGCAGGTTCATCCCAAATTACCCGCATACCGAGCTGTTCAAACAACGGGCGGAGCTGTACCAGCAGGGTGCCCTTTTCGTTTACAGGCTCTACATCAAACCTCATTTGCTTGCCCTGCAAATAAACCCGCACAGGCTGCTCATCAGCGCTTGCCGTAGAGGCAGCGCCAAAAATGGAAGCCAGCATCAGGACACAAACCATAAGGAGTCGTTTCAATGCGCTCTCTCCTAACTGTAGTCAGTATTTCAAAATAACAAAAAAACCGCCCATGATCGCAAACCAGGTTTGCGAAGCATAGGCGGTTCTTCCGCTCGTCATTCAATATATCAAACGTAACACATGTCAGGAGTCCCGTCAACTTGCAAGGAATAGAGAACAAGGTTTAAGCTGAGCCGCCGGGCAGCGCCAAAAAGAAACACATCCGCTTACCACAGCTCAACAAAACGTTACTCCGTCTTCTTGCGTCCGGTCAGGAGCAGCAGGAAAAAGGAAAAGAGCACAATCGCACCGGTCCAGGCCCAAGCCAGAGACATATGCCCTCCATCCACCGCAACATAAATAGCCGTAGGCAAGGTTTGTGTCCGGCCGGGAATATTGCCCGCAATCATCAAGGTCGCCCCAAACTCCCCGAGGCTGCGCGCAAATCCAAGAATATAGGCGGAGATAAGCGATGGCGCAGCGAGCGGTAGAGTAATATGCCACAGCACCTGCCACTCCCCCGCTCCGAAGGAACGGGCTGCATCCTCCATATCCCGGTTTACGCCGCCAAAGCCCGTTTTCATCGTCTGGTACACAAGGGGGAAGGCCACAACAACCGAAGCCGCTACAGCCGCCCACCAGGAGAACACAATCGGGGCCTCGAACAGCCATTCTATGGCGCGCCCCGCCCAGCTTTTGCGCCCTAGCAGCACCAGAAGCAGGAAGCCGACAACCGTTGGAGGAAGCACCAAGGGGAGCATGATTACGGTCTCCACGACCAGCCTTCCCTTGAACCGGATTCTTGTCATGCCCCAAGCCGCCGCTATGCCCAGCAGCATAACGATGACGCTGGATACGAGCGCCACCTGCAGCGATAGCTGGACCGGCGCCCAAAATTGTTGCCAACTCATAAGCAGCATCCTTACTGAATGTCTCTATTTGGTGGCTGAAAAGCCGTATTTGGCAAATACCTTCATCGCATCCGGCGTCTGCAAATAGTCGTAAAACTGCTGAGCCTCTGTGCTGTGCTGAGTCCCTTTTACAATACCAAACGGATACTCTACCGGCTTGTACATCCCCGCGTCTACAGCAAAAGCGATTTTGACCTTGCTCGAAGTGAGTGCATCCGTCTTGTATACAAAGCCCGCGTCAGCGTTTCCGGTTTCGACATATTGCAGTACAGCCCTGACGTCCTTGGCCTGTACCAGCCTCTCCTGAAGGCCGTCCCACAGCTTGGCGTTTTTCAGCGCTTCCTGGGCATATTGACCGGCCGGGACACTCTCCGGAATCCCGATGGCCACATGCTTGACCTCCGGCTTCGTTACATCCGCCAGCGCGGCAACCGGCACCTTGCCGTCAGCAGGAAGGACAACAACCAGCTCATTCAGCAGCACTGTCTTTTGGCTTCCCGCTTCTACAAGCTGCTTATCCACCAGCGTCTTCATGTTTTTGGCAGCTGCCGATAAAAACAAATCCGCCGGGGCGCCCTGCTCGATTTGCTGCTGGAGCGTGCCCGAAGCGCCGAAATTGAAATTCAGCTTTACGCCTTTGTGCTCCGCTTCATACAACTTCTGGATTTCCTTCAGCGCGTCGGTAAGGCTGGCTGCCGCAGAAACGGTGAGTTCTACTGCTGCAGCCGGAGCCTCAGGTGAAGCCTTGGGCGCTGCCGTCTGGCCGCTCGTTCCGGATTCCGGCTTCGCCCCGCAGCCGATCATGAGCAGCATAACCGCAACGGCAGACAAAATCACACTAAACCTCATGATTAATCGCATGTTTCCTCCCCAACAACTATATTTGGTATTATTTAGATATAACTAATTATAAATAATCATTTTCTATTTTGTAAACCTCTTGATCCAGCTAAATCATGTGTTTTTACAAGGGATTGAAAATCACATGCTTATCTATGTATCATTATAAGTAAGGTATTACGCACAAGCCGCACCGAACAATGAGGAGGACCACCATGTCCAGCGACATTTCCTATACAACCGAAGAAATCGCCAAGCTGCTCAAAATATCCAAGCTCACAGTCTACGACTTAATTAAAAAAGGGGAGCTGCCCTCGTACCGGGTCGGCAAGCAAATGCGCGTGGATGCCTCTGATCTTGAAGCCTATAAACAGCGCGCCAAAAGCAAACAAAGCGCTTTAACTCCGGCTGTCTCCGATGTATCTCGTCCTACCCCTGATCCGGCCGTGCCGCCCTCAGTATCTGAAGCGCGGCATGTTGTCATTACCGGGCAGGATCTGAGTCTGGACATACTGGCCAAGCATATGGAAAAGCAGCTCCCCGGCTTACGCCCGCTGCGTGCATATGTCGGAAGCATGGACAGCCTAATCTCCATGTATCAAGGCAAATCCGATATTGTCAGCACTCACCTGCTCGACGGAGACACCGGAGAATATAATATCCCTTACATCCGCAAGCTGCTGGTCGGCTCCTCCTACGTGGTCGTCAATCTGTTATCCCGTCAAGCCGGGCTTTACGTCCAAAAGGGCAATCCCCGCGGAATTCACGGCTGGGCGGATTTGCAGCAGCCCGGACTGCGCATCATGAACCGGGAAAAAGGCGCAGGCGCTCGCGTGCTGCTGGATGAGCAGCTGCGCCTGCATCACATGGAACCGTCAGCCTTGGACGGATACTTGTACGAAGAGTCGACGCATCTTGCGGTAGCCGGCAAGGTGGCCTCGGGAGAGGCTGATGCTGGCGTAGGGATTGAAAAGGCCGCCCTGCTGGTTGGCGGCGTGGATTTTATCCCGCTTATTCAGGAACGCTACGATTTGGTCATGCTCAAAAAACCCGAAAATTTAACCTGGATTCAGGGAGTTATTGAAATTTTGCAATCCGAAGCCTTCCAAGGAGAGCTGCGCGCTATTCAAGGCTACGATCTTTCCTTAACCGGCCGGGTGCTGCTTGAAACCTGAATACGAGGATATTAGAAAATAATCCCATACAATCGGCTGGTAGTTGACCACCGTCATGCAAGTCATACGACACCAAGTGACGCACCTCCAGCGCGAAGTGTGTGCCCGGCACCACAGCCGGATAGCTGCAGCTTGTATTCAGTCCCGTTTCTAATAGAACTGCTGCTGCATCCCGCGCGATGGTCTGCTCCGGACGCACACTGCTTCACTGTATGGCGCGCCTGGCCGCCACCTGCAGAATTCGTTTGTATTACCCTCAACGAGCTGGGCCGGAAGCTAAAAACCCCCTTCATCCGCTGTTTCTGCGGTCGAAAGGGGGTTACTGTTTCTTACGAAAAATGCAGTCTTTACGTCGCTTCGTTCATTCGTGATGGTGATTGCATTGTGATGGAGGGTGCCCGGAACACTCATGAATGTTTGGT